>NZ_VIRS01000005.1 GCF_006912135.1 Cryptosporangium phraense | reverse complement strand
GAACCGCTCGCCGCGGCGGGCGAAGAACCACCCCGGAGCAGCACCGCGAACTCGTCGCCGCCCAATCGAGCGACCGTATGATCCGGCCCGACCGCCTCCTGAATCCGCGACGCCGCCGCGACCAGCAGCGTGTCACCGACCGCATGCCCGAGCCGATCGTTGACCACCTTGAAGTCGTCCAGGTCGATCAGCGCGAACACGATGTCCTCCCGCGCGGCCAGCGCGGCTTCCAGGCGCGACGCCATCAGCGCCCGGTTGGCCAGGCCGGTGAGCCCGTCGTGCGTCGCCTGGTGCGTCATGCGGTTCTCGGACTCGCGGAGGTCGGCGACCGTGCTGTCGAGTCGCCGGAGCAGCCGCCCGTTCTCCCGGAAACTCACCAGCTGCCGGGCGCTGACCAGCGCCGTCAGCACCACGGCACCGACGATCACCGGACCGGCGTCCGCCGGGGAGTCGAGGGTGGCCAGCAGCACGCCGTCGGTCAGCAGGACCGCGACGTAGGGCAACAGGTACAGCGACCGGACCCGGGCCGGCCGCCGCCGGGGCTCGTCGCCGTCGAGCGCGGCCAGCGCGGCCCGGCGCTGCCGGTCGACCGCCGCGGTCAGGAAGCCGTAGGCGAACGGGAACGCGAGGAAGGACGTGTTGAGGTACGGCCGCTCGGCCAGCTGCGGCGAGAGCCCCGCGGCGCTGCACGAGGTCAGCGCGGCCACCGCGAGCAGCTGCAACGCGCCCGGACTCACCTCGCGGACCCCCGCGAACGAGATCCGCAGCAGCACCAGCACGCCCAGGAAGCCGGTGGCGACCGTGGCCACCAGCGGCAGCGACGAGCCGGTCGTGGCCTCGAAGTCGCCGATGTTCCGGATCGCGAAGTACCAGGTGAAGAGCACCCCGCCGGCGAGCACCGTGCCCGCGTCCAGCGCGAACGTCACCCACGCGGCCCGGGTCAGCTTGTTGACCGGCACCAGCAGGATCGCCGCGATCATCAGCACCACGCCGGCCAGGTCGAACGCGCTCGTCCGGTTCGACAGCACCTGGGTGGGCGCACCCCGCCCGAGCGTGTCGATCATCTGGCTGACCGCGCCCACCCCGATGCACACCGCCGCCAGCGCCATCGTCCGCCAGAAGCGCCGGGAGGCCGGCCCGAGCGGCGTCGCCAGGACCAGCCGGACGGTCGAGTACACGCCCACGACGACCGACGCCAGCGGCGCGATCCAGCCGACCACCGGCGGCGCGATCGGCGCGTTCCAGGCCGCGGCCAGGTACGCGAAGCTCAGCAGGGCGCAGACCAGCGCCACCCGGGTCGCCCGCCCCGGGTGCTCGGTGAGACGTAGTCGCACGGCACCCCCTCTTCGCTTCGGACACCCCATCGACCGGCCGCCGAGCTTCGCAAGTCTTCCCACCGCGAATCAACCGCACTGCACCCCGGCCTCGTTCTCCTGGTCGGTCGGGTTTCCCGTGAGTCGAGGATCATTACGCCTGCCGGGCGGGGCCCGGTCGCTTCCGCGACCGACGCTCACGGGCCGCGCGCGGGCCGTCCCGCCCCTCCGTAGCGGGTTGCTGACCCACCCTCCGGTTGCGGGGGGTGTGCAACGCCCCCCGCGGCGCCGCCCCCGCGCGGTGTCCCGGCCTGCGGCGGCTCGGACTGCGGTGGCCGGCCTGCGGCGGGGCGGCCTGCGGTGGCCCGGCTCGCGGTCGCTCGGCCTGCGGTGGGGCGGCCTGCGGCGGCTCGGCCTACGGCGGGGCGGCCTGCCGTGGGGCGAGCTACGGCGGGGCCGGCATGGCGGCCGTGTGGCAGGGCGGCTGTGTGGCGGGGCGGCTGTGTGGCGGGGCGGCTGTGTGGCGGGGCGGCTGTGTGGCGGGGTAGGCGTGTGGCAAGGCGGCGGGCGGCCGTATGGCGGGGCGGCGAGGCGCCAGGCGGGCGGCAGATGTTTAGCGATCATCCGCGATGCGGTGGTGGGCTATTTCGGGCGGATTGGGCACGATCGGGCCGGGCGTAGCCCACCTGGACCCACCTACTCGGCCCTAACGAGCCCAACCCGAGGGCACGACCGGCCCCGAAGGCGATCCCCCGAAATGAGCCCTACTCCAACGCACCCACACCGCAGCAAGTCGGGAGACCGGCTCACCGAGCACTCAGCACCGCACTGACCTCTCCGACCACCGCAAACGGCTGCTCATAGGGCTCTGTCGCCCCTCCTCCCGAGAAGCGCCCATCTGCCCGCCAACATCCGAAGCAACCCGCGGAGCTGGCCACTTTTGGTCATCGCTTTACCTAGCCGGCGCACGATCCGCCGCGGATAGCCCATCCGCTGCATCGCAACCTCCACCGGAAGAGGGTCAGCGGGGCGTTCAGCGCCTGAGCGCCGACGCTGGGCGCGCTCGCGCCACAGCCTGCCTCAATGCGCCCGCTCGGCCCGAACGCGCCCAGTTCGACAGCACCTGCCCGCTCAGCGCCAGAGTGCTGCTCCGGCGCCGCCCAACCCCCGGCTGCCCGCCGCTTCGCGTTGCCCGCCGCTTCGCGCCGCTCGGCGGCTTGCGCCGGCTCGGAGTCGCTCCAGCGCGCACCCGGGGCCGCAGCGTTTCGGGGTACCGGGCCGGCCTCAGGCGCTCAGCGCTGCCGCCGTTTCGCTCGCTACCCCGCCCGCCCGCCCGCCAACGTCCTCCCAGCAATACCGCAATACTGCGGAGACTTGTCACGCATCCTGTCCTGCCATTCGGCACCCACCGATCGGTGGGTGCCGAACGGCCCTCAAGCTCAACGTGCCCTTCACCGCGCTGGCGCTCACCCACCCAGGCCGTGCGCCCTCGCACAGACGAGCCGCGCACCCCAACGAGCCGCGCACCCCAACGAGCCGCGCACCCCAACCAGCCGCGCACCCCAACCAGCCGCGCAACCCGACGCCGCCGCCCCGCCCGGGGGCGGACCCCGCGCCTCAGCGGCTGAGCTCTCTCGTCGTATGGTGCCGCACCAGCCCCGCCAACCCCGGATCGAACCGCGCCAACACCTGGCGCACCCGAGCCTCGGCCAGCGGCCCCAACTCGTCGTACAGCTCCCCGAAAACCGCCCGCGCCCTCCTCCGGGGCCAGTCCGGCGGCAGCACCGCCTCGGGGAGGTCCGGATCGAGCGCCGGGAACGTCCGCCAGACGTCCATCAGCCTCGTGCGCGCGATCAGCGCCTCGGCCGACCCGACGTCGCCGCCATCGAGCCTCGCCCTCAACGGGCCGGTGTCGGCGAGGAACGACTCGTACGCGTGCCGGATCTCGTCCAGGTCCCAGGCCGAGATCAGCGGCGTCCCGACCGCCTCCTCGGCCCGCAGCACGGCCGCCGATCCGATCCGCAGCTCGTCGAGGAACTCGCGCACCTCGTCGGCGGCGGCGCGCGGCGACACCCACACCCCGTCGAACAGCGGCGCGAACCCGAGCCAGCGCAACCGGCTGCGCAACAGATGACGCAGGTCCCGCTGCGCTTCGGGCAGCGAGAACGTGGCCACCGTCCAGGTGCCGCCCCACGGCTGGTCCTCGGCGCCCAGCGCGACGATCCGGCTGGAACTCGCGACGATCGTCCGGGTCGCCGACGCCGACAGGCCGTAGTACGTGTTGCGCCCGACCTTGCTGGACTCGAGCACCCCGCGGTGGGCCAGCCGGCGCAGCGCCGCCCGCGCGCTCACCTCGCCGACGTCGAAGCCGGAGACCAGCGCGACCAGCGCCGCCGACGGAAGGTGCTCCAGACGCCCGTTCCAGTAGTCGCCGAGCAGCGTGACCAGCAGGTGCTGAGGCGAGGTGCCCGCCTGCCTCCGGGGCAACGGGACGGAACTCACGGACGCGTCGTGTCCCGCGACTTCGGGCTAAACCACAAGCGCCACATACGCCACTCCCGAATCATACGAACCGGCCCCCGATCGCCGATACGCGTCGACGCCGGCACCACCCCACCCGGCATGAACAGCAGAACCCCGATCAGCAGCACCGCGTAGGCGGCGTACCCGAGCACGGTCGGCGCGTAGCTGGGCGCACCCGGACGAGTGCTCAGATCGTTCAGCACCTGCACGACCAACGTCACCGCCACCGTGCCCACCACCGGCCCCCAGCGCGTCCCGAGCCCGCCGAACACCGCCATGACGACCCACTCGACCGACATCGCGATCGTGAACGAGCCCGGCGCGATGTACCCGAGGAAGAACGCGTAGATCCCACCCGCCAGCCCCGCATACGCCGCCGACAGCGCGAACACCGTCACCTTGTACCGGATCACCGGGATCCCGCTGGCCGCCGCCACCTGCTCACTCCCGGCCAGCGCCCGCAGCGCCCGCCCTGGCCGCGACGCGACGATGTTGGCCGTCAACACCAGCACGACACACACCGCGACCCACGTCAGCCAGGCGTACTCCCGCGGCGCTTCCAGAGAAAAAGATCCCACCCCCAGCAACGGAATCCCCTGCAACCCGATCGCCCCGCCGAACACGTCGATCTCGGCCGCGACCGACAGGATGATCAGCTGCAGCGCGAGCGTCGCGAACGCCAGGTAGTGCCCGCGCAGCCGCAGCAGCAACGCCCCCAGCAGCGCGGCCACACCCGCGGCCACGACAGGCGCGAGAACCAGCCCCACCACCGGAGGCCACCCGTGCACGGCCGGGACCGCCGCCGTGTAGGCCCCCACCGCGTAGAACGCGGCCTGCCCGAGCGACACCTGCCCGGCGTACCCCATCAGCAGCGAGATCCCGGTGACGGCCAGCACCGCCAGGCCCATCAGGACGTACACCGACATCTGGGTGTCGTCGAGCAGGAACGGCAGCCCCAGGGCCACGATCCCGAACGCGATGCCGGTCTTCATACGGTCACCGGCTGCCGGATCGCCCGAGCCACCATCACCAGCACCATGAACCCGAGCGCGACCTCGGTCTGGAACGAACCGTCGACGTACCCCGCGAACAGCGTCTGCCCGACGCCCAGCAGCAGGCCGCCGGCCAGCGCCGTCCCGGGCCGGTCCAGCCCGCCGAGCACCGCGGCCGCGAACCCGTTCACGGCCAGCGCGACGTCCCGGTCGAACGCGATCGACTGCAACGGCGTCAGCAGGACGCCGGCGACGCCGCCGAGCAGACCGGCGAGCCCGAACGCGTACAGGCCCATCCGCCGGACGTTGATGCCGGCCAGCCGGGCAGCGTACGGGTTGGCGGCACACGCGGTCAGGCCCTGGCCGAGGTACGTCCGCCCGAAGAACGCGCCCAGCAACCCGAAGACCACCAGCGCCACCCCGGCCACCAGCACCCACTGGTGCTGGATCCGCACCCCGCCGAGCGTCAGGACCCCCGGCCACCCGTCGAACGACCGCGGCTGATCTCCCCAGACGATGATCTCGACCGCGTAGCCCAGGAAGCCGAGCCCGAACGTGATCACCAGCGACGCCAGCGGCGGCGTGCCGGGCTTCCCGATCGCGACCACCCCGACGACGACGCCGACGACGCCGGCCAGCGCCACCGCGGCCAGCTCGGAGAGCCCGTGCGGCCACCCCGACGAGAGCAGGGTCCCGCACGAGAGCCCGGCCACCACCGGGAACAGCCCCTGGGCGAAGTTCACCACGCCGGTCACCCGGTGCACGACGACGAATCCGCTGGCCAGCAGCGCGATCGTGCAGCCGAGCGCGGTGCCGGCGACCAGGTACTCGATCATCCCGGTAGACCTCCCAGGTACGCCGACACGACCGCCGGGTCCTCCCGGAGCGACGCCGACGGCCCCGACGCCACGACCCGTCCGGCCTCCAGCACGTAGGCCCGCGAACACAGCGAGAACGCCAGCGTCGTCTCCTGTTCGATCAGCAGCACGGCCAGCCCCCGCTCCCGATTCAGCTGGGTCAGGTGCTCGGCCAGGTCACGCACGACCATCGGAGCCAGCCCCAGCGAGAGCTCGTCCACCGCCAGGAGGTCGGGGTCGGCCATCAACGCCCGTCCGACCGCGACCATCTGCTGCTGCCCGCCCGACAGCGACCCGGCCGGTCGGCCCCGCAGCGCCACCAGGTCGGGAAAGAGCGCGTAGATCCGGGCCGGATCCCGCCGGGCCCGCGCCAGCCCCCACGCGCCCAGCCGCAGGTTGGTCTCGACCGTCAGCGACGCGAACAGCTGCCGCCCCTCCGGCACCTGGGCCAGCCGCCCGTCCAGCCGCACGACGCCCGCCGACGGCCGCACGATCCCCGACAACGTGTTCACCAGCGTCGACTTGCCCGCCCCGTTGGCCCCGACCAGCGCCACCATCTCCCCGGGCCCGACGTCCAGGCTGACCTCGTCCAGCGCCGTCGCGGTGCCGTACCGGACGACCAGGTCGCGGACCTCAAGCATCGGAACCCAGGTAGGCCTTGACCACCGCCGGGTCGCCCCGCACCGCGGACGGCGTCCCCGAGGCGATCACCGACCCCAGGTCAAGCACGGTCACCTGGTCGGCCAGCCGGGACACGAACCCGACGTCGTGCTCGACGAGCATCATCGTCAGCCCTTCCTCGCGGAGGTCTTCCAGCACCGCGGCCAGCGACGACCGCTCGGCCGCACGCAGCCCGGCCGCCGGTTCGTCGAGCAGCAGCAGCCGCGGTGACGCGCACAGCGCCCGGGCCAGCTGGGCCCGGCGCTGCTGGCCCAGCGGCAGCGACGAGGCCGGGGTGTCGGCCCAGTCGGTCAACCCGACGCGGTCCAACGCCGAGAGAGCCGACGCCCGGATCGCCCGCTCCTCCCGACGGCAGCGCCCCAGCCGCAGCGCCGCCGCCACGAACCCGTGCCGGGCCTGGGTGTGCGCCCCGACCATCACGTTCTCCAGGGTCGACAGCCCCGGGAACGTCCGGGCGCCCTGGAACACGATCGCGATGCCCGCGGCCGCCCGCCGGTGCGCGGGGATCCGGTCGAGCACGGAGCCCTCCAGCGACACCGACCCCGCGTCGGGCCGTAACAACCCCGCGACCAGGTTGAACAACGTCGACTTGCCGGCCCCGTTCGGCCCGATCAGCCCGTGCAACTGCCCGGCCGGCACCTCCAGCGACACGTCCCGCACCGCGTAGACGCCTCCGAACGCCCGCGACAGGCCGGAGACCGCGAGCATCACGACGGCAGGTTCGTCGTCAGCTGCGACGTCATCCAGGGCGTCGGGACGAATTTCCCGTTGGTGACCGTGGCCATCGCGACGTTGTCGGTGGACAGTCCGGAGTGGTCGGAGGCGCTGTACTTGTACCGCCCGTTCGGCGTGAGCAGCGACAGCGACGTCAGCGCGGCCTGCACCTTCTTGCCGTCGGTGGACTTGGCCGCGCGGATGGCGTCGGCCAGCACGAGCACCCCGCAGTACCCGTCGATCGCGAACTGCGGCGGGTACGCGCCGTACTGCTTCTGGTAGTCCACCGCGAGCTTGTCCACCGCGGTCTTCAGCGGCGACGCGGGCAGCGAGGATCCGATCACCCCGATCGCCGCCGAGAGCACGACCTTCTCGGCCGCCGCCCCGGCCGGCTTCGTGAACAGCGGCGTGCCCTGCGCGCCGGTCAGCACCAGCGGGATCGACAGCCCGGCCGTGGCGAACTGCTTGGTCGCGATCACCGCGGGCGGCCCGGTCGCCCACACGAACATGGCCTGCGCGCCGGACGTCCGCACCGGGGCGTACACCGCGCTGAAATCCTGCGTCCCGGTGTCGAACGACCGGTCGACGACGACCGTCACGCCGTACTGCGCGGCTTTCGCCTTGACCGCGGTGTAGCCGGCCACCGCGTACGAGCTCTTCGTGTCGTGCGCCAGCGCGACCTTCGTGATGCCCACCGATTGGAAGTACTTCAGCGTCTGCTCGGCGTAGGTGGAGGCCCGCGCCGGGATCTGGAACGCGAACTTCCGCACCGGGTCGACCTGCTGGTCGGCCGCGGCCAGCGAGAGGTACGGCATCGAGTTGCGCTCGGCCAGCGGGATCGTGGCCAGGGCGGAGTTCGAGAACGAGGAGCCGATCACCGCGACCGCGCCCTCGGACTTGTGCGCGTTGAACGCGAGTACCGACTGGTCGGGCTGGGTCTTGTCGTCCTTCACGACCAGTTCGATCTTCCGGCCGTCGATGCCGCCGGCCGCGTTGATCTGCGCGACCGCGATCTTCGCGCCCTGCTGGTCGCCGGTGCCCAGGGCCTGGTAGTTGCCGGTCAGCGGGACCGTCAGTCCGATCCGGATCGGCCCCGAGTCGTCGTTCCCGCTGGACGCGGAACACCCGGCCAGAACCAGCACCAGTAGTAGAGCTAATTTCCGCACGGGTGAACCTCCTGGCGTCGATGCCATGTGGGGTTGAACACATCCGGTCGCTCGGTTCGTCAACCTAGAGCCGTGACGATCGCCGGTCAATATGTCGGCTTCCACAAGGGATCTGCGGTAACCCCACTGGTCACACCAGCCTCATGAACCTTAAAGATTCCCAATCCGTGACCTATCGCAGCCCCGATCACCACCCCATTGACGAATGGCGCGCCAAGGTGAAGCCCATCGACCGCTGGAGAGCCGCATGCCCGAGTCCGAGTCCGATCTCGTAGACCGCGACAGAGTTCGCCATCTCGCCGACGCCGTCGATCGGGAGGCCGTCGCGGCCGCCGTGCTGACCGCTCTCCGCACCCAGGGCGACCGGACCGCGGCGATCACGCCGGTCGTGCGCGACCACGTCCGGATGTTCACCCGGATGCTCCTCTCCGGCACGCATCCGCCCCAGTCCGAGACCCGCTCGCTCGCGCTGCGGTCGGTCGCCGCGTCGCGGTCCCCGATCGACGAGATGCTCCGGTCGTACCGGGTGGGGGCCGACGCGGCCTGCCGGGCCGTGCGCGCGGCCGCCGGCCCGGACGACCTCGCCGCCGTCGTCACGGTGACCGAGGAACTGATGGCGTTCATCAACCTGATGACCGCCGCGGTCGTCCAGGCCAGCCTGGACGACCGCGACCTGCGCCGGTCCGAACGCGAGCGCCGGTTCCGCCGGTTGTTCGACGCGATCGACGGCGCCGCCGCGCTCACCCCCGACCTGGTCGAACTGGCCGAGGACATCGGCATCCCGACGACCGGGCCGTACCTGCCGTTCGCCGCCGCCCACCGGGGCGCCGGCGCGGCCGAGCACGCCCGGCTGGCAGCGGAGCTGTCGGCGGCCGGGGGACTGCTCGCGTTCAGCGAGGGCGAGCGGATCGACGGCATCTGCTCCACGCCCGGCCAGCTCGACTGGCTCAGCGAGACCGAGGGCATCGCGGTGGCGGTCGGGGCGGCCGCGGCGCGCGGCCGGCTCGCGGCCGCCTGCCGCGACCTCCACGTCGTCATCGACGTCGCGGTCCGCCGTGGACGGACCGGCCCGATCGGGCTCGCCGACTTCGCCCCCGAGGTGCTCGTCGAGCTGTGTCCCGAGGTCAGCGACGCGCTCAGCGCCCGGGTCTACGACCCGCTCCCGGCCGAGCTCCAGGCGACGCTGCATGCGCTGGTCGCGTTCGGCTTCGATCGGACGACGACCGCGGCGACGCTCCACATCCACCGGAACACGCTGCTCTACCGGCTGGGGCGGATCGAGGAGCGGCTCGGGCTTGACCTCAGCCGCGCGGCCGACCAGGTCTCGATCTACCTGGCGACGCTGCGCCGCGACCGCACGCGCGGGAACCAGCCGCCGCCCGGCGCCGCTCGTCGCCGGGGCATCACCAGCGTCCCCGGGGTCCGCCCGCGGGCCGCCGACGCGATCCGGCCGCCGGAGCCGGGCCGTCCGAACGGCCTCCACGACCGCGAGTCGATCGGCGCCCGCCTCACGACGGCCGGCGCCGCCTGGCCCGCCCGCCGCGCCACCCCCTGACTCCCCGCCCCCAGCCGCGCCTCGCGCCCAATCGCGCCTCGCGCCCAATCCCGCCCCGCGCCCAATCCCGCCCCGCGCCCAATCCCGCCCCGCGCCCAATCCCGCCCCGCGCCCAGCCGCGCCTCGCGCCGAGCGGCGCCCCCGCCGCCTGCGGCCTCCCCGCGCGCAGCGCCGCTCGCGCGCCGCCCAGCCCCGGAGCGGGGCTCCGAGCAGCGGTCCCGCACACTGGGGCCTGATGCGCATCTTGATCGTCGCCGCCGGCTCCCGCGGCGACGTCGCCCCCTGCACCGGCCTCGCCGCCCGCTTACGCTCCGCCGGTCACCGCGTCGCGATCGCCGCTCACCGCCCCTTCGCGGACCTCGTCACCGCGACCGGCAGCGAGTTCCGTCCCCTCCCCGGCGACCCACGCACGGTCCTCGCCGCGGCCGCCCTCGACCCCCGCGCGGCCCGCCCGGCCCTCCGCTACCTCGCCGACCTTGCCGACGGGCTCGCCGAGGCCACCCGCCCCGGCGTCGATCTCCTGCTCACCGGCGTCGTGGCCGCCCCCGCCGCCCGGGCGCTGGGCATCCCGGTGCTGGCCACCTACCTCCAGCCCGCCCACCCGACCCGCGACTTCGCCCCACCGCTCACCCGCCTCCACAGCCTCGGCGCCCCCGGCAACCGGCTGGCCTGGGCTCTGCAGCGGTGGGTCCTGAACGCCCCGGACGACCTCCCGACCCTCTACGGCTACAGCCCGGCCGTGCTGGCCCGTCCCGCCGACTGGCGTCCAGAAGTGCAGGTAGTGGGGTATTGGTGGCCGCAGACCCCGGCCGGCTGGCGGCCGCCGACCGGCCTGGCCGAGTTCCTCGCCGACGGGCCACCACCGATCTACGTCGGGCTGGGGAGCCTGGCCGACGGCGAGGCGGCCCGCCGTTTCACGGCGAACGCCGTGGCGGCCGCCCGCCGCCTCGGGTTGCGGGTCGTCCTGGGCGGCGGCGGCGACCCCGCGCCGGGCGTCCACCCGATCGCCGACGTCCCCCACGAACACCTGTTTCCGCAGGTCGCCGCCGTGGTGCACCACGGCGGAGCGGGGACCACGGCGGCGGCGCTGCGCGCCGGGGTGCCGCAGGTCCCGGTGCCGGTGCAGGCCGATCAACACCTCTGGGCGCACCGGTCGGTCGCGCTCGGCGTCGCGCCCGCGGCTCTCCGCCTGTACCACCCCACCACGGTGGCGGACGCTCTGGGAGCCGCCGTCCGTGACCCGGCGTACCGGGATCGGGCGCAGAAACTGGCCGGCCAGGTCGAGGCCGAGGACGGCGCGGCCGCGGTAATCGAGGCGATCGAACGGCTCTGACCCTGCTACGGTCGCACCGGACCGCGATCTAGGAGACACGCGATGGCAGGCGACGACGACATCTCCGGGTGATTCCCGGCGGTGCTCCGTTCTCGTCCCTCCTGTGGCCAAGGGTTCTCCATGTCCGTAATTTGCACCGACCTGTCCTTTTCCTGGCCGGACGGCACCGTCGTGCTCGACGCGCTGTCGTTCTCGCTCGGCGGCGGCCGCACCGGCCTGGTCGCGCCGAACGGCGCCGGCAAGAGCACGCTGCTCCGGCTGATCGCCGGCGAGCTCCGCCCGACCGGCGGCACCGTGACCGTCTCCGGCACGCTCGGCTACCTACCCCAGACCCTGCCGCTGGCCGGCGAGAGCACGGTCGCCGAGGTCCTCGGCGTCGCGCCGGTGATCCGGGCCCTCGACGCCCTGGAAGCCGGGGACGCGAGCGACGAGGTCCTCGCCGCCATCGGCGACGACTGGGACGTCGAGGAGCGCACCCGCGCCCAGCTCGACCGGCTCGGCCTCGGCGGCCTGCCGCTCGCTCAGCGTCTGGCGACGCTGAGCGGTGGCGAGATCGTCTCGCTCGGCCTGGCCGCGCGCCTGCTCGAGCAGCCGGACGTCCTTCTGCTCGACGAACCCACGAACAACCTCGATACGGACGCCCGGCGAGCGCTGTACCGGGTGCTGGACGAGTGGCGCGGCGGGGCCCTGGTGGTCAGCCACGACCGGACCCTGCTCGACCGGATGGACCGGATCGCCGACCTGAACGCGGGCGGGGTTCAGCTCTACGGCGGCAACTTCAGCGCGTACGAGGAGGCGATAGCGGCCGCTCAGAACGCCGCGCTGAACGACGTCCGCAGTGCCGAACAGGAGCTCCGCCGCGAGAAGCGGGAGGCGCAGCAGGCCCGGGAGCGGGCCGCCCGGCGGGCCGGGACGGCCTCCCGGAACCTGAAGAACGCCGGGCTGGCCCGGATCGTGGCCGGCGGCCTGGCCCGGAGCGCGCAGGAATCGGCGGCGAAGGCGAGCGCGACCCACGATTCCCGGGTCGGCGACGCCCGAGCCCGCCTGGACGAAGCGGAACGGGCGGTCCGGCACGAAGACCGGATCACACTCGACCTGCCCGGCACCCGGGTCCCGGCCGGGCGCACGGTGGTGAGCGCGGAGAACGTGCGCGTGCGCGACCTGTTCACCGGGCTCGACCTGAGCGTGCGCGGCCCCGAGCGGGCCGCGCTGACCGGCCGGAACGGCGTCGGCAAGTCGACGCTGCTGCGGCTGCTGGCCGGTGAGCTGACGCCGACGAGCGGGGTGCTGCGCCACGCGGCGGGGCGGTCGGCGTACCTGTCCCAGCGCCTCGACCTGCTGGACCTCGACCGCACGGTGGCCGAGAACTTCGCCGCGTTCGCCCCGGCGACGCCGGAGGCCGACCGGCTGACGCTGCTGGCCCGGTTCCTGTTCCGGGGCGCCCGGGCCCACCTGCCGGTCGGGGCGCTCTCCGGCGGCGAGCGGCTGCGGGCGACGCTGGCCTGCGTGCTCTACGCCGAGCCCGCCCCCCAGTTGCTGCTGCTGGACGAGCCGACGAACAACCTCGACCTGGCCAGCGTCGACCGGCTGGTGAGCGCGCTGGACGCCTACCAGGGCGCGTTCGTGGTGGTCAGCCACGACGAGACGTTCCTGGCCGCGCTCGGCCTCACCCGCCGGCTGAACCTGGCTGACGGCCAGCTCACGGAGGCGACACTGGGTACTTAGGGCGATAGGTGCCCCTAATGTGCAATTGTGGGTGTTATGGAGCAATCGACCATGGGAGCGTCGGCACCCGCCGACCCGGGCCGGCCGCTCGTGCGGACCCGCCTGGACGGTGCGGTCGCCGTCGTCATGCTCGACTCTCCGGCCAACCGGAACGCGCTCTCCCTGCCGGTCGTGACCGGCCTGATCGACGCGATGCAGACCGCGGCCGAGGACGACGAGGTCCGGGTCGTGGTGCTCGTGTCGGAGGGGGAGGTGTTCTGCGCCGGCGCCGACTTCACCGAGCTCACCGAGCCCGGTGACGCCGGCCCGCTGATCGCCGCCCGCTCGATGCTCACGCTGCTCCGGGCAATGGTGACGCTGCCCAAGCCGATCGTCGCCCGGGTGCACGGCGAGGCGGTCGCGGCCGGGCTGGGGCTGATCGGCGCCAGCGACCTGGTGATCTCCGAGCGCAGCGCGACCTACGGCTTCACCGAGACCCGGATCGGGCTGGCCCCGGCGCTGGCCGCGCTGACGACGCTGCCCCGGCTGAACCACCGCGCGGCCGCCCGGGCCTACCTCACCGGCGTCACGATCGACGCCGGGATCGCCGAGGAGATCGGGCTGGTCAGCCAGGTCGTCGACGACGAGATGCTGGACGCGGCGGTGGACTTCGCGGTGGCCAGCCTGCTCGCCGGGTCGCCGGGCGCGCTCGCCGCGACGAAGGCGATGCTCACCGAGCCGATCCGCGCCCACCTGGACGAGCACGGATCGGCCATGGTGGAGCTGTGGGCGCGCCTGTGTACCAGCGACGAGGCCAACGAGGGCATCACCGCTCAGCTGGAGTCACGACGCCCGGCCTGGGCCATCCCCGATCAGGTGTAGCCCTCGCTGCGGTCCACCGGGCCCTCACCGACCGGCTCCTCCTGGGTCTTCAGGTAGAAGCTGGTGAGCCGGCCGCCGTTGTCCTCGGTCCACTCGGCGAAGACCGGGCTCTCGGTCTGCAGGATCCGGTGATACGTGTCGAAGTCCTCGACCGGCAGATATGCGGTGAGCCGGTTCGGGGTGTTCAGGTTGCCGAGGCTGTTGCTCGGCGTGAACAGGACCACCGCGTCGCTCACCGGCGGACGTCCGTCCGGATCGAAGACGAGGATGATCGAGTGCCAGGGGAACGGCCGCTCACCGGCGGTCTTGACCGCGCCGTAAGACAGCACGTAACGCGTCACGCGGAACGTCGGCACAGGAGTCCATTCAGGTCGAGGGTCGAAACCTGCCGACGATCACCGTATCGGACTCAGGACCACCCGATGATCGATCCGGACACGGCGGACGCCGTGAGCTGCGCCAGCGGGAGCCGGATCGTGACGTCGAGGCCGCCCTGGGCGTTGGTGGCGAGGCCGATCGTGCCGGCGTGCTGCTCGATGATCATCGCCACGATGGACAGCCCCAGGCCGGAACCGGCGATCCCGAGCTCGACCGCGTTCGTGCCCCGGTAGAACGGCTCGACGACGCGGGGCAGTTCGTCGTCGGGGATGCCGATGCCGGTGTCGGAGACGACCAGGCGGATCGTCCGGGCGTCCTCGCGGTCCAGCGTGATCGTGATCGTGCCGCCGGCCGGGGTGAACACGATCGCGTTCTGCACCAGCGCGGTCAGCGCGCGTTCGAGCAGGTGCGGATCACCGAGGACGGTCGCCGGGGCCTTCTCGTCGTAGCGCAGCTCGACCTGCGCCTCGGTCGCCAGCGGTGACGTCTCGGCGTGCACGGTGGACGCGACCTCGCCCAGGCTCACCGGCGGCCGGTCGGCCAGCGTGCCGACCTTCCCGATGCCGGAGATCGTCAGCAGGTCGAGGACGAGCTCGTGCAGCCGCGCGGTGTTGCGTTCGACGACGCCGACCGCGTTCTGCTGCTCGTCGGTGAGCTGCCCGAAGTCGCCGACCGAGAGCAGCTCCAGGTAGCCGAGCATGCTGGCCAGCGGCGTCCGGAGCTCGTGGGACGCGGTCGCGGTGAACATCTGCCGGTCGCGCTCGAGGCGGCGCTGGTCGGCGGCCAGCTTCGTGTTCTCCATCATCCGCGACAGGTCGGCGGCGATCGACGAGAGCACGTCGAGCTCGCCGGCGGTCCAGTTGCGCGGGCCGCCGCTGTCCATGACCAGGAGGCCGCCGCAGGGCTGCGCCGCCGCGGTGATCTGCAGCGAGACCAGCGCGCGGACGTCGGCATTCTCGGAGAGCGTGCGGGCCGCCTTGGCCCGCGGGGTGTCGCCGTACAGGATCGGGTCGGCCCGCAGGTTGGGGTGGACGTCGGCGGTGCCGGCCGGGTCGGTCGAGCGCGGATCCCTCGGCAGGATCGGCAGGTCGTCGGGGGCCGGGGTGAGCCCGTCGCGGTGCCACTGGGTGACCAGCGGGCGGTGGTCCTCGGTGAGGGCCTCGGAGATGCGCAGGAACACCCGGTCGACGTCCAGCGCGGCCCCGACGCGGCGGACCACGTCCTGGAGCGTGGTGCCGAGGTCGCCGGTCGGGGTACCGCCCGGCTCGGCCAGGCGCCGGACGACCTGGCGGGCCTCCTCGACCGCGACCGCGTGCTCGTAGGCGGCGAGGAGGCGGTCGGTGGCGTCGTACACCGGGTGACCCTCGCCGGCCCTGGCCGTCCGGTCCCCGGCCGCGGCCCGGAGGAGGACGCCGCTCAGGACGTCGAGCGGGGCCGCGACCTCCCTGGTCAGCCGGAGCCCGACCAGGACGACGAGGACGACGCCGCCGAGCGAGAGCAGGCCGGCGAACGCGCTACGGGCGGCGAACTCCAGTACCGCGGCGACGAGCAGGAACGCGGCGATGATCGCGAAGCCGAACCGCATCCTGGTGGACGCCGATCGCACGGCCTGGCCCCTCTCTTTTGCCCCTTATAGGTATTAATATCACCTATCGGGCAGAAGCGGCCGTTCGCAGCGCGCGGTAGAGCAGCGCCGGGTCGCCGAGCCGGCGGCGGAGCGCCCGCTCGAGGCCCGCGATCGGGAACAGGTTCTGCGGGGCGCGGGAGTCCTTGAACTCGACCGACGCGTACCGGCAGAGCGTCTCCTGGCTGAGGTTGGCCAGCGCGACCGCCTCGCTCGCGGTCAGGTCGGACGCGCACTCGACCCGGACCACGCCGGCCCACGGGGCACCGGCCCCGCCCGGGAGCCGCAGGTACCAGGCGTAGCGGTCCCAGGACGTGCCCATCCGGAACACCGGCGACCGGTGGGCCGGGTCGAGCCGGGCCACGACGCCGTTGAGCTGGGCCGGGAGGTACTCGGCCCGGTGGGTCTTGATGAACCCGATCGCGCGGGGGAGGTGCTGGCGGCCCTTCAGCGGGCCGTCGAGGACGAGCAGGTCCTGGTCGTCGTCCAGGCTCTCGCGGGCGCGCCTGGCCGCTTCGAGCTCGACGTCGGCGAGCTGGCGCTGCAGGCCCAGCGACAGCGCGTCCGGGTCGTCCTGCTTGACCTTGTACAGCGCGTAGGTGCCGGCGTTCGTCGTGACCGGGGAGGCGTCGTCGGCGGCGGTGAAGACCCCGCGGCGGACGGCGACGGTCGGGACCGTGGCCCCGTTCGCGGTGCAGCAGACGACGCCGGCCGCGTACGACGCGCAGATCGCCAGCGAGGCGCTGGTGCCCGCGCCCGCGTGGACCCAGAGCTGGGCGTCGATGCGCCGGACGCCGTCGACGAACAGGACCGCGGACGGCAGCGCGACCGGGCGGGGCTCGATCGGCTTCCAGTCACCGGGGTCGCGCTCGACGTCGAGCTCGACGCGGGCGCTCGACTTGGTGCGGGCGGCGTCGTCCTCCGTGCTGGTGCCGTAGCCCGGATCCCAGGCGTCGACGCTGAATCTCATTGCACCACCTTCGTGACCGTCGACGTGCGCTGGTCGCGGCTGACCTCGAACCGTACCGGGACCCGCTCGGCCAGCGCGGCCACGTGCGTGACCAGCCCGACCATGCGGTCGCCGCCGGCGGCCAGGTTCTCCAGCGTGGCCGCGACGACCTCGAGCGTCGCCTCGTCGAGCGTGCCGAAGCCCTCGTCGAGGAAGATCGAGTCGAGCCGGGCGGCGCCGGACGCGGCCATCGTGCTGACGTGGGCGCTCAGCGCGAGCGCCAGGGCCAGGCTGGCCTGGAACGTCTCGCCGCCGGAGAGCGTCTTCACCGGGCGGCGGCTGTCGGCGTCGGCGTGGTCGACGATGACGAACTCGCCGGCCTCGTGGGTGAGCGCGAACTGGCCTCCGGAGAGGTCGTCGAGGGTCGCCGACGCCTCGGCGACGAGCAGGTCGAGGGCCGAGGCGACCAGCCAGCGCGGGAACGCGTCCGACCGCAGCAGCTGCCCGAGCTGCCGGGCGACGAGCTGAGCGGCCTCGGCGGCGTCGCGCCGTTCGACCAGCTCGGCGGATTCGCGGCGCCGCTCGGAGATCCGCCGCTCGACTCCGCGCGCTTCCGCGAGCGCGCTCGCCACCGCCGCCGGCGCGATCTCGGCGAGCGGCCGCGCGCCCGCGCCGCCCGCGCCGCCCGCGCCGGCCGCGCTCGGGCCGGCCGCGCCGGCCCAGGGCGTGGCCGCCCCGGGCGGGAGTTCGATGGCGAGATCGGTCAGGAGCGTGCGCAGGGCGTGTTCGCGTTCGGTCAGCGCGCTGTCGGCGGCGCTGACCGCGGCGGCGGCGGCCTCGAGCTGGTCGGTGCGGGCGTCGGCGGCGGCCAGCGCCCACTCGGCGAAGGCCCGCCACCCGCCTACCGGGTCGTCGGACGGGATCGCCGGCGCGCCCAGCGGCACGAGCGGCTCGCGGATCGCGATCAGGCCCCGCACGGTAGTGGCGACCTGCTCGTACGCCTCTTTCTCGGCCCGCTGGGCGGCGCCCAGCGCGGTACGGGCGGCCCGGAGCTTCCCGTCGGCCTCGCGGGCCGTGCGGTCGAGCGCGTCCAGCTCGGCCAGCGTCGCGGCCAGGGTCTCCGCGTCGGGGGCGTCGCCGAGCTGCTCGGTGAGCGCGGCCGCCGACCGGTCGGCCGCCGCGAGATCCGCCGCCGCGCGCTGCTCGGCCCGGGACGCGTCGGTGTGTGCCTTCCGGGCCGCGGCGAGCCGCTCGGACGCCTCGGCCAACGTCCGCTCGGCGGTGACCCGGGCCGTGTCGGCCGCCCCGGACTCTTTCGACACCCCGGTCAGAGCGGCCTCGCGCTCACCCGCCGCGGACGCCGCCCAGGTGGCCAGCGCCGCCCAGCCCGCGGCGACGTCGTCGACGTCGTCGATCAGGCTGCCGGGCGCCCCGAACGGCGCCAGCCCGTCCCGGGCTTCGCGCAGCGCCGTCCGCACCCCGGTCGCCTCGGCGCCGACCTTGGCCACGTCGCGCTCGGCGTCGGCCCGGGCCGCCCGGGCGGCGACCAGCTCGGCGTCGGCGGCCCGCGCGGCCACGTCCAGGGCGTCCCGGGCGGCGAGCCAGCGGTCGAGGTCGTCCAGAGTGAGGATCTCGACGGCCGCGGCGCCGTCGCCGTGGATCGTGGTCCGCAGCTTCTCGTCGGCCAGCGTGGTCTGCAGGGCCAGCGCCTGCGCGTCGGCGGTGGCCAGCGCGCTCTCGGCGGCCGACGCGGCGGCCGCGGCCGCCGACCGGTCGGCCGACGCCGCATCGGCGGCCCGCTGCGCCTCCCGGACCGCGGCCTCGGCCTCGGCGACCCCGCCCTCCTCCGCGAGCGGCGGCGGCAACGTCGCGACCGACTGCTCGCACACCGGGCACGGCTCACCCGCGACCAGGTGTGGACGCAGGTTCGCGGCCGTGCGGTGCCGGGCCCCGGCCTCGCGCGCGGCCCGGGCGGCTTCGAGCGCCTCCTGGGCCCGCCGGACGGCGTCCTCGGCCTCGGTACGGCGCCGCTCGGCGTCGGCCTGGTGCTGGTGCAGGGCCGGGCGGCCCTCGATCAGCCGATCGAGTTCCCGGCGCGCGTGGCGCGCGGACTCGACCGGGCCGCGGGCCGGGGCCGCCGCCACCGCGGCGCGGGCGGCCGAGTCGGCCGACTCGGCCTCGGCGTGGGCGGACGCGGCCCGGGCCGACGCCTCGCGCGCCGACCGCAGGCGGGTGTCGAGCTCGGCGAGGCCGGGCGGGGCCTCGACCGCGGTCAGCCGGTCGCGTTCGCGGGTCAGCCGGGCGACGGTCTCGCGGGCGCTCTCGGCCGCGGCCGCGGCGGCCAGCTGGGCCGCCCGGGCCTGCTCGACGACCTGGTCGGCCGCGGCGACCTGCTGGTCGGCCTGGGCGAGGCGGGTGGCCGCGGTGGACTGGGCGGTGAGCAGCCCGGGGCGGGCGGCGGCCAGCGCGTCGAGCTCCCGGCGGGCCCGGCGGGCGGCCTCCAGCGGACCCCGGGCCGGGGCCGCGGCCAGCGCGGCGCGGGCGGCCGAGTCGGCGGTCTCGGCCTCGGCCAGCACGGTGGCGGCCCGGCCCGACGCGTCCCGGGCGGTGCGCAGGGCGGCGTCCAGATCGGCGAGACCGGCCGGGACCTCGACCGCGGTGAGGAGCTCGCGCTCCTGGTTCAGCCGCGCGACGGTCTGCCGGGCACTGCGGGCCTCGTCGGCGGCCGCGGTCAGCGTCGGGAGCGCGGTGGCGACCCGGGCCTCGGCCTCGACCAGCGCACCGATGCGGGCCTCGGCCGCCTGCTGGGCCTCGTCGGTCGCGTCGCCGTAGCGCTGGAGCTGGTCGGTGAGGAGTTCGGCGGTCTGTTTCTCGCGCGAGGCCTCGGTGTTCGCGGCCTTGGCGATCTCGTCGTACACCTCGAGGCCGAGGAGCTTGACCAGGATCTTCTGCCGGTCACCGGCCCGGGCGTGCAGGAACTCGGCGAAGTCGCCCTGCGGCAGCACGACGCACGTGCAGAAGTGCTCGAACGTCAGCCCGAGGATCCGCTCGACCGCGCCGGTGACCTCGTTGTCGGCCGCGACCAGGTCGGACTCGTCTTCCAGGTCGCCGAGCGACGTGCTGTCGGCCAGCCGCTCGAGCCGGGCGTTCTTGACGTTGACGTTGCCCTGGGCGGTGCGACGCATCTCGCGCACGGCCACGTACCGCTGCGATCCGACGTCGAACACCAGGCGGACCGTGCCGCGGTTCGCGGTCGGCGACAACGCGAGCTTGACCAGGCGCTTGTCGTCCCAGCGGGGCACGTTGCCGTAGAGCGCGAACGTGATCGCGTCGATCACCGTCGACTTGCCCGCGCCGGTGGCGCCGACCAGCGCGAAGTAGTCGGCGTCGGCGAAGTCGACCGTGGTCGGCTCGCGGAACGAGCCGAAGCCGTCGAGGTCGAGGAGTACGGGCCGCATCTCGTCCTCCTCTAACCGGCGGTGACGTCGTCGTGCAGGCGGGTGAAGAGGCTCTGCACCCGCGGGTCGACGATCTGCCGCTCGCCGCAGAACTCGGCGAACAGTTCGCCCGGCGTCGCGTGCTCGGAGCCGCCGCTCGGCCGCTTCACCTCGACCTGGGCCGCGAACTCGGGATCGATGCGCACCTCGAGCGCGCCCGGCAGCAGATCCTGGACCTCCTCCCGCAGCCCGGCCCGGGCCGGTTCGCGGACGAAGACCCGCAGGTAGTCGTCGGCGTGGGCGGCCGCGCGATCGGCCAGCTCGGCGACCGTGCCGGTGATCGTGCTGAGCTTCTTGGCGCTGGTGAGCGGCAGGTCGGTGACCCGGGCCGGCGTGGACGGCGTGGCCTCGACCAGGCAGACCGACGCGGTGTTGTCTTGCTCGCCGAAGTCGACCGCTATCGGTGCCCCCGAGTACACGACCGGGCAGGCCGCGGGCAGCGTCTGACGCCGGTGCAGGTGACCGAGCGCGACGTAGTGCGCGTCGGCCGGGAACGCGCCGGCCGGGACGTGATACTCGAAGATGGACTGGGCCGCGCGCTCGCCGCCGCCCATCGCCCCGCCGGTGACCGTGAGGTGCGCGGTGACCAGGTTGACCGCGTCGTCGCCGAACCCGGCCGTGAGCGACGCGACGAGCTCCCGGATCAGCTGGTCGTACCCCGCGCTGTTCTCGGCCGGCGTCTTCGTGACGAGCTCGGCGGCCCGGATCGCGTGCCGCTGGGAGAGGAACGGCAGCGCGGCGACCCGGACCGGCTCGCCGGTGCGCGGGGCGGTGAACGAGACGACGCCGCCGCTCTCGGCCGTGCGCACGCTGCCGACCAGCGTGATGCCGGCGACGTTCATCAGCGGCCGGTACGCGTCGAACGTGCGGGGGTGGTCGTGGTTGCCGGCGATCGCGACGACCTCGGCGCCGGTCTCTTTCAGGGCCATCAACGCCCGCACGACGAGCTCCTGCGCCTCGGCGCTGGGGGCGGCCGAGTCGTAGAGGTCACCGGCGACGAGAACCGCGTCGACCTCGTGGGTGCGGGCCAGCGAGACGATCTCCCGGAGCACGGCGCGCTGCTCGTCGAGGCGGTTGCGGCCCTTGAGGACCTTGCCCACATGCCAGTCGGACGTGTGCAGGAATCTCACGGCACTAGACGCTAGCTCACTCCTGTGACAGAAGCGGTCCGCGCACTCAGCGGCCCACCCGTAATGTTCCGTTCGCGGTGTCCCTGGTCAGTTCCCGGGACAGCGCCAGCGCCGCGGTGCGCACCGCCGGGGCCAGCCGCTCCAGGTCCAGGTGCTGCGCCCAGCCGGTGATCGAGATCGCCGCGATCACGCAGCGCCGATGGTCGAACACCGGCGCCGCCACCGCCGACACCCCGACCTCGGCTTCCTCCCGGTTCACCCCGTACCCGCGCTCCACCGCCCGGGCCAGCTCCTGACGCAGCAGCCCGGGCATCACGATCGTCCGGGGCGTGAGCCGCTTCAAGCCCGCGGAGACCACCGCGCGCAGCCGCTCCGGCGATCCGTAGGCCAGGAACACCTTTCCGGTCGCGGTGCAGTGCGCGGGCAGCCGTCCGCCGACCCGGGACACGATCGGCGTCGACCGCCGGCCGCTCACCTTCTCCAGGAACAGCGTGTCGTTCCCGGCCGGCACGGCCAGGTGGATGTTCTCGTGCGTCGCCTCGTACAGGTCCTCCAGGTACGGCAGCGCGGCCTCGCGCAGTTCCCGGTGCCTGGGCACCCGCTGGCCGAGCACGAACAGGCTCATCCCCAGCCGGTAGCCCCGGGCCGTGCGCTCCAGCCCGCCCCACGTCACCAGCTCGGCCAGCAGCCGGTACGCGGTCGGTTTCGGCAGCCCGGTGCGCCCGGCCAGCTCGGACAGCGTCAGGTCGACGTCGGTCGCCGCGAACGCGTCGAGCAGGCGCAACCCGCGCGCGAGCACCGACTTCGGAACCTCGTCGTCCATCCGCTGATCGTGGCGCCCCGGTCCGGCGAACGGCAACGAGTTCTAGCCGGAACGCCCGCCGTGGGCGGTGACCGGTACCTCGACGAGCAACGGCTCGGTCCGGTCGCCCGCTCCGGCCACCAGCGCGCGCAGTTCCTCGGTGTGCGCGACCCGCGTCGAGGCCATCCCGAACAGCTTCGCCCCGGCCTGCCAGTCGAGCCCGGGCAGGTCCAGCCCGACGTACGTCCCCGCGGCGGCCGACGGACCGGCCAGACCGTCGAGCGTCTCCTTCAGCGTCCGGTACTCGCCGTTGTTCACGACGACGAACGTGACCGGCACCCGGTAGCGGACCGCACTCCACAGGCCCTGGAGCCCGAACATCGTGCATCCGTCGCCGAGCACGGCCACCACCGGCCGGGACGGATCGCCGAGCCGCGTGCCGATCGCCGCCCCGACGCCCCAGCCCAGCCCGCCGCCGATCGTGTGCACGTAGGACCGCGGCCGGTCGAGGCGCAGCACGGTCCGCAGCGCGAGACCGGCCGTGATCGCCTCCTCGACGACGACCGCGTCGTCCGGGAGCCCGGACGCCACCGCGTGCATGGCCGCCGGCGGATCGAGCGGCGCGGGCCCGTACCGGTCCCGGGCCGCCCGCTCGACCGCGGCCCGCTTCTCCGAGATCCGTCCCCCGATCGCCGCCACCCGCGCTTCGACCGCCGCGGCGGTCGACGGTCGGACCTCACCGGCCAGGGCCTCCTCCACCGCCGCCAGCGTCGCACCGAGCGCACCGGCCAGCCCGGCCGCGACCGGGAAGTTCCGCCCGATCTCGGCCGGGTCCGCGTCCAGCTGCACCACCGCGCAGCCGTCCGGGATCGGCGACCCCGGCGTCCAGTGGTGCGGCATGAACGCGTGACACCCGACGATCACCACGACGTCGTGCGCCTCCAGTTCGGCCCGGATCGCCTCGTGCCGCGGCGGCAGCATCCCGGCGTACAACGGGTGCGACCCGGGGAAGTCCACCCCGTCGAACATCGGCTGCGACCACACCGGCGCCCCGAGCCGCTCGGCCAGCGACACCAGCGCCGGAACCACGCCGTCCCGCCCCACGCCGTCTCCGGCCACGATCACCGGCGACGTCGCCTCGGCCAGGATCCGCACCGCCGACGACACGTCCGACGACGCCCCCGGCGCCGACACCCGCGACACCGCGGGCACGTCCACCGACGACGAGGACGACAGCACGTCCATCGGCACCGACACGAACACCGGCCCCGACGGAGTCCGCCGGGCCAGCGCGAACGCCCGCCGCAGCAGCACCGGCAGGTCGTAGGGCTGGTGCACCTCTACCGCCGACTTCACCGCGGGCGACGCGAGCCCCACCAGATCACCGGCCAGCATCGGGTCCGCCTGCAGGTGCCGCTGGTCCTGCTGCCCGGCCAGCACCACCATCGGCGTCCGCGACCGGCTCGCGTTCAGCAGCCCGATCAGCCCGTTCGCCAGCCCGGCGGCCACGTGCAGGTTCACGAACGCCGTCCGCCCGGTGGCGCGCGCGTACCCGTCGGCCATCGCGACGACCGACCCCTCCTGCAGCCCGAGCACGTACGGCAGGTCCGGAGCGTCGACCAGCGCCTCCAGGAACGGCAGCTCGGTCGTCCCGGGGTTGCCGAACACGTGCCGGACGCCCTCGCTGCGCACGATCTCCAGCAGCGCGTCCACCGGCTTCACGAGAGCCCCCTCCGGCCCGGAGCCCCGACGACCGGAGCCCCGACGCCCGGAGCGTCGGCCCCCACCGCCCGGAACGCCAAGCGCCCTTTCTCGCTCAGTAAAACGCCGTCAACGCGGGAACGTGACTTCCGCAGCCGGCACCGGCCGGCCGTAGTGCCAGCCCTGGGCCCGGGTGATGCCGAGCCGGCGCACGAACGACGCCTCGGCCGCGTTCTCGATTCCCTCGACCGTCGTCGTCAGCCCCAGCCGCCCGGCCAGGTCGGTCACGACGTCGAGCACGTGGGTGCCGGCCCGCGCCCCGGCGAACGGCAGCAGCCGGACCGGGTCGAGCAGCGAGGCGGCCAGCTTGAGCCCGTGCACCGGCAGGCTCGGCAGCACCGCGAGCCGGGACAGCCCGGTACCGACGTCGTCGAGCGCCAGCCGTACCCCGAGCGCCGCCAGCCCGCGCAGGACCGGCAGGTCGGCGTCGGCCAGGGTGGCGTCCTCAGTGATCTCGACGTGCAGCAGCTCGGGCGGGAGGCCGGTCCGGGACAGCACCCCGCGCACGTCGTCGACGATCGACGGGGTGCGGAGCTCGGCCGCGGACAGGTTGACGCCGACGAACACCGGCCGCCCGGCGGCGGACTGCCATTCGACGGCGGCCCGGCAGGCGTCTTCCCGGAGCCGCGAGCCGAGCGCGGAGAACACCTCGTCGTCGGCGGACGGCAGGAACTTACCGGGCGTGAGCGTGCCCTGGTCGGGGTGCTCCCACCGGGCCAGCGCCTCGAACCCGACCAGCTCCTCGCCCTCCAGCGTGACGATCGGCTGGAAGTACGGCACGACCTGCCCGCGCTCCACCGCCGCGGCCAGCTCCCGCCGGTACGGGGTGTCGGCCCGCGCCCGCAGCGCCCGCTCGGCCCGCTGCCGGGCGACCAGGTCGGAGCTGCGGATCGCGTCCTGCTGGGCGAGCGTCCGGTCGTGCGCGGACCGGGCGAACCCGACCCCGACGCCGGCCAGCAGCGCCGAGACCCGGGCCCGGACCTGCGGATCGGCCGGGTCGAGCTCCAGATCGGTGCCGAGCCGCTCGCCGAGCAGCGCCAGGGTCCGGCCGAGCGCGTCCGGCGTCGCGAAGCCGATCCCGACCACCGCCGACCCGATGTCGCGCCCGGTGCTCTCCGGCTTCGCCGCGCCGAGCAGGGCCTCGGCCGCCGCGTCGGTGAGCAGCCGGAGCTGCTCGGCGATCACGGTCCGGTCGTCCGGGACCCAGCTGGTGCCGATCAGGTGCCGGGCCCACTCCCAGGCGAACACCGCGATCGCGACCGCACCGGCGTCCGGAGCGGTCGCGACCGCGCGACGGGGAGCAGCGGTCACCGCTTCCACCCGACCGCGCCGTAGTTGCCGCACCACGACGGATCGTAGGCCACGTCGTCCGGCCAGTCCGGCCGCCACCGCACGACCCAGGTCAGGCCCGGTTCCACCAGCTCCCAGCCGTCGAGCAGCCCGGCGATCTGGGACCGGCTCCTGGTGGTCGTCGGGTTCGCGCTGCGCTGGTAGAGCTCCTCGATCCGCTTCACTTCCTCGGGACGGCCCTCCATCGTCCCGTGGGCCAGCACCAGCCCGCTGCCGGCCGGAATCGCGTCCCGGAACGCGGCCGTGATGCGCGCGGCCTCCGCGTCGGTGTCGACGAAATGCAGCACCGCGACCATCAGCAGCCCGATCGGCTGGGAGAAGTCGAGCAGCTCGCGGGTCACCGGGTCGGTCAGCACGTCGGCGGGCCGGCGGATGTCGGCGTGCACGATGCCGGCCCGGTCGACGTCGGCCAGGATCGCCTCGCTGTGGGCGACCGCCACCGGGTCGATGTCGACGTAGACCACGGTCGCGTCCGGCGCGACCTCGTGGACGTTGCCGGCGGTCGGAATGCCCGACCCCAGATCGAGGAACTGACGGATGCCCCGGCTCTGCAGGTAGCGCACACCGCGGTGCAGGAACCCGCGGTTGGCCTGGGCGAGCAGCGGACCGTCCGGGAACAGCTCCAGCACCTGGCGGGCCAGCTCCCGGTCGGAGGCGAAGTTGTGCGAGCCCCCGAGGTAGTAGTCGTACATGCGGGCCGCTGACGGCTGATCCGGATCAACCGTGTCCGACGTCCAGTCCGGACTTTCCACGCGCTCTCCCGGGTCGTGGGAATGTCTCCCGATCCTAAGTACACAGACGACCGGCCGTGGTTTCCTGGAGGTAAGTAGACCGTCGGTTTCTCAATGTTTCGCAGGATTCACACGCGGAACTCGAACCAACCGAGCCTGGTCATCGAATACCGGGCCAGATCCTGCTCCGAGAGCCCGTCACCGGCGTGCGAGTCGGCGACGATCGAGTCCGCGAACCGCGCCGGGAGCAGCACGACCGTGTAGCGCAGCCGCATTCCCGCGAACCCCGCGTAGCCGATCTGGTTCTGCGGCACGTAGACGCACCCGCCGACCGACCGGATCGACGGCCGCGGGTAGTAGCGCCCGTTCCCGGGGTGGTGCTCGGGCGTCGAGTCCACCGTCGCCGGGTCGGCCCGCTCGAGGATCTGCACGGTCGACCCGTCCGGGACCGCCCCGGACAGCGCGGCCGCGATCTCCAGCCGCGGCGGATCGACCCGCTGCAGGTGATACGCGACCTCGGTCAGCGTCACCGGCGTCGTCCCGGTGGGTTTGGTGAGCTGGGCCGTCGTCTCCTGGGCCGGGGTGATGCAGGGCGCGGCGGCCGCCGTCGCCGGGTCCGGCTCGCGGTCCGCGACCGCTCGCACGCCGTCCGCGACGGCCACCGCCGCCAGCACCGCGATCGCCGCGTACACGACCCGCGGCCAGAGGCCGACCGGCAGCCACCGGTTCCTTTTCTCTACGCCACCCGGCGAACCACCGCCGGACGCTCCTGGCGCCTCCTCGCGCCGTAAGCCGAGATCCGGCGCCGCCGCTTCCGGGCCGGAGCCGGTCGGTGCCGTCTCGGCCGGTGCCGTCGGCGCCCGCCGGGGCCGGGGCGGCTGGACCCGGTGCCAGGCCTGGCGGGCGTCGGCGACCTCGGCCGGGGCGTACGCGCCGACGACCTTGGTCAGCGCGTCCAGGCTGACCCGGCGCCGCCCCATCCGCAGCTCGTTGACCGTCGTCTTCGACAAGCCGGTCTCGGCCGCGACCGCCCGCACGTTGGTGCGGGCCTCCATCAACGACCGGACGTATCCCCGCAGCTCGTCCTCAGTGCTCACCGACGCCGGAGTCGGTCTGTCCGCCGACGATTCGCTCACGCTGACCCGCCCCCACGTCCCGTCCTGTCCCGCGGCTGAGGCATTCGCCCTCGGGACGGACCAGAAAGGTCGCGTCGTCCGAATGAAGTACTTCCCTGCGATCTGCCGTCTCGCGAGTGTGTCCCCAGAAGGTTCTCGGGAGAATAGCGACCTGCGGGGACTGACCGGTCGACCGCCGGGAGGACGGCCGAACGGTTGACCAGCGGGCATCCGGGAATCGAGGACGGCGTTCCGGCAGTGGGCCGTGATGGAGGGGGCACTGGATCGGTCCACTGCCGGGATGCCCGAGGTACCGGGGGTGCCGGGGATCAGGCGGGTAGGCGGGTGCCGGGCGGGAGCGTGTTGGTGGCCGCGGCCCGGGCCAGGAAGTCGAGCATGTGCCGGCCGAGCGCGCGGGCGGCCCGGGGCGGCTCGAGGTCGCGCCGCCGGGCGAGCAGCACCGTGCGGGCCAGCCCCGGCGCGCTGAACGGCGTCACCCGGAACCGGTCGTACCCGACGGTGCTCGGCACCACGGCGATGCCCAGCCCGGCCCGGACGAACTGCAGCACCGCATCGAGCTCTCCGCCCTCGATCGCGAACGTCGCCTCGAATCCGGCACCCCGGCAGGCGTCCACCACGGTCTCGCGGAGGTCGTAGCCGTCGCGGAACATGACCAACGGACGGCCCTCGAGGTCGGCGACCGTCATCTCGGGCGCCTCGACCGGCGGGGGACCGTCCAACGGGGAGACGACGACGAGGTCCTCGGTGACCAGCGGGACGATCTGCAGCGGGTCGTCGTCACCGAGCCGCGCGTCGATCACCAGGGCCAGGTCGAGCGCGCCCTCGGTGAGTTCGCGCTGCAGGTCGCGGGAGCCGCTCTCGTGCAAGATCAGCTCGATGCCCGGGTGCTCGGCGCGGAACGCGCCGAGCATGGACGGCAGCAGACCGGTGCAGAGGCTGGGCGTGGCCCCGAGCCGGACCCGGCCGCGGCCCAGCACCGCGACCTCGAGGACCGCGCGCCGGGCGTTCTCGGTGTCGGCCAGGATGCGGCGGGCGATCGGGAGCAGGGCCTCGCCGGCGTCGGTGAGTGTGAGATTCCCCCGGGCCCGCTGGAAGAGCGGGGCGCCGAGGTCGCGCTCCAGGGCCTTGATCTGCTGGGACAGCGAGGGCTGGGCCACCCCGGCCTGAGCGGCGGCTTTGGTGAAGTGCCGCTGGTCGGCGACGGCGACGAAGTACGCCAGTTGCTGCAGCTGCATAGAGAGATCCTATCGTCGACCAAGAAAACTGGTCTTGGACCTCTCGTTTCGGCCGACATAGCTTCCAAGCGTGGCGACCGACGTACAAAGCCGACCCCGGAGCACCACCGCTGTGCTCTGGGACTCGTCCATCGGCAAGAAGACCGTGATGGCCGTGACCGGCCTGGTCATGCTGGCGTTCCTGCTGGTGCACATGCTCGGCAACCTGAAGATCTTCTTCGGCCCGCACGAGTTCGACTCCTACGCCGGCTGGCTGCGCACGATCGGCTCGCCGGTGCTGCACAACTCGTGGTTCCTGTGGATCCAGCGGGTCGTGCTGCTGGTCGCGCTGGTGCTGCACGTGACCGCGGCGGCCCAGCTGTCCCGGCGGGACCTGAAGGCGCGGCCGACGAAGTACGTGCACGGCCAGCGGCGTCAGGCGACGTTCGCGACCCGGACGATGCGCTGGGGCGGGGTGATCCTGGCCCTGTTCATCGTCTGGCACATCCTCGACCTGACCGTCGGCGTGGCCAACCCCTCGTACCAGGAGGGGCATCCGTACCACAACGTGGTCGCGGACTTCCAGGTGTGGTGGATCAACGTGATCTACCTGGTCGCGATGGTGATGGTCGGCCTCCACATCAACCACGGCTTCGCGAGCGCGGCCCGGACGCTCGGAGTCGCGCGACCGGGGCGGGTCGTGGCGATTCGCGTGACCGGCACCGTGCTGGCGCTGGCGATCACGATCGGTTTCTCGGCTCTGCCGGTGGGCGTCATGACTGGATTGGTGAGCTGACGTGCTCGAATACACAGTAGGTTCCGACATCTCGGACACGGCGGCGCCGACCGGACCGATCGAGAACCGGTGGGACACCCGCAAGCGGGAAGCCAAGCTGGTCAACCCGGCGAACCGGCGCAAGCACCGGGTGATCATCGTCGGCACCGGCCTGGCCGGCGGCGCGGCCGGAGCCACGCTGGCCGAGCAGGGCTACCACGTCGTCCAGTTCTGCTTCCAGGACTCGCCCCGGCGCGCGCATTCGGTCGCCGCGCAGGGCGGGATCAACGCGGCGAAGAACTACCGCAACGACGGCGACTCGATCTACCGGCTGTTCTACGACACGGTGAAGGGCGGCGACTTCCGCGCCCGGGAGTCGAACGTCTACCGGCTGGCCCAGGTCTCGGTGCAGATCATCGACCAGTGCGTGGCCCAGGGCGTCCCGTTCGCCCGGGAGTACGGCGGGCTGCTCGACAACCGCTCGTTCGGTGGCGTCCAGGTGTCCCGGACGTTCTACGCCCGCGGTCAGACCGGCCAGCAGCTGCTGCTCGGCGCGTACCAGGCGCTGTCCAGGCAGATCGACGCCGGGAATGTCGAGCTGCACGCCCGCACCGAGATGCTCGACCTGATCGTCGTCGACGGCAAGGCCCGGGGGATCGTGGCCCGTGACCTGGTCACCGGCGCGGTGCAGACTCATCTGGCCGACGCCGTCGTGCTGGCGACCGGCGGGTACGGGAACGTCTTCTACCTGTCGACGAACGCCAAGGGGTCGAACGCGACCGCGATCTGGCGGGCCCACAAGCGGGGCGCGTACCTGGCCAACCCGTGCTTCACCCAGATCCACCCCACCTGCATCCCTCGCTCCGGCGAGCACCAGTCGAAGCTGACGCTGATGAGCGAGTCGCTGCGCAACGACGGCCGGATCTGGGTGCCCGCGCGGGCGGGGGACACCCGGCCGCCGGCGCAGATCCCCGAGGACGAGCGGGACTACTACCTCGAGCGGATCTACCCCAGCTTCGGCAACCTCGTCCCCCGGGACATCGCGTCCCGGCAGGCCAAGAACGTGTGCGACGAGGGCCGCGGGGTCGGGCCGGGCGGGCTGGGCGTGTACCTGGACTTCGCCGAGGCTCTTTCGCGTCTGGGGCGCCCGGCCGTCGAGGCCAAGTACGGGAACCTCTTCGACATGTACGCCCAGATCACGGCGGAGAACCCGTACGAGACCCCGATGCGGATCTACCCGGCGATCCACTACACGATGGGCGGGCTGTGGGTCGACTACGACCTGCAGAGCACGATCCCCGGGCTGTTCGTGATCGGCGAGGCGAACTTCTCCGACCACGGCGCGAACCGGCTCGGGGCGTCCGCGCTGATGCAGGGCCTGGCCGACGGCTACTTCGTCCTGCCGGCGACGCTGTCTCACTACCTGGCCGGCGGCGGCTTCTCTCCGGTCTCTCCGGACGACCCGGCGGTCGTCTCGGCCGAGGAGTCCGTGTCCGCGCGTCTGGACAAGCTGCTCTCGATCAACGGGTCGCGGACCGTCGACTCGTTCCACCGCGAGCTCGGGACGCTGCTCTGGGACCACTGCGGGATGGCCCGCAATGCGTCCGGCCTGCAGAAGGCCCTCGACCGGATCCCCGAGCTGCGCGAGGAGTTCTGGAACGACGTCCGGGTGCCGGGCACCGGGCAGCAGCTCAACCAGTCGCTGGAGAAGGCCAACCGGGTCGCCGACTTCCTCGAGTTCGGCGAGCTGATGGCCCTGGACGCGCTGGTGCGCACCGAGTCCTGCGGCGGCCACTTCCGCGAGGAGAGCCAGACCCCCGAGGGCGAGGCTCTCCGCGACGACGAGCACTTCAGCCACGTCTCGGCGTGGGAGTACGGGTCTTCGGGTCCGGTGCTCCACCGCGAGGCGTTGGCCTTCGACTACGTTCACCCCACGCAACGGAGTTACGCGTGAACATCACCGTCCGAGTCTGGCGCCAGTCCGGCCCCGACGACCGCGGGTCCCTGGTCTCCTACGACGTGCCGGACGTCAGCCCCGACATGTCGTTCCTGGAGATGCTCGACGTCCTCAACGAGCGGCTGATCCTCGACGGCGAGGAGCCGATCGCGTTCGACCACGACTGCCGCGAGGGCATCTGCGGCTCCTGCGGCGTCGTCATCAACGGCCAGGCCCACGGCCCCCAGCAGACGACGTCCTGCCAGCTGCACATGAGGTCGTTCTCCGACGGTGACACGATCGACGTCGAGCCGTGGCGCTCGCGGGGCTTCCCGGTTATCAAGGACCTGGTCGTCGACCGGTCGGCGTTCGACCGGATCATCCAGTCGGGCGGCTTCATCACCGCCCCGACCGGCGCCGCCCCCGACGCCCACGCGACCCCGGTCCCCAAGGCCGACGCCGACCTGGCCTTCGAGAACGCGACCTGCATCGGCTGCGGCGCCTGCGTGGCGGCCTGCCCGAACGGGTCGGCGATGCTGTTCACGTCGGCCAAGGTCGCCCACCTCAACGCGCTGCCCCAGGGCCAGCCGGAGCGCGAGTCGCGGGTGCTCGAGATGGTGTCGACGATGGACGACGAGGGCTTCGGAGGCTGCACGAACACCGGCGAGTGCGTCAACTCCTGCCCGAAGGGCATCCCGTTCGCCAGCATCGTCAACCTCAACAAGGAGTACCTGCGCGCGCTGCGCAAGCGCTAGGTGGTTGATTCCTCACCGCGGGACGCTGCTGGCCCGGAGGAGGCGAGACGTGGCTCGCGACCGCACTCGATCGCCTACGACCACTGACCCTCGGAATCACGAAGCTCGGCGTTCTTTCCCTAGAGGTCTTGGGCGGAGCCCTTCGTGGGTGATGGCGCCGCTGTCAGGGATCCGGCCGAGTTTCTCGACGTCGTTTCCTGACGTCGACGCGGATCAGACCGCCGGAGTGCGTCGCGTTCGCCGCGGCGGGCCGGACGGCGGTGGCGCGGTCGAGCCCAGGTCGGCGGGGCCGCGTCGGCACTGGCGGTCGGCCCAGCGGGCCGCGGTGGGGTGGGGTGGGAGACCCTGATCCGGCTCTGCCGCTAGGTGGCCAGGTCGGGGGCGATTCGGTCGGCCAGGCGGCGGAGGGCGGCCCAGGCCAGCGCGTTCGCCTGGTCGTCGACGAAGTCGCCGGCGGCCTCGGGGTCGCCGGCGAGCTGGCGGGCGGCGAGCTCGCAGACCTCGGGCGGCGGAACGGTGAGCGGCGCGCCCGACGACTGCGCGGCGAGCTGGATCTCGCAGGCCCGCTCCAGGTAGTACATGCGCAGGAACGCGCTCCCGGCGGTCTCGCCGACCGTCAGCAGACCGTGATTGCGCAGGATCAGCGCCGGGTGCGGCCCGAGGTCGGCGACCAGCCGTTCCTGCTCGGCCAGGTTCAGCGCGACGCCCTCGTACTCGTGGTACCCGACCCGGTCGTAGAACTCCATCGACATCTGGTTGAGCGGCAGCAGGCCTCCGGCCTGCGCGGCGACCGCGCACCCGGCCTTCGTGTGCGTGTGCAGCACGCAGCGCGCGTCCGGACGCGCCTGATGGACGGCGCTGTGGATCACGAACCCGGCCGGGTTGACCGGGTGTTCGGTCGGTTCGACCGGCTTCCCGTCCAGGTCGATCTTGACGAGGCTGGACGCGGTGATCTCGCCGAACAGCAGCCCGTAGGGGTTGATCAGGAAGTGGTGCTCGGGCCCGGGCAGGCGCAGCGAGATGTGCGTGAAGATCAGGTCGGTCATCCGGAAGTGATCGACCAGCCGGTAGACCGCCGCGAGCTCGCAGCGCAGGTCCCATTCAGACACGGCGTCCCTCCAGGGAAGCAGCCACCAGGGTCTGGAAGCGGACGGTGATCTGGTCCCACTGCGGCAGCAGGTGGTTGCGGTCGGCGGCAGGGGAGCGGCGTCCGCGTTGCATCCGCTCCAGCACCGGTACGTCCTGGTCGTTGACCTCGAACAGCACGGTCGACAGCGCCTTCCGCGCGCCCTCGAACTCGGGGGCGGCGGCCGACCGGTCGACGAAGATCGCCATGTGTTCGACGGTACGGTCCACCGACACCGGATCGAAAGCGATCACCTGGAACCAGTCCGCTTCCAGGAACAGCAGCGTGTTCGGGAACAGGCAGAAGATGTCCTGCCGGTCGCGCAACGCTTCCCCGAAGACCGGCAGCGGGGTGTCGGTCTTGGCCGCCTTGCCGGCCGCGCCGCGTGGGTAGCACCCTCCGAGGATGTCGTCGGCCAGCACCACGTCCTCGATGTCCAGCGCCGCCGCGGCCGGTCCGACCTGCGGGTGGACGAACGGCAAGTGGTAGAAGTCGAGGAAGTTCTCGGCCACCAGCTTCCAGTTCGCGGCGATCTCGTAGGTGTCCTCCGCGGCCAGGTGCAGGCGGTCGAGGTCCGTCGGGGCCCACCGCTCGCGCAGCGGGGCCAGCACCTCGTCGATCGTCCGCTCGGGCTCGCCCAGGCAGATCAGCACCATCCCGGCCCACTCGGCGTGCGTCACCGGCAGTAGCGCCAGGGCGTCCCGGGTGACGTCGTCCGGCGCCGAGCCCTTGGTGCGATTCCAGTACGGGGCGCCGCAGAGGCCGCCGTCCACGTCGTAGGTCCAGAAGTGGTAGGGGCAGCGGAGGCGTTTGCGGGTGCTCGGCTCCTCGGAGAGCACCATCCCGCGGTGACGGCAGATGTTGTGGAAGACGTGGACCCGGCCGTCGAGGTCGCGGGTGAGCAGCAGCGGACGCCCGGCCACGGTGACCGGCCGCGAGCTGCCCGGCTCCGCGATCCAGTGGGTGTAGCCGGCCCACACCCAGCGTCGTTCGAAGATCGCCGACTGCTCGGCCGCGAACACCGCCGGGTCGGTGTAGTCGGCGCCGGGCAGGATGCTGCGTCCGATGTCGCTCATGGATGCCTCCGTTCGGTCGCGGCGAACAGCTCCTCGGCCCAGGACTTGAGCAGCAGCGCATCGGCCCAGCGGTCGCTGATCTGCTCGCCGTCGGGCCCGGTGATCGCGTACGGCACGGTGCCGAGCTCGCAGCAGAACACCAGGTCGTCGCCCGGGTAGGCGGCCATGCCGGTCGTCCACCAGGAGCGGAACCGGTCGGCGGCCGGTGCGTGCTGCGGGAACGACGGCGAGACCTGGACCTGGCCACGGGTGGCGACGCGGCCCTGCAGCGACCCGGCCCGGGCCAGCACCCGTCCGATCAGGTCGTCGGTTCGCTCGTCCGCGGTGTCCGGGAGCTCGTTGCCGACGACGTAGTGCGAGAGGTCGACCGCGAGCTCGAGTTCGGGCACCGCGTCGAGCAGGGCGACGGTGAAGCCGAGGTCGTTGGTGAGCGTGTAGCGGTGGGTCTCGAGCTGGAACGGGGTTCCGGCGGCGGTCTTCAGCCAGCCCCGGACGAGGCCGGCCGCGGTGGTGACGTCGGGCGGGAAGACCTGGCCGCAGCCCACCACGAGTTCGGCCCCGATCGCGTCCGCGTAGTCGAGTGCGGTGCGCAGCCCGGCGTCGTCGGAGAAGAAACAGAAGACCGCCGCGCGGAGACCGTCGAGCAGCGGGGCCAGGTCCTTCGCGGCGGGGGCCTGGCGGGCGCCGAGGTCCACCGCGAGTCCGGCGAAGCCGGCCGAGGCGATCCGTTCGACGCGCTCGGCGAGCGTCCACCGGGCCGGAGCCCGCCAGGGCAGGTCCTCCATCGCCCAGAGCGACTGGAACACCGAGAGGGTCCGGCTCACGGGCGACCCACCACCCGTTCCGGGACCCGCCCGGCGAGCACGTCCGCGACGGCCCGACCGGCCCAGACGTACGGGCGGACGGCCGCTTCGGCCGAGTACCAGGCCGCGTGCGGCGACAGCACGGTGTGCGGGAACGCGCGGACCGGATCGTCCGGCGGGGGAGGCTCGACCGGCAGCACGTCGAGCGCGGCCCCGGCGATCCGCCCGTCGCGGAGCGCCGCGCCCAGCGCCGTGGTGTCGAGCACGCTCCCGCGGGCGACGTTCACCACGAACGCTCCCGGCCGGAGCCGCGCGATGGCCTCGGCATCCAGCACCGGGCCGGCGCCGGGCCGGGCGGGTACGTGCAGGCTCACGACGTCGGCCCGCGCCAGCAATTCACCGAGCTGCGCGACGATCTCCACGCCGGGAGCCGCGACCTCTACCCCGGTACCCGCGACCGGACGCGATCCGGTGGCGGGGGCGGCCGACGGCCCCGCGTCGGTCGCGGACGGCCGCTGCGAGCCGGCCGCGGCCGGCTCGCGGGGGCCCGGGTAGGCCAGCACGCGCAGGCCCAGGGCGACCGCGTGGGCCGCGACCGCGCGGCCGATCGCGCCGAAGCCGACGATCCCCAGCACGCTGCCCGCAACCCGGCGCGGCCGCACCTCCGGCACGCTCCACCGCCCGGCGCGCACCGCGCGATCCAGCGCGACCGTCCCGCGCAACAACCCGGTCACCAACGCGATCGTGTGCTCGGCGACCTCGTCGGTGCAGTACCCGGCGGCCGACGTGACCCACGCGCCCCGCGCGGTGACCTCCTCCACCGGCACGTGGTCGGTCCCGGCCGACGTCGCCGCGACGATCCGCAGCCCAGGCAGGGCGTCCAGGTGCGCGGTGGTCACCGGCGTCTCCGGCCCGACGAGCAACGCGACGACCCCCGCGCCCGAGGGGATCGCGCCTGGCGCAATCGCGTCCGCCGCCACGACGTCCACCTCGACCGGACCGAGGCCCCGGCGCACGTCGTCGACCGACCCGAACGGGTCGGCCAGGACCACCTGCGGCCTCATGCGTCGTGCAGCGAGCGCAGCTCGCCGCCCCGGTGGCGGACACCGACCGCGTCCCCGACGACCGGCGCATCCGGCAGCGCACCCGGGACCGCGGACACCACCAGCGACGTCTCCTCGGCGAGGACGGTCAGCCGGAGGCGCGCACCCTGGTAGACGACCTCGGTGACGCGGGCCGCGACCGTGCCGGGGTGGTCGGCGGCGGTGAGTTCCAGGTCCTCGGGCCGCAGCACGGTGGTGCTCCCGGCGCCGCCGCTCGGGAGCCCGAACAGCGCGGCCCGGCCGTCGACGACCGGCAGCAGGTTCGCTTCGCCGAGGAACTGCGCGACGAACCGGGTCGCCGGCCGCCGGTACACCTCCTCGGGCGAGCCGACCTGCACGATCCGGCCCTCGTGCAGGATCGCCACCAGGTCGGACATCGACAGCGCCTCGACCTGGTCGTGCGTCACGGCGACCGTCGTCGTGCCGGTCTCCCGCTGGATCCGCTTGAGCTCGAGCTGCATCGCCTCCCGCAACTGCTTGTCGAGCGCGGCCAGCGGTTCGTCGAGCAGCAGCAGGTTCGGCTCGAACACCAGCGCCCGGGCCAGCGCGATCCGCTGCTGCTGACCGCCGGAGAGCGACCGCACCGACCGGTCGGCGACGTCCGGCAGGTGGACGAGCTCCAGGACGGCCGCGACCTTCGCTCGCCGGGACGCCTGATCGAGCTTCCGGGCGATCAGCGGGAACTCGACGTTCCGCCCCACCGACAGGTGCGGGAACAGCGCGTAGTTCTGGAACACGACGCCGATGTCCCGGCGATTCGGAGGCACGCCGATCAGCGACCGGTCGCCGAGCCGGACGTCGCCGGCCGAGGGTTCGGTGAATCCGGCCAGCACGTTCAGCGTCGTCGTCTTGCCGCTGCCGCTCGGGCCGAGCAGCGTCGCGAAACAGCCGGCCGGCACCGTGAGGCTCACGCCATCGAGGATCCGCGCCCCGCCGAGGTGCACGCTCAGATCGTCGATCACCACGTCCACGCTCAACGCCGCCTCCGTACCACGACACTCAACCCCAGCAACACGACCGCGAACCCGATGATCAGCGCGCTCACCGCCGCGATCGCCGGCGACGCGCTCTGCCCGGCGTCGAGCCAGATCCGGGTCGGCAGCGTCTCCTGCCCGGGCGGCGAGAGGTAGTACGCCAGCACCGACTCGTCGAAGCACAGCCCGAACGCCAGCACGGCCGCCCCGACGACGCTCCGCGCGACCAGCGGCAGCTCGATCCGGAGCAGCACCGACGGCCAGGAGTGCCCGAGGCTCAGCCCGGCCCGGGCCAGCGCCGGATCGACGCCGGACAGCCCGGCCGCCACCGACAGGTAGACGATCGGGGTCGCCAGCACGGCCTGCCCGACCAGCAGCGTGCCCAGCCCCGCTCGCCCGCCCAGGTCGTCAACCGCGAGGTACAGCCCCAGCGCCAGGACCAGCTGCGGAACCACCAGCGGAGCCACCAGCACCGTGCGCAGGGCCCGGCCGCCGCGCCGGAGCCGGCGGAGCGCGAACGCCGCACAGGTCCCGGCCACCGTGGCCAGCGCGGCCGCCCCCAGCGCGATCCGCGCCGAGAGCCCCAGCGCGTCCCGCCAGGCCGGATCGCCGAGCACCTCGCCGAACCAGCGCGCCGACCACTGCTGCGGCGGGAACACCAGGAACGAGTCGGCGCTGAACGCGACCGGCAGGATCACCAGCAGCGGGGCCAGCAGGAACACCGCGACGACGACGCCTAGCACCACCGCGATCCGGCTGGCCCAGCGCAGGTCAGTCACGGCCCACCGCCGCGTCCCAGGACCGTCCTATCCCGAGGAAACGGTCGGCCAGCAGGTACAGCCCCAGCGTCGCGACCAGCAGCAGGACGCCCATCGCGGCCGCGCCGCCGAGGTCGGTCAGCCGGCCGAACTGGGTGCCGATCACGATCGCGACGACCTGCCCGCCGGGGCCGCCGAGGAACGCCGGCGTGACGTAGAAGCCGAGCGACAGGACGAACACGATCACCGCGCCGGCCACCAGCCCGGGCCGGATCGCGGGCAGCACGACCGACCGGATCGTCAGCCACTCACCACCGCCGAGGCTCCGGGCGGCTCGCAGCTGGGCGGCGTCCAGACCGCGGAGATCCGCGTAGACCGGCAGCACCAGGTACGGCAGCAGGATGTGGATCATCGCCGGTACCAGCCCGGGCGTGGTCTGGTACAGGTCGAGCTGGTGCCCGGCCAGCACGTCCAGCGCGCCCGCCGGCTGCAGCGTCAGCACCCAGCCGAACGTCCGGACCAGCAGCGACACCCAGAACGTCAGGAACAGGACGCCGAACAGCGCGGCGGCGAGCCGCCGCGGGGCCGCCACCAGCGCGGCCGCGTAGGCGACGCCGAGCACCACGGTGCCGAGCGTCACCAGCGCGGAGAGCCAGATCGTCCGGCCGGCCGCGGCCAGGAACGTCGCGCTGGAGAACGGCCCGGTCACCATCCCGACCGGGCCGTCCGCCGCGACGCCGGCCGCCACGACCGCGATCAGCGGCCCGATCAGCCCGATCGCGAGCAGGCCGAGCGGCGGGACCAGCAGCCAGCGGGTCACTTACCGACCCAGGCGAAGAACTTCTCCACGTACTCACCGTCCTGCTTGGCCAGCGACGGGACGTCCACCGACAGCTGCTTGGCCACGTTGTCGGGTGCGCTCGGCTGCTTCGCCAGCTCGTCCGGCTTCAGCAGGTCCAGCGCCGCCGACACCGTGGGCCCGAGGTACAGGTTCTTGGCCACCGCGGCCTGCGCCTCGGGCGTCGAGAGGTAGTCGATCAGCGCGTTCGCCGCGTCGGCGTTGGGCGCGTGCTGGGTGAGCGCGAAGCCGCCCCACGGGTAGAGGATCGCGTCCTGGTAGGTCCAGTCGATCGGCTTCCCGCTGTCTTTGAGCTGGATCATCCGGCTGTTCGCGGTCGCGATCATCGACGCGCTGCCCTGGGCCATGTACTGCTGCCCCTGGGCGTAGGAGTCGTAGAAGATGATGTCCTTCTTGATCGTGTTCATCTTCGCGATCGCCCGGTCGAGGTCGAGCGGGTACATCTTGTCCTTGGGTACGCCGTCGGCGAGCAGCGCGATCTCGGCCGTGCCGGCGTAGATCGACTTCGGGAACGCCCGCTTGCCGGGGAACTTCCTGGTGTCGAAGAAGTCGGCCCAGGACGTCGGGGCGGTGGCGAGCTTCGTCGACCAGCCGAGCACGACGCTGTAGGCGTAGCTGCCCGCCGCGTAGTCCTGGTAGGCCTTGTCGACCAAATCGCAGCGGCGGACCCAGTCGGCGAGCTTGCCCGGGGGAGTCTTGCCCTCGATCAGCGCGGCGATCGAGTAGCCGTCGAAGTCGATCATGTCCCACTCCGGCTCCGGCTTCGCCACCATCTCGGTGAACTTGCCGTAGTCCCAGGCGGCCTGCGTCACCCGCGCCCCGGAGAGCTTCGTGAACGGGTCGAACTCGAGCTTCTGCCGGACCTCGTAGGTCTCGCCCCCGAACCCGGCCACGACCACCTGCCGGGTGCGCAGGTCGGGCCACTTGGCGTCCACCCCGGACGGCGCGCTCGACGGCGTCGCGGCCGAGTCGGCATCGCCGCCGCAGGCGGCCAGCACCGACGGCAGGAGCGCGGCGCCCCCCGCCGCTAACGACAGACGGGTCAGGAATTGGCGGCGAGACGTGGGCAACAGAACCTCCGCGGGGAGCAGATCAGCCGCCATCTTTGTCCCTGGCCGCTGCAACGTCCGTAAGCTAGCGCCGTAGCTTGCGAATCTGCGGTCGGTAATCCAGACGGCCGCAGAAGTTTACTCACCCGAAATCGGAGGGCGATGGACACCGACGCGTTCGACCGCGCGCTGTTGGCGCAGCTGCGCCAGGACGGCCGGGCCACGTTCGAGGCGCTCGCCCAGGCGGTCGGGCTCTCCCGCTCCGCGGTCACCACCCGGATGCGACGGCTGCTCGACAGCGGCCTGGTGACGATCGTCGGCGTCGTGCATCCGTCGGTGTTCGGCCTCACGGCCTATGCGCACGTCGGGCTCACCGTGCAGGGTCCGGTGCGCCCCGTCGCCGAGGCCATGGCGACGTTCGACGAGGCGCCGTTCCTCTCGGTGGTGGCCGGACGGTTCTCGCTCATCGCCGAACTGCGGTGCGCCGACCAGCCGGCGCTGGCGGCCACGATCCGGCGGGTCGCCGCGCTGCCCGGCGTCCGGCGGGTGGAGACCGGGATCTACACCGAGATCCGCAAGGACACGCACTTCCCGCCCGTCCCGTACCACGAGACCCCGATCGACGACGTCGATCGGGGTCTGCTGGCCGAGCTGCGCCACGACGGACGGGCGACGTTCGAAGCGCTCGCGCAGACGGTCGGGCTCTCGACGAGCGCGGCGCGCAGCCGCGTGCTGCGGCTGCTGGAGTCCGGGGCGGTGCACGTCGGCGCCCGGGTCAGCGCGCGCGCCTGGGGCGCTCCGCTGCTGACCGGCTTCGAGGTGACGCTCGGCGGTGACCCGGCTCCGGTGGCCCGGGTGCTCGAGGACCTACCGCAGATCCAGTACCTGGCCACCGCCGTGGGGCGCGCTGACGTCATCTGCACCGCGGTCACCTACGACGCCGACGAGACGCTCCGGCTGCTCGAGGACGTCCGGGGCCTGCCGGGGGTTCTCGGGCTCGAGGCCTGGACCCATCTCGACGTCGTCAAGGAGCAGTACTAACGGGCGCGGGACATCCGGCCGTCACCCATGAGCGGGACCACGCGGTCGCCGAGCGGGTCGTCGGTGAGGATGGAGTGGGAGCCGGTCATCACGCCGGAGGGCTCGGAGAAGCGGCTGGCCATGTCCATCGCCGAGGCGCCGTCCAGCGACTCGGAGAACGACGAGGTCAGGTAGCTGCGGATGCCGTTGAGCAGCCGCTCGGTGTCGGCCCGCGGCCGGACGACGAGCCGGACGAACTGGCTGGTGATGCCCAGCTTGTTGCCGCACTCGCGGATCAGCACGCCGTGCCGCTCGAGGAGGTAGTCGCGCAGTCGTGGGCCCTCGACCTCGGCCGGCAGCTTCACCAGCACGAAGTTGCCCTGCGACGGGAACACCTGCATACCGGGGATCCGGCGCAGCTCGTTGATCATCTCGTAGCGGTCGCGGGCCAGCAGGCGCAGGCTCTCCCGGTATTCGGCCAGGTGGTCGCGGAGCATGAACACGACGGCCTCGGCCAGCGAGTTGAGGTTCCACTTCGGCAGCCGCGACCCGATCTTCTTGACCAGAGCCGGGTTGCCGACCACGTACCCGAACCGGATCCCGTGCAGCCCGAAGTTCTTGCCCAGGCTCTTCAGCACGACGACGTTGTGCCGCAGCATCGCGTCCTGGGCGATGCTCGGGCGATGTTCGGCGTCGACGAAGTCGATGAAGGACTCGTCGACCACGACGAGGTCGCGGTCGGCCAGCGAGTCCACGAACCGGAGGACCTCCCAGCGCGGGATGTAGTTCCCGTCCGGGTTGTTCGGGTTGCAGACGACCGCGACCCGCGACCCGCGCTCCCGGATGAACTCGACGTACGCGTCGATGTCGAGCGCGAAACCGCCCGCCTCGGGCAGCTGGAACATGTCGACGCGCTTGCCGGTCTCGAGCGACTGGTCGGTCCAGCGGCCGAACGTCGGGACCGGGGTGGCCATGCTCTCGCGGATCAGCAGGTGGTCGATCCAGGTGATGAGCTCGGTGGAGCCGTTGCCCATCGCGATCGTCTGCGGTGGCATCTGGAGCAGGCTGGCGAGCTGGCCGGTGATCGCCCCGGCGTCGGTCGGGTAGTACTTGAGGATCGTCTCGAGCTTGGCCGAGAGTTCGGCGAACATCTCCGGCGTCGGGAAGTACGGGTTGCACGGGATGCAGAAGTCGGAGAGATCCTTGGCGTCGGAACCCATGCTGCGGGCGAGGGTTGCGTAGGACGGGCTGTGGTTCCCCTGGCGGAACATTCCCATGTCCACTGAATGCTTCACGCAGTTCCCTCCGTCGGGGCCGGTCGTCGGACACTGGCGCGGCTCGCAGCGGTGCACTCCAGTTAACGGGTTCGGTGTGTCAGCGGTTCACTCCTGGGACGCGTGCTCGCGACGTATCCTGCGGCCGTGAGCCTGTGGTCCGCCTCGGTCGTGACGGTGCTCGGTTCGGTGTGCGCCGGCGGCACGTTGTGGTGGGCCCGCCGCGCGGAGCGCGCCGCCGAGGCGCCTTCTCCTTTGGAGCCGGCGAAGCCGGCGGTGGCCTCGCCGTGGTGGGAGGGCACGTCGTGGTGGCCGTCGCTGAGTGAGGAAGAACGTCAGTGGGTCGTTCAAAATCTGGCGGACGCTGATCGCGAGTGACCCCTGTGGTTGGTGAGGTTCGCTAGCCTCCGCCTGTCCGAGCGCCATCGCGTGGTGGCGCGCCAGTGACTGGAGGAGCCGGTGGCCGAAGCCGGATTGGACGAGTTAGCCGAGACGTCGGTGAACGGTACGGTACCGGGGGTTGCCGGGCCGGCAGGGCGAACCGGGTCGGCCGGGCCGGCGGGGTCGGCCGGGCCGGCCGCGTCTGCCGGGCCCGCCGGGTCTGACGGGTCTGATGGGTCTGACGGGCTCGCCGCGGCTGCCGCGGTGGCCCAGCCACCGCCTGCGCCGCCTGCACCGCCGACCGCGGAGGCCGAAGCGCCTTCCGTCGAGACGCAGCCCGCTGAAGGGGCGTCCGAGGCGCAGTCGTCGGAGGCGAGGGCGTCGGAGGCGAGGGCGTCGGGGGCGAGGGCGTCGGAGGCGCCGGCGAAGCGCGCGACTGTCGCGAAGCGAGCCCCTGCGGTCAAGAAGACCCCGCCCACGAAGAGGCCCCCGACAAGGAAGATCGCCCCGTCGAAGGCTGCCCCGGTGACGGGTGCTCCCGCGATGAACGGCGCCCCGGCCGCGGAGGGTGCTGAGGTGCCGGAAAGCGCCCCGGTGTCGGAGAGTGCCCCGGCCGCGAAGAGTGCCCCGGCTGTGAAGAGTGCCCCGGCTGTGAAGAGTGCTCCGGCCGTGAAGAGTGCCCCGGCCGCGAAGAGTGCTCGGGTGGCGGAGAGTGCCCCGGCGGTCAAGGATGCTCGCGCGGCGCGGGCTCCGCGGGCCACGAAGCGTGCGCCGGTCGCGAAGAAGGCCGCCGCTGCCGGTCAGGCTTCGGCCACCAGCAGCGCGCCCGCCACCAGCAGCGCGCCCGCCACCAGCGGTGCGCCGGTCAGCAGCAGCGGGCCGGTTAGCAGCGGCGGGCCGGTTAGCAGCGGTGCGCCGGTCAGCAGCAGCGGGCCGGTCGACAGCATCGCGCCGGTCAGCAGCGGTGCGGCCGCCACCAGCGGTGGGCCGGCCAGCAACATTGCGCCGGTCAGTAGCGGCGCGGCGGCCACTGTCAGCGCGCCGGAAATCGACAGTGCACCGGTCGCCAAGCGGGCACCGGCCGGTAAGCGTCCGTCCGCCGCCAAGCGGGCGCCGGCCGCTAAGCGCGCGTCGGCGGCCGAGACGGCCGCGCCGGTCGTCGCCCCACCCATCGCGGAGTCCGCTCATCCGGACGAGCCCGCCTCTGCGGTGGGGCCCGCCTCTGCGGTGGCGGCCGCTGTTGCGGGGGAATCTGGTTCCGGGGTGGAGCCGGTGTCGGTCGTCGAGCCGGTGAACGTCTTTCGGCCGGTGGCGGCCGGGGCCGCTCCGGTCGCGGAGGCCGCATCCGCGGCGGGGGCCACCCGCGCGGCGGAGGTCACGCCCACCTCGGGAGCCACGCCAGCGGCGGTAGCCATCCATGCGGCCCGGGTCGCGCCGGCGGCAGAAGATGCGCCCGCACCGGGCGCCGCGCCAGCGGTCGTACCGGCGGAGGGCGGGACCGGACCCGCGGCGGGGAGGAACGGCGCGCCGGTGACCCCCACGTCGGGGTTGGCGGCCGGTGGGGGACGGGCGGGCCTCATCATCGAGTGGATCCTGCGCGACCGCGAAGGACTGTGGCGTCAGATCCTGCTCCAGTCCTCCCTCAACACGATCCTCCGCAAGATGCTGATCAGCTCGGTCGTCTCGCTGGCCATCTACGGCCTCGTCCTCGGCGCCTCCGCCGGGCCGCTGCAGGCGATCGCGTCCGCGGTCAAGCTTCCGTTGCTGTTTTTGCTCACGCTGGCGATCTGCCTACCTACGCTCTATCTGTTCAACCTCGTCTTCGGCGCTCGGCTCTCGATCCGTCAGGCGTTGGCGCTGGTGCTGGTGTCGATCACGGTCACCGGCGCGCTGACCCTCGCGTTCGCGCCGATCAGCTTGTTCTTCCTGGTGACCGCCAACGAGTACGAGTTCTTCAAGCTGCTCAACGTGGCGATCCTGATGCTGACCGGTTTCGTCGGTCTGAGCGTGATGGTCGACGGCATGCGCGGGCTGAACCGGCTCTCCGGACACGAACCCCAACCGCCGACCCACCCCGCCTACCTGGCCCGTCCCGCCCACTCCGCCAACCCGGAATCCCACCCCCACCCAGAAACCCCACCCCACCCAGCCCCCAAGCCCGCCGGAGCCTTCGACCGGCCGGTGAACACCCGGCTGCTCTACGTCTGGGTGCTGCTGTTCGGGTTCGTCGGCACCCAGCTGGCCTGGACGCTCCGCCCGTTCATCGGCGAACCCAACCACCCGTTCCAGCTGTTCCGCGACATCGAGGGCAGCTTCTACGGCAACGTCCTGCACACGATCGCGTCGCTCTTCAGCTGAGGACAGAAATGGATCGGGCCCCGCACCCATGAGGGCGCGGGGCCCGATCCCGGAAAGCGACGCCCCACCGATCCCCACAACCCGAGGGTCGTCGCGTTCCGGCGTCCGGTGCCCCAGAAAGCCAGGCACCGTCTACTTCGGGCGCACCGCGCTCACCAGCGTCTCGCCGGCCGGCGTCTTGACGGTCACGCCCTGGACGTCGGCGAGCTTCGCGGGCACCTCGACGCTGAAGCTGCCGGACGCGTCGGTCGTCGCGTCGGCGGCCGGCACCTCGGTGTTGATGCCGTCCTGCGCGACGATCTGGACCTTCGTGTTCGGGGGCAGCTTCGTGCCGGTGACCTCGAGCCGGGTGTAGGTGTCGTACCCGGTGGCCGAGACCTCCAGGTGCGCCCCGGTCGCCGCGTCGCCGCGGAACACGGCCTGCGCACCGCCGACCTCCGGCGTCGCCGGACCGGTGGTCGGGTTCTGGTCGGCCACGGTCGTGGTCCGCGTCGTGCTGCCGTCGTCCCCGGCCAGGTTCACGCCGAGCAGCACACCACCGCCGAGCACCAGGACGGCCGCGGCGGCCGCGCCGGCCCAGGCCAGGTGACGGCGCTGCTGCGCGCCGCTCCCGGCCCGCGGCCGGGCCCGGTGCGAACGAGCCGTCTGCCCGGACCAGCCCGGGAAGTTCGGATCCGACGTCCGGGAGCCCCCGGCCTGCTCGCTACGCCCCGAACCGGGGACCGCACGCAGACGCGGAGCCGGCGACGGGGTCTCCCGGGCCGGCGGAGCGGCGGCCGGCGGCGTCGAGGCCGCCTCGAACCGGATCGCCTCGAGCGTCCGCAGGAACAGCGGGTCGTTCGGGCTGGCCAACTCGTCGATGAACGACTCCGGCGGCACCGCCGCCATCAGCGCGGCGGTCTCCTCCGCCTCGTCGAGCTCGTGCCGGCAGCGGGTACACGTCAGGAGGTGGTCCGCCAGACGGGCCGCCTCGGGCGGCTCCAGCGCTCCGACCGCGTAGGCGCCGACCAGCTCGCGGCACTGTATTTCGGTCATCGTGTCACCCCGACCACATCCCCGAGCGCTGCTCTGAGAGCACGCAGCGCGTAGTACGTCCGAGACTTGACGGTTCCGGCCGGTACCCCGAGAACCTCGGCCGCCTCGGCGGTCGTCCGTCCCCGGTAATAGACCTCGATCAGTACCCGCCGGTGCTCGGCGGACAGGCTCCCGAGCCCGTCGAGCACCACCATCGTGTCGACCACACCGTCGGAGTGGTCCCGTTCCATCGGCGGCGTCGCGGGGTTCTCCGCGACCTCCGTCGGTCGAGCCCGGCGTGCCCGGGCCCGGTCGGTCACGATGTTCCTCGCGACCGTCAACAACCACCCGCGTACTGACCGGGATCCGTCAGAAAGCGCTTCCGAGTGCTTCCACGCACGCACGAGCGTTTCCTGAACGACGTCCTCGGCCGCCGCGGCGTCCCCGGTGAGCCGGGTCGCATACGCCAGCAAGGCTCGTCCGTGTTCGACGTAGATCTGCCGGATCAGCTCCTCGCCCTGTGCGGGCGGTAACTGACGGCCGTTCGGCGCGGCACCGTCGGCGCGCGTCGCCCCGTTCGCCGGGGGCGCGTAGCCAGGACCCACGCCTACTCCATCCCTCGGTCCGGAAGCCGTGCGGGGCCGCATGCCGGGCGCACCCAGCGTCCGGCCGGACGGCGGAACAGCCGCTCCGGGAAACCTCGGAGCGGGAACAGCTATGTGCACTGATGCCTCCGACCGTGATCCCTTATCGGGTCGCACACGAGCCCCAACTCTCACACGTGCGCCTGTCCGGACCGGTTCAGCCCTTCTCCGACGCACTTCGGTCAACGGCACGAAACCATCAACCGGACGCACAAGTTAGTGCGGTCCGGCGCTCACCGCCGTCCAACACCGACAACGGTGAAGAGGATTTAAGGTCCGCTTCGGGCTCGCTCACTGGCCGAGCACGATCGACCAGTAGGCGACGCTCTTGTCGTTCATCCGGGCCTCGGCCCCGACCGCGGTCCAGCCACAGGTCAGCGGCCCGCCCGAGACGACCTTCACCGACCCGGCCGGCTGCTTCTTCGGATCGACCGGGAACGCGGCCTGGGCCGCCTCGGCCGGGTTGCCGGCCCCGGAGACGACCGACTCGGCGACCTTGGTGCCCTTGTACCCGGCCTTCTGGGCCCGCTGGATCGACGTCCCGCCGTCCGGGCCGGTCGTGCTGAAGTAGCCGCGGTCGAGCATGTCCTCGACCTGGGTGCCGGCCGCGGTCACGAGCGTCTGGTCGACCTTGACCCGGCCGCAGCCGAGGTCGTCGAGCTCCTTGTTGATCGCGGCCGCCACCGAGTTGGCCGCGGCGACGTCCGCGTTCTCGGACGGTGGTTCCTGGGCCGCGGCGGCCGGAGCACTCGCCGGGGGCGCGCTCGACGTGCCGGTGTAGCGATCGGACTCGGCCAGCATCGTCGCGCCGAGCACCAGGGCCAGCATCAGAACGCCACCGCCGAGCGGGGCCCAGCTGGAGAACTTGCGACGGGCCCCGGTGTACCGCATCGGCCGGGACGGGCGCCGACGGGAACCGCCGCGGCCGCGGCGTCCGGATTCGGCGGCCACGCTCTCCGCCCGCGATCCGGACGTCGGTCTGACCCCCGACGTCGGCCGAGGCCCCGAGGTCGGGTGAGGCACCGACGTCGGACGAGGCATCGGCATCGGCCGGGCCCCGGACCCGGAACGGGTTCCGGAGACCGGGTAGCCGTCGGGCCGGATCGTGTCCCAGGTGCCGGTGTCGGTGGCCGACAGGCCGCGGTCGTACCCGGAAGGCCCCCGGTCGTAGCCGGACGGCCCGCGGTCGTACCCGGCCGGTCCGTTGTCGTACCCGGAAGGCCCCCGGTCGTAGCCCGACGGCGCGCGATGGTCGTACCCGGACGCCCCGTGGTCGTACCCGCGACGCTCGTCGGCCTCGTACCCGCGACGGTCGTCGGGCTCGTATCCGCGGCGGTCTTCCGGGCCGTACCCGCGGCGGTCGTCCATCGGCGGGCGGAGCGGCGACGGACGCTGGACGGTCGGGGTGTCGTCCGGCCAGATGCTCGTCCACTCGTCGTCCCGGCCGGAACCGGCCCCGGGCACCGACGCGCGGCCGGTCGGCCGCTCGCCCTTGCGGTCACTGCGCCGGTGCGCGCCGCCCAGGCGGCCGACCGTGTACACACCCGACGACTGACCGGGCATCGTCCGGGGCAGCTCGATGGTTCCGTCCATCTCTGGCGCGTACCCCTCCGGAATACCCCGAAGTTCGGCGTCGCCCACCGCAGCGGTGGCCGACCACATGTTTTTCCGCGCCATTCACTCTTCCCCTCAAGGAGCACTGCCCCTCTTGAACAAGCCCGACGGTGGCGGCGCCGGGCCAATGACCCACCCGACCGCGAGCCGCGTCGACGATCGGGTGGGCTGGGCCGGAGTCCGCACCAGCACCGGGTGCGAGCCGCTAGGGCGAACTCCGACGGTCGGGACGGCTAGTACGTGTAGCCGCCGTCACCTGCCTCCGCGGCCGGGCTCGCGTCGTCGGCCGGTGGCTTGGGCGGCTTCGGCGGGTTCTTCGGGACGCAGGTGAGGTTCTTCTTGCCGTCCGGCGCGGCCGCGAACCACACCTTGCCCACGTTCTGGCCGGTCCAATCACCGGGCTTGGTGTCGCCGAGGTAGTAGTAGAGCGGCCAGCCGCCCAGCGTCACCTGCTTGGTGCCGTCGGCCCGGGTCACCTCGCCGATCTTCGCCGCGTCCAGGCCCACGATCTCCTGGTCGTCGGAGACGACCGGCGGCCACACCTTGGCGCAGTCGCCGTTGCAGGCCGACTTCGACGGCTTGGGGGTGTCGTTGTCGAAGCGGTAGAGGATCCACCCCTTCTCGTCGGTGACGACGTCACCCATCTTCTTGGTCTTGACCTTCTTCAGGGTCGTCGGCGTCTTTCCGACGTCCTGGGCCGCGCCGGCGTCGCCGGGCGCGGCGGAATCGGTGGCTTTCGGCGACTCGGCCGGAGCTGCGTCAGCCGCCGGTGGCGCGGCGCTGGTCGCAGCGGCCCCGGTGGCGGCAGCGTTCTTCGGGGCGGCCGAGTACGTCGAGCCGCAGGCCGTCAACGCGCACGCCGTGAGCAGCGCGGCGGCCGCAAAGGCGGAGCGAGTCGTGACCGAGCGGATGCTCGCGTTCATCGTCTGGGTCTCCCGTGGCTTCGGGGGGCTCGTGCGGCGACTGATGTGCCGCGCGAGGGGAAACACGGACCCGGCCTCGGGCCGGTTCAGCGAACACCCAGAAAACTGCCGAGGTCAGCGGCTGCTTTAACCGTGGGTCAGCCGAACTTTATCTCCGGATTAACGATCGCCGGACCTTGAACTGGTCCTTCCTATGCGCCGTCGCCGAGATCGAGTCCCTTGTCGAGACCTCCGGTCCGCCACCTCGAAGACGCGGTCGAGAACTCGGTGGGAGTCAGCGGGACCCATCCATCGCGACGTTTCGGGAGCGGTCAATGACCGGTCGGCATGACAAGGCTCGGGGTGACCGGCGGGTGCACAACACCGTCGCCGACGCACTGCCTGGGCAGACACTCACCCTGTTCCTCGCGCTGATCGCCGCTGGTGCGATCGCGATCGGGGCCACGGCCTTCGGGGTGTGGCCGGGGAGCAACACGCCCGCGGCCGCGACCGGTTCGAGCAACACGGCCCTGCGCGTCGTGGCCGAGACCGGTGACGGCGCCGACGGCACCGTGCGTGACACCACGAAGGACAGCGCCGACGACCCGGTCGTCACGAGCGCCAGCCCCGAGCCGGTTCCGCCCCAGGTCGACCAGAGCACCGGCAAGTCGGTCCCGCTGACCGACGCCGACAAGGAGTTCCTGGTCAAGGTCAAGCAGGCCGGCCTGTGGGAGATCCCGACCGGTGAGCAGGCCCAGGAGAAGGCGAGCAGCCCCCGGGTCAAGGAGGTCGGACGCCAGCTGGCCGCCGACCACCGCAAGCTCGACAAGGCCGTGAACGCGCTGGCCGGCGAGCTCGGCGTTCCGCTCCCGACCGTTCCGTCGAAGCTCCAGCAGGGCTGGATGGCCGAGCTGCTCAAGCAGCCCTCGGGCACCGGCTACGACAAGCTGTTCGCCGACCGCCTGCGCGCCGCCCACGGCACGGTCTTCAACATCATCGCCCAGGTGCGCACCGGTACCCGCAACCCGCTGATCCGCCAGTTCGCCCAGACCGCGAACACGGTCGTCATGCGGCACATGACGCTGCTGGAGAGCACCGGCTACGTCAACTACTCCGACCTGCCGGCGCCCGTCCTCTCGCAGGCGGCGGCGAACACCAACACCAGCTCCGGCAGCACCGGCACCGGAAGCGTCGGTAGCCCGGGCATGCGGACTGTCCTGATCGTTGCGATGCTGGCCGCCGCCGCGCTCATCGGCATGGTCAGCATCCGCCGAGTGCGGCGAGGTGAATGACCCGTTGAACGAGCACAGAGAACCCGACGCCTGGCGCGCGCGGTCGCGCATACCCCGCGCGGCCGGCGCCTGGATCGGCGTCGCCCGGGTGCGGACCGCCCCGGCGGTCGACGATTCCTGGGCTGACGACTTCGAGGCCGAGTCGGTCGACGGAGTGTGCATCGAGGACCTGCCGGTGCCCGAGCACCTCGACGCGAAGGCGTGGGCGGCCAGCATGCTGGCCGCCGAGGCCCGCCGTCTGGACGCTCCGCGGGGCAAGCACGGCGAACACCTCCGGCACCGAGCCAATCACTCAGCGTGGTCGGACGAACCCGAGGCCGACGCCTGGGACGCCGAATGCACGCAATCTCCAGCCGTTGCCGGACGCGAATATTCCGCCCGCCGCACGCCGCTGAGCAGCGGCAATGCCGGTCGGCACCACGCGCCCCGCGCACTCCGGCTGGTTTACAGCGCAGATCGCGCTGAACCGGACGCGCCCGCGCAGCGTAGTGAGGGCGAGACGTATGAGGGGCCTGTGAACCGACCAGGTGGGCACACCGCAGGTCACGTGCCCACCCCAACCGAGGAGACAACACCCGCATGACTGGACCGAAGAGGCACAAGCGGCCCCCCAACCAGTTCCGTCGTCGAGGCCTGATCATCACCGCGGTCGTCACGACGATGGTGGTGGCCCTCGGAGTGGGGACTGCGTCCGCAGGCATGCGCGGCGACCGGCACGGCCGGGGCTGGCACAACTGGGGCTACGGCCAGAACCACAACCACGGCAGCCAGAGCGCCGACCCGTCGGCCAGCTCGAGCGAGTCCACCGACCCGAACGCGACGCCGAGCGACGACGGCAACGGCAACGGCAACAACGGGAACGGCAACAACGGCAACGGCGCCGACCCGTCGGCCAGCGCGAGCCAGACGGCCGGCGGCGGCGACGAGACCGAGGCCCCGTCCAACGAGGTCGACCCGGCCGACTACATCAACATCCGCCAGGTCCAGCCGAAGCAGGCCGTGCGCATCGGCCGCAACGGTTCGCCGGGCGTGTTCAAGCAGATCCGCTGCGGGCTGCAGAACCGGCACAACAGCGACAACTTCATCGCGGCCCCGGGCGTGGGCAACGGTGCGCACCACTTCCACGACTACACCGGCAACACGACGACCGACGCCAACTCGACCGACCAGAGCCTGGCCGCCGGTGGCACCACCTGCAACCTCGGTGACAAGTCGGCGTACTTCTGGCCGGTCATCCGCGACGTGACGCAGGGCGACACCCAGGGCCTCCCGGGCGAGGTCAAGGCCGACCTGAACACCGGCGCGATCCTCAAGCCGCGCTTCACGATCCAGTACGTCGGTAACCCGAAGAGCAAGGTCACCGCGCTGAAGCAGAACGTCCGCGTGCTCGCCGGCGATGCCAAGGCTCCGGTCAACGGTGGCGCGAACCAGCGGGCGCAGTTCACCTGCTCGGGCTTCACCAACCGGATCTCCACCGACAAGTACACGCTCTGCCCGAACGGCCGTGGCTTCACCGAGATCTCGGAGTTCCCGAGCTGCTGGGACGGCCAGAACACGGACAGCGCCAACCACCGCACCCACATCGTCTACCCGGACGCGCAGGGCAACTGCCCGGCCGCCAACCCGGTCGTGGTTCCCAAGCTCGTCATCACGACGACCTACAACGTGAAGCCCGGCCCGACGTTCCGTCTGGACAGCTTCCCCGAGTCGTTGCACAAGCCGATCTCGCTGCACAACGACTGGTTCAACCTGGTCCCGGACAACGTGATGAACCAGATCGTCCAGTGCCTCAACACCGGACGCCGTTGCTAGGAAAAAACCTCTGAACCGGCGCGCCGCCACACCCGTCACACGGATAGGACGGTGCGCAACCCGCCACCGGCCGACCGGAGATCCACTCCGGCCGGCCGGAGTGGTCAGAGGGGCATCGGACCCGGCACCAACGAGGAGGACGTGAAATGGAACCCGCTCTGGCGGCATCCGCCCCGGACGCCGCAGCCACGGCAGCAGTGCACGTCGTCGCGGCTACTGTGGGCTTCGCTTCGACGATCGCGCTGTGGATCAGCATTCTGCTCGGTACCGCGCTCGGCCGCTCCTGGTCGCTGCCGTGGATCAAGCACACGTCGCTGAAGAACCTGCACATGTCGATGGCGATCGGCGGCCTGGCGCTCGGCATCGTGCACGGGCTGGCCCAGCTGGCCGCGCCCGGCACGTACGTCCGGTGGGTGGACGAGATCATCCCGTTCATCAACCCGACGAAGCCGATCGGCGTCGGCCTCGGGACGCTCTGCCTCGAGATGTTCATCGCGATCGCGTTCTCGGTGCCGGTCCAGCGCCGGCTCGGTCACGCCCGCTGGCGGATGCTCCACTCGACCGCCTACGCGGCCTACACGGTCACCGCCGGGCACCTGGTGTTCACCGGCTCCGAGGTCAACGGCTGGGTCACCTGGGCGGTCGTCGCCAGCTGGGCGATCGCGACCGGCTTCTGGCTGCTGGTCAGCCCGCACAACCGGGCCGGGAAGGCCCTCGAGGACGTGGCGGTCGGCATGGCGGCCAAGCGGGCCACCACCACGACCGTCAACGTCAACCCGCACGTCTGCGCGCGGTTCGGCTTCTGCGAGCACGAGGCTCCGGACGTCTTCAAGCTGCAGAGCACCGGCCGGCTCGCGTACCGCACGACGGTGGAGCCGCACGAGGTCGACAAGGTCTACTCGGCGATCAAGATCTGCCCGGCCCGCGCCATCTCGATGACCGGCCCCGGCGTGCCGTTCGACCTGACGATCCCGCCCGGGGCCGAGGGCACCGGCAAACCGGCCAACATCGGCCCGACGGCCGGCCCCGGCCAGGCGTTCGGCGCGGGCGTACCGGCCGACACCCGCGAGACCACGGTCGTGCCGCACATCGCGCCGGTCTCCCCGGTCCCGGTGTCCGCACCCCCGCCCCCGCCGCCGGCCCCGGTCAGCCCGGCGGTCGGCACCGGCCCGACGCCGGTTCCGGCCGGCGCCTCCAGCGGACCGGGAGCACCGCGTCCCACCGGACGCCTCGGGCCGTTCCCTCCCGGTGGCCCCGGACGTCGGCACGGCCAGCCGGTCGCGCCGCCGCCGCCCCCGCCGCTGCGGTCGGTACCCAACCGGTCCGAGCGCGGTCAGTCAGAGCGCAAGGACAACACCGGCCAGTTCAGCAATGTCACCGGGCTCCGCCCCCGACGAGGAGGTAAGTGATGCAGAGGCGAGCGGCGAACGTTTCCCGCCTCGCGCCCCAGAAGTCGCTCGCGAATCTGGGGCCAGCTGACCGCATTCTGATCGTCGGCGGCGGTCCCGCCGGCACCGCAGCCGGGGAAGAGCTGCGGCGCCTGGGGTTCCGCGGACAGATCCAGCTGCTCTGCGCCGACCCGGGCGGCTCGTACGACCGCCCGGCCTGCTCGAAGGGCCTGATCACCGGCACGCAGCGCCCCAAGGACGCGTACATCGGCACCACCGACAAGCGGTGGGAGATCAACTGGAGCCTCGGCCGCACCGCGGTCGCCTGCGACCTGAACGAGCGGGTCGTCTGGGCCAACACCGGCGAGGGCTTCCGGTTCGACGGCCTGGTGATCGCCAACGGCGCCCGTCCGATGCTCAACAGCATGTGGTCCGGCGCTGCGACGCCGCACATCGTCCACGACATCAACGACGCCTGGAACATCCGGGTCGGCCTGCGGACGGCCGAGCACGTCGCGATCGTCGGCGGTGGCTTCACCGGCACCGAGCTGGCCTGCAGCATCCGCGGGATGGGCAAGAACGTCACGCTGATCCACCCGCGTGACGTCGTGCTCAACGGCGTCCTGGACGCCACCGCGGCCAAGCTGATGACCGAGGAGCACGAGGAGGACGGCATCGACCTGCGGCTCGGCCGCCGGGTCAAGGCCGCCGACCGGTACGGCGCCAAGTGGACGCTGACCCTCGACGACGGCAGCCAGGTCAACGCCGACATGGTCGTGATGACCGCGGGGGAGAAGCCCGACGTCTCCTGGCTGGCCGGCACCGGCATCGACACGTCCGACGGCGTGCGGTGCGACGACTCGCTGCGCGTCCTCGACGAGGAGGGCTACGTCGTTCCGGGCGTGGTCGCGGCCGGGGCACTGGCCAAGTGGCCGAACTACTGGATGAACGGCAAGGACGGCCGGGTCGGCCAGTGGATCGCCGCCCTCGAGCAGGGCCAGCAGGCGGCGCGCTCGCTGCTCGCCGGCGACGCGGCCACCCACCCGGCGATCCTGCTGCCGCGGTACTGGTCGCAGCAGGTGGGGCTGCGGCTCCAGGTCTGCGGTGACATCTCCGACGAGACCGACGTGCGCCGGCTCGAGCGTCGGCCCGGTCACCGGAAGGTCGCCAAGATGGGCGTCCTGACCTGCCACTACCGCGGGCGCGACCTGGTCGGCGTCGTCGCGATCAACGCGCCGTCGGAGTTCGTCACGGTGGCGCGGGAGATGCTCTACGCGAAGCCGCGCTTCGAGATGTCCTCGCCGCGGATGCCGGTGCAGGTCCCGACGTCGATCCTGTCCCGGGACGGCCGCCGGCTGGCCGCCACCGGGTAAGAGCTGCTGCTCGCGCCGGCCGGTAGGGAGCACCGGGCGGCGCGGGCGGCGGAGATCGCATCGGTGGGGTCCGTACCGACGGGCACCCGGCACGCGGCTCCATCGATGTGTTTTCGGAAGAAGGGCAACCCGCCCCGGCGAAGCCGGGGCGGGTTTTTCTTTGAACCTCGCGCGCCCGCGGTCCGTATCCGAGGTATGAGCCGACCGCAGTCGACATACCCCCAGCAGGCCGGTCGCCCGGCCGACAACTACCCGCCCTACGAGCCCCGCTACCCGGGCCGCGGCGGCCCCAGCCAGCCCGGCGGCCCGCAGAAGTCCCGGAAGGGCGTCATCATCGCCACGGTGGCGGCCGCGGTCGTTGCCGGCTCGGTGATCGGCCTCGGCGGCGCCCAGCTGTTCGGCGGCGGCGACGACGAGATCAAGACCGCGCCGGTCCGGTCGATGGCCGAGATCGCCAAGACGATCGGCTGCAAGACCGAGGACGTCCACAAGAACGCGGACTTCTCCCAGGCCGCCTGCACGGTCGGCTCGGACCGGATGACGATCCTGACGTTCGAGTCGAACCAGAAGATGACCGAGTGGATCACCGAGGCCGAGGGCTACGGCGGCGCCTACCTGGTCGGCACCAAGTGGCTGGTGACCTCGCAGAAGGCCGATACGCTCGACCGGTACGTCGACGACCTCGGTGGCCAGATCATGCTGGACAACCACTACGTGAAGTAGAGCGCTCGGTCGGACATGACCCCGCGTCGCCCACCCGGGCGGCGCGGGGTTTTCGCGTCCGAGAACGTCCAGAAAACGATAAAGCGGACGCTCGGGGAGCGTCCGCAAAGGGCAGTAGGTAGTTAGGGGGCGCCAGCCCCGTAGCTGCGGGGATCAGAAGCCGCAGCTACGGGTCCAGCGGTGGTAATTACGGCCGACGCGGGCCGGACGGGTCCGGCGGACGACCGCAACGGGGGCCTCTTCGGAGACGACAGGCTCGACGACCGGCGCCAGCACCGGAGATGGGGGCGCGGCGGACGCGAGCCAGGGTAGGCCGGCGGGAGCGGCCGACTCGGCCGGTCCGCGCGAGACCCGGCGGGCCACCCCCGCACCCAGACCGGCCCGGCGGCCCAGCGCACCCGGGCGCAGCGTCGCCCGGCTGAGCGAACCGCGGCCGAGGCTGCGGACCGGCGTCGCCCGGTGCAGCGCGGCCCGGCCGAGGACGGTCAGCGGACCGGTGGCCACCACGACCGCGGTGCCCGCGCCGTGCACGATCCGGCTGCCCGCGTGCACCATCGAGCGACGGTCGGCGACCGGCGTCCAGCCGTTGCCGACCGGCGCGACGCAGCGCGAGGAGGCCAGCTCCCCGCCCGTCAGCGGCTCCTCGTCGACCCGGAGTTCGACGACGTCGAGCAGGCGGGCGTCGGCGGGGACGAGGTCGCCCTGGGCGAGCAGGACGATGTCGCCGGGAACCAGGTCGACGGCGGGAACCGAGAGCACGCGGTCGGAGCGGAGCACGCGCGCCACGAACAGCTGACGGCCGGCCTCGATCTCCTCCAGCGACGCCTCCGGCGCCTGCCGTCCGCGGATCGCCTCGACCATCGCCCGGATGCCGCTCCAGCGGGCGGCGGCCGAGCCGAGAACCGTCCACCAGGGCTGCGCGTCGTCGGCGGCCGGGGCGTTCTCGGCGTCGGTCTCGACGAGGTTCGGGCCGAGGGCGCCCCGACGCCGGGCGGCTTCCTCCACGCTCAGTCCGGTCAGCGGGTTGACATCGAAGCGGCGGAGAACGTCTTCGTGTCCGTAGGCCCACGGATGGACCGACACGGGTCCGCGGGTCTCAGCGGGGGCCGGGCTCACTACTGGGCGCATGGCCGTCTCCTGTCGGGTTGGGCACCTGATCGAACCCGGGGTCCATCGACCTTAAGTTCGGCTTGTGTGTTCCTGTTTGCGAGACGGCTCCCCCGTGCGGTTGGTTCAACGGTCTGGAAACTAGGTTGACGGTGTTGTGGGAGGGGCTGATGTGACAGGTGTTCCACAACCCACCCCGGGCTGGTCGTCCCCGCGGTGACCGGGCACGATAGAGGTCCGATGACGCTCACCGACCTCGTACCGACCGACGCAGAGCCCGACGCCGTCTTCGACGCGTTCAACACCTGGGTGGGAAAACAGGGCCTCTCCCTGTACCCGCACCAGGAGGAGGCGCTGATCGAGATCGTGTCCGGCGCGAACGTCATCCTGTCCACGCCGACCGGCTCGGGGAAGAGCCTGGTCGCCGCCGGGGCGCATTTCGCCGCGCTGGCCGCCGGGAAGCGCACCTATTACACGGCCCCGATCAAGGCCCTGGTCTCGGAGAAGTTCTTCGCGCTGATCGACGCGTTCGGCCCGACCCAGGTCGGGATGATGACCGGCGACGCCGCGGTGAACGCCGACGCGCCGATCATCTGCTGCACGGCCGAGATCCTGGCCAACATCGCGCTGCGCGACGGGGCCGCGGCCGACGTCGGCCAGGTCGTCATGGACGAGTTCCACTTCTACGCCGAGCCCGACCGCGGCTGGGCCTGGCAGGTGCCGCTGATCGAGCTGCCGCAGGCCCAGTTCGTGCTGATGTCGGCGACGCTCGGCGACGTCACCCGGTTCGTCGACGACCTGACCCGGCGCACCGGACGGCCGACCGCGGTGGTCGCGAACGCCGAGCGTCCGGTGCCGCTGTTCTACGAGTACGTCACGACCCCGCTGCACGAGACCCTGACAGAGCTGTTGGAGACCCGTCAGGCGCCGATCTACGTCGTGCACTTCACCCAAGCGGCGGCCCTGGAGCGGGCCCAGGCGCTGATGAGCATCAACGTCTGCACCCGGGAGGAGAAGGACGCGATCGCGACCGCGATCGGCGGGTTCCGGTTCAGCACCGGGTTCGGAAAGACTCTGTCCCGACTGGTCAGGCACGGCATCGGCGTCCACCACGCCGGGATGCTGCCGAAGTACCGCCGCCTGGTCGAGACGCTGGCGCAGGCCGGGCTGCTCAAGGTGATCTGCGGGACCGACACGTTGGGCGTCGGCATCAACGTCCCGATCCGCACAGTTCTGTTCACCGGGTTGTCGAAATACGACGGAGTTAAGGTCCGGCTGCTCAAGGCCCGGGAGTTCCACCAGATCGCCGGCCGGGCCGGGCGGGCCGGCTACGACACGGTCGGCACCGTCGTCGTGCAGGCGCCCGAGCACGTCATCGAGAACGAGAAGGCGCTGGCGAAGGCCGGTGACGACCCGAAGAAGCGGCGCAAGGTCGTCAAGAAGAAGCCGCCCGAGGGGTCGGTCGGCTACGGCCGGCCGACGTTCGAGCGGCTGATCGACGCCGAGCCGGAACCGCTGACGTCGTCGTTCCAGGTCTCGCACGCGATGCTGCTCAACGTGATCGGCCGGCCGGGCGACGCGTTCGTCGCGATGCGTCATCTGCTCACCGACAACCACGAGGACCGCGCCGCCCAGCGCAAGCACATCCGGCGAGCGATCGCGATCTACCGGGCGCTGCTGGCCGGCGGGGTGGTCGAGAAGCTCGACACCCCCGACGCCGAGGGCCGCACGGTCCGGCTCACGATCGACCTGCAGGAGGACTTCGCGCTCAACCAGCCGCTCTCGCCGCTGGCCCTGGCCGCGATCGAGCTGCTCGACCGCGAATCCCCGTCGTACGCGCTCGACGTGCTGTCGGTGATCGAGTCGACGTTGGACGATCCGCGCCAGGTGCTCTCGGCGCAGCAGCACAAGGTGCGCGGCGAGGCCGTGGCCCAGATGAAGGCCGACGGGCTCGAGTACGACGCCCGGATGGAGCTGCTCGAGGAGATCACGTACCCGAAACCGCTGGCCGAGCTGCTCGGCGCGGCCTACGAGACGTACCGGCGGGGCCACCCCTGGGTCGCCGACTTCGAGCTCTCGCCCAAGGCCGTCGTGCGCGACATGTTCGAGCGCGCGATGACGTTCACCGAGTACGTGTCGTTCTACTCGCTGGCCCGGTCGGAAGGCCTGGTGCTGCGCTACCTCGCCGACGCCTACCGGGCGATGCGTCAGACCGTGCCCGAGGAGGCCCGCACCGAGGAGCTCTCGGATCTGATCGAGTGGCTGGGGGAGCTGGTCCGCCAGGTCGACTCCAGCCTGATCGACGAGTGGGAGCGGCTGACGAACCCGGGCGAGGAGATCGCCGAGGTCTCGCCGCTCGACGAGCGTCCGGCCGCGGTCACCCGGAACACCCGGGCGTTCCGGGTGCTGGTGCGCAACGCGATGTTCCGCCGGGTGGAGCTGGCGGCGATCCGGCACTGGTGGGAGCTCGCCGACCTCGACGACGCCTCGGGCTGGGACGCGGACGCCTGGGAAGAGGCGATGACGCCGTACTTCGAGGAGTACGCGACGATCGGCACCGGCCCCGACGCGCGCGGCCCGGCGTTCCTGCAGATCGAGATCGAGCCGGAGCAGTGGCTGGTCCGGCAGACGTTCGACGACCCGGCCGGTGACCGCGACTGGGGCATCTCGGCCGCCGTCGACCTGCAGGCCTCCGACGAGGCCGGGGTCGCGGTCCTGACGATCACCGACGTCGGCCCGCTCACGGGGTAGGCAGCAGCACCCCGTGCAGGTGGCGGAAGGCCGTCGCGTTGCCCAGGTCGAGGCGGTCGGCGGGGATGTCGGAGAGGCGCCCGGGCGCCGGGTTGTAGACCCGCAGCCGGTCGTCGAGGCGGGCGACGACGAGCAGGTAGTGCGCCGGGTAGAGGTTGCCGACCAGCAGTGGCACCGGGCGGTCGGCCTCGCGCACGGCCCGGGCGGCCCCCCGCACGCTCTCCGGGTCGGTGTCGTCCACCCAGGCGATCGTCGCGCGGTAGCCGGCCTCGCGGGCCAGCCCACGCCCGGCGCCCCACGGGCTGGTGCCCAGCCACTGCGGCCAGAGCCGGTTCGTGCTCCGGTGCAGCCGCTGCTGCTCGGCGATCAGACGCTGCCCGAACGCGGCCGGGTCGTCGTCGGCGGTGAGCGAGAGCGCGTAGACCGGGTCGGCCAGGATGCGGGCCACCTGCACCGAGGTCGTGCCGCAGGTCGTTTCGTCGAACTGCTTGAGCGGTTGCCCGCGGAACGTGACCGGGCCGGTGCGGCCGAGGTCGAGGATCGTGAGGTGCTCGCGCAGCCAGTCGTCCGGCTTGCCGCGGATCGTGTCGGCGAACGCGTCGATCGTGGCCGGGTCGTGCCCGGCGGCTCGCGCTCTGGCGAGGTACTCGTCCTCGAGCGGGCCGGCCACCCGTCCGGCGGTCGTCATGGCCGCCGTCACGGTCGCCGCCGCGGCGGCCGGGGCCGTCGCGAGCGGGCGGGCCCGGCTGATGCTGCGGGGGCGGCGGTCCAGGTGATACAGCAGTTTCCCGACGTGCACGCCCCTATCGTCGCAGGCCGAGCGTCCCGTCGGGGCCGATCGCGGGCGCGGACCGCGGGAAGTCGGCCGCCGAGAGCCGGCGCACCAGGGCCACCCCGCCCCGGCGCGGGTCCAGCGCCGGGAGGCCGCCGTCGACCAGGTGCGTCCCGGTCAGCGACCCGCCGGCCCAGGTTCCGTCCCGGTGCAGGTCGGCTCGCAGGATCCCGCCGATCCCCAGCGGCCCGACCGTCGACAGCGTCCGGTACCCGGCGAAGTTCCCCAGGCTGTAGGCGATCAGCCGGCCCCGGTAGAACTCCATCCCGCGCAGCACGTGCGGACTGTGCCCGACGACCAGGTCCGCTCCCGCGTCCACGACCGCGTGCGCGAACCGCATCGGATCCCCGCGGTCCTCGCCCAGGAACCGCTCCGGCCCGGGCCGGACGTGCGTCCGGTCCGCGCCTTCCGCGCCCACGTGCATGTTGACGACGACGAGGTCGGCGTCGGCGGCCGCCCTCCGGACGAGCCTCGTGGCCGACGGGACGTCGAGGACGCTGTTCGTCCAGCCGTAGGGGGAGAAGCCGAGCACCACGACGCGGATCCCGCGGACCGAGGTGCGGGTGATCTGGCCGGCGAACCCGGTGTGGTCGACGCCGGCGTCGCGCAGGGCCCGGGTCGTGTCGGTGAGGCCGGGGGTGCCGTAGTCGCGGGAGTGGTTGTTCGCGATGTTCATCAGCGTGAACCCGGCGGCGCCGATCCAGCGCGCGTATCCCGGCGGCACCCGGAACGCGAAGCATCTCGCCTTGTCACCGGACGGCTTCAGGGCGGTCTCGCACTTCGTCGAGCGGGTCCGGTTCGTGAGCGGGGACTCCAGGTTTCCCGTCACGACGTCGCCGCGCAGGCCCGGGCGCACCCGGTCGAAGAACGTCCGTCCGCCCTGCGGCGGCAGCTTGGGCGTCGAGCCCATGATCACGTCGCCGACCGCCGCGAACCGGACGGTCGGCTCGGCGGGCCGCTGCGGCGCGGCCGCGGACGCGGCCGGCCCGGTGAGGTCGAGGAACGAGCCGTCGGACCCACCGGCCCGGACGGCCGCGTACCCGGCGCCGAGCACGACGACGGCGGCCCCGGCCGCGACCCACCGAACACCCGTAGTCACGCCGGAAACACTAAGCAACGCCGGCCCCGCGGCGGGGGAGCTCAGGCCGTGTCCGCGCTCCTCCGCCGCCGCTCCCAGAGGGCGATCAGGTTTCCGGTGAAGAACAGGATCAGCAGCGAGAAGAACCCGATCCGCGGCACGGCCAGGCCGATCACCAGCGCGACGATCATCAGCAGCGCGCTCGCCACCGCGTGGACGGCGCTGAACGGCCGCTCGCCCTCGGCCGGCGTCACCTGCAGATCCGGCCGGCGCTGGATGAAGACCGCCATCGCCGCGATGAGCAGCGAGCTGAGCACCAGCAGCCCGACGTACAGGCCGAACGTCGCCCGGGTGTTGTCGAGCACCGCGATGATCTGGGTCGGGAACGGCAGCGCGATGACCGTCAACGCCCAGGCCAGCGACAGGCGACCGAGCCAGGGGTCGTACGTGTCGACGTTGGTGAAGATCGCGTGGTGGGCCCGCCAGAAGGCGATGATCACCACGAAGCTCAGCAGGAACGCCCCGATCTTGGTCTTGTTGTCGCCGAGCAGGTCCTCCAGCGGGGTGGTCTTCTGCACTTCGCCGAGCAGCTCGACCAGCGGCAGGATCAGCAGCGTGACCGCGATCGCGACGATCGCGTCGAGGAAGGTCAGGAAGCGTTCGAGGCCTCGTTCTTTGCGCACGCCAGGCACCCTAGGGCCTGCGCGCGGAGCGGTGTCGGGTACCCGTCTGCGCCCGAACCGGACGACAGGCGCAGCTATACACTCCGGCGACGACGGGTGACATCGGAGTGAGGAGCGCGGGCAGCCATGAGCAGCTGGTCGAGCGACTCCGGCTGGGAACACTCCGACTGGGAACCCTCCGGCGACGGCGCGACGCTCACCGAACCCCAGCTGGTCATCGGGCGCTCGATCCGGTTACCGGCGGCCGGCGGCCCCGACGTCCGGGTGCTGCTGCGCGACCGGATCTCCAAGAACACCGGCCAGGCCACCGTGTTCGTCGCCGAGCTGCTCGACCCGCTGGCCGAGGCCGGTGAGCCGGGCGACCCGGTCGCGGTCCGGGTGGTGCTGGAGCGGCGCGGGCGGCCGGACGTCCTGCAGCGGATGCGGCGCGAGCAGCGGTACGCGACCGCGCTGCGCCACCCGTTCCTGCTGCCGGTGTTCACGCAGGCGGCGATGCCCGAGTTCCGGCGCGAGTTCGACGGGCCCTGCCTCGCGCTCGTGCAGGTGATGCCGCTGTGCGGGGAAGACCTCGAAGACCTGGTGGTGAAGTCCAACCCGCCGAAGCTCACCGCCGACCAGATCCTGTTCGACCTGGTCGGCATCGCCGACGCGCTGCACCACCTGCACACGCCGACCGGCCAGCGGGGCGTCCTCGTCCACCGAGACGTGAAGCCGGCCAACATCCTGCGCTGGGACCGGCGGAGCGTCCTCGGTGACCTGGGGACCCTCCGCGACCCGCAGACCGGGAACCCGACCGGCGGGGTCGGGACGATCCCGTACATGCCTCCGGACGAGGGGACGAGCCCGACCCCGGCCTGGGACATGTTCAGCTTCGGAGTGGTGCTGGCCGAACTGCTGACCGCGCGCCGGCCGCACGACGTGGCCGAGAAGACGCCTCTGGCGTACCTGCAGGCTCACCTCCGGCACAGCCTCCGGCCCGATCTGGACGAGTTGCTGGCGGCCGAAGTGGGGCCTGCGCGGGCCCGGACCGTCGCCGACCTCGTGCGCCGGTGCACCGACCCGGACCCGTACGGACGGCCGACCGCGGTGTCGGCCCGGGACGCCCTGCTGCCGCTGCTGGCGCCGGACGAGCAGTTACGGGTGCACGATCTCGTCGGGTTCGACACCGTGGCCGCGCTGGACGTGATCGCGGTCGCGGCGCTCGGCGTGTACGGGGACCAGCATCCGGCGACCCGGTCGGCGGCCGAGCGGCTGGCGGCGACGCTGGTCGCGTCGGCGGCCGGGCTGATGGAGGAGGGTAAGCCGAGCGCGGCCCGGGACTATCTGGAGCGCGCCCGCCGGATCCAGGCGGCGCTCGCCGAAGGTGGTCCGGCTGCGCTGGAGCCGTCCACCGACGCCCCGACCCGGCACTGGACCCGAACCCGAGTAGACCCCCTCCCGGCCCCGGTCTCGGGCGCCGCCCCGGTCTCGGGGGCCGCCCCGGTCCCTGGGTCGGCCCCGGTCTCGGGCGGGGCCTGGGCCGGCTCGGCCCCGGTGTCGGCCCAACCCTGGGCCGCCTCGGCCCCCGTCTCCGGCGCGACCCCGGTCTCGGCCCAGCCGGTCTCCGGCTACCCGGTCTCGGGCTATCCCGGAGCGCCGGTCTCCGGGCCTTCCGGCGGCGGGTACCCGCACGGTGGTGCGGTCGTCGCCTACGGTGCCCCGTACCCGCCGATCACCGAACCCCCGAAGCGCCGAAGCCGAACCCCGATGCTCGCCGGCCTGGCCGCCCTGGTCGTGGTCGGCATCATCGCCGGCATCGCGCTGGTCTGGCTGAGATCCGACGGCGACCGCCAAGAGCAAAAGCCCCCGCAACCCTCCGCGACCCCGCTCGCGATCGGCCCGTCCCCGGCGATCCAGAACAAATTCTCCGGCCACACCGAGTGGATCAACGCGGTCGCCTTCTCCCCGGACGGCAAGAAACTCGCCTCCGGCAGCGGCGACAGCACGGTCCGCCTCTGGGACGTCGAGTTCCGCAGCGAGATCGGCAGCCCCCTCAGGGGCCACACCGGCACCGTCTACCGCGTCTGCTTCAGCCCCGACGGCAACGTGCTCGCCTCGGTCGGCGGCGACGGCGCGGTGCGCCTCTGGAACGCCGACACCGGCACGAAGGTCGGCGTCCTCACCGGCCACGCCGGTGACGCCTACGGCGTCGCGTTCTCGCCCGACGGACGGTTGCTCGCGAGCTCCGGCGGCGACCGCACGATCCGCCTCTGGGACGTCGCTTCCCAGAAGCAGATCGCGGTGCTGAAGGGCCACACCGACGAGGTCTACAGCGTCGCGTTCTCGCCCGACGGCCGGACGCTGGTGAGCGGCAGCGCCGACGACACGATCCGGCTCTGGGACGTCGGGACCCGCAAGCAGGTCGGCGACCCGTTGAAGGCCACGCCCGGCGACATCGACTCGGTCGCGTTCTCGCCCGACGGCACGCTGGTCGCCGGCGGCGGCTCGGACAAGGTCGTCCGCCTCTGGGACGTGAAGAGCCGCACCACCGTCAAGGCCCTGCGCGGCCACACCGACAACATCTACAACCTGGCGTTCTCCCCGGACGGACGCACGCTGGCCACCGCCAGCATCGACGACACCACCCGGCTGTGGGACGTCGGCACCGGGAAACAGATCGGTCAGCCGCTGAAGGCGACCGGCGACGTCGACGCGGTCGCGTTCGCCCCCGACGGCCGGACGCTGGCCGACGGCGGCGACGAGAAGGTCGTCCGCCTGTGGGACCTCGACACGCGCCCGGCCAACTAGGCCCTGTCCTGCGAGCGAGATTCGCAGGACAGGGCCTAGCGGTCGCGCCGCCGGGACCGGATCCAGGTGGCCACGAAGAACGCGAGCACGAGGAAGGCCGACAGGCCTTCCAGCCAGGAGGTCCCACCCGACGACCAGTTCATCTCCCTAATGTCGGGTGGTCGTCAACCCCCACTGCGTGTTCGCGCCCGCGTTCTGCGTCCCGCTGAAGCCTTCGACCGGGTCGAAGACGTCCCGTCCGTAGTCCACGTCCACGTCGTCGGCGGTTCCGCCCAGACCGTCCTTGCCGACGCCCCACAGCTGGGCGAAGTTGCCACCCTGATCCATCAGGTCGGCCTTGTCGTCGTTGGCGGACGTGTGCCAGCTACCGAGGTAGTGCCCGATCTCGTGGGACACCGCGTTGCCGACCGCCTCGCCGACGAACTTGATCCGGTCGCTCTTCGGCCCGAAGTACGCGAGCAGCGACGGGTTCGACGTGTTCCGGAAGCCGCCCGGTGCCGACATGTCGTCCAGCATCACCAGCGCCGACTCCTGGGTGTCGAAGTTGCCGGGGTCGACCGACTGCGAGATTCCGACCGTGGCCAGGCCCGACTCGTCCTGAGTGCCGCCGATGATCGCCCGGCTGACGTTCGGCTGGCCCCACGGGTCGGCGTTGTCGCGGCTGTTCAGGAGCCGGACCTCGGCCCGGCTCCCGAAGTCGCCCTGCAGGTTCTCCCGGACCGTGGCCACGACCGCGTCGATGGCCGCGTTCTCGTCGCGGGCCGAGAGCCCCCAGCGGCCGAGGAACGAGCGGAACGGGGAGAGCGTCCGGACGCCCGCGCCGCCCCAGATCTTCGTGTTGACCTGGGCCCCGTCGAAGTCGAGGAAGATCGTCTGCACGGTGCTGGCGCCCCGGCTCTCCGCGGCCGGTCGGTAGACCTGGAGCGTGAGGTCGTAGTGGCCGGACCCAGCGCTGACCGCGATCGTGTGCCGTCCGGCCAGATCGGCCACGTGGGCGAGCACCGCGTTGCCGCCCCCGGGCAGCGGCGACGTCGGCGGGTAGACGCCCGACTGGTCGATCCGCGACTGGACCCGCAGGTGGCCTTCGGGGTCGCGTACCGCGAGTTCGTGCGCCGCGCCGGTCACCGAGGCGCCGAGAATGTCGCCGGGCCGCAGGTCGAGGCTGTAGTAGTCGATGTCGTCGGCGTCCAGGCCGAACGTGATCGAGTAGTCGCCCTCGGAGCCGGCCCCACGGCCGCTGGCCGAGTCGAACGGGTCCCGCGGCGACGGGGAGTCGTAGGCGCCGACCGAGGCGTAGTAGTCGCCGTCGGCCGGGACGTTGATCGCGATCCGGCTGTCGAGCGTCTCGCCGTCGTCGTCGTTGACCGCGATCGACTTGCCGTGCGAGTCCCAGAGCGTGAGGACCGAGTCGAGCTTCGACTGGGTCGCGTCGTCGCTGTTCGGCGTGTCGACGTCGATGAGCAGGCGCTCGCCCGCCTTGACGTGCCGGATCCGGTAGAAGTCGTAGTCGCCCTTCTTGTCCCCGGCGTAGCCGTGCGGGCCGTCGCCGATCCGGCCGGTCGTGGTGCGCCGGGTCTGCGGGCTCGGCAGCACGATCTCGTTGGCCTTGGGGATCGACCCGTTGTCCTCGGCGCCCTTGGGCACCTTCACCGCGGTGGGCCCGGCCGCCAGGTTGCCGACGACGTGCGCCGACGGCACCCGTCCGGCCGACGTCCCGAAGTGCGGGATCGCCTCGGCGCTGGCCGTCTTGTCGTTGCTGCCGAGCGTCCGCTCGGGCTCCTTCTCCTCGGCCAGGATCGGCTCGACGCGCTGGACGGCCAGCGCCCGCGGATCGCGCACCTTGTGCGCCGTGCGCAAAGTGGCCTGGCGGGCCCGTCCGTCGGCGGCCAGCTTGCCCCGCCAGAACCCCCAGTCGACCTGCTTGGGATTGCTGACCATCCCCGTGTACGGGTTGGCCGGCGGCGGGTCCGACACACCCCGGGTTACTGCTCCGGACGCCGCCGGCGCGGCCGGTGCGCCCAACAGCGCGCCGGAGAGGGCGGTCGTCACGGCCAGCGCGACCAAAATCGGACGAGGTGTCATGTCCCGTAATCCCTGGCATCGACAGTTGATGTGGGGAACATAACGTATGAAACGGTCATAACGGATGGGGGCCTGCCCCGCTGTCCGGCCGTGCGGCCGGGTGGCACACTGCTGGCTTACGGCACATCCCCTCTGTCCAGTGGAGACGCCGATGGGTGACATTCCGGCGACCGATCGTCCTAATGCGGCCGGAATTTACGATTATCTGCTCGGCGGCACGATGAACACCGCGGCCGACCGGGCGGCGGCCGACCGCACGCGGGCGATGCTGCCCGAGCTGGCCGAGTCGGCCTGGGCCAATCGCGGCTTCCTGCAGCGCGCCGTTGCCCACATGTCCGACAAATGGGGCATCCGGCAGTTCATCGACCTCGGGTCCGGGCTGCCGACCCAGCGGTGCACCCACGAGGTCCTCGCCGAGCACGGCCCGGACGGGCGGGTGGTCTACGTCGACCGCGACCCGACCGCCATCGAGCGCGCGAACACACTGCTCCGCGGTGTGCCCGGGGCGGTCGCGCTGGAGGCCGACATCCGGGACGTCGAGTCGGTGGTGTCCGCGCCGCCGACCCGCGAGCTGATCGACTTCGCCCAGCCGGTCGGCATCCTCCTGGTCGCGGTGACCCAGTTCCTGCCGGACTCCGACGACCCGTGGGCGCTGATCCGCCGGTACACGGCCGCGGTGGCGCCCGGCTCCTTCGTCGCGATCTCGGCGCCGACCAGCGACATGCAGTCGGAGCGGCTGGCCCAGAAGATCGGCTCGGCGATCGGCCGGACGACGAACGGCGCGGTGTCGCGGTCGCGGGCCGAGTTCACCCGGTTCTTCGACGGGCTGGAGATCGTGCCGCCCTACGCCGGAGCCGATCCGGCCGTCGTGCACGTCGGGCAGTGGGGCGCCGAAGATCCCGAGGTCGCGGACGATGCGGGCTCGCGCTGGTTCTATGCGGCCGTCGCACGCAAGCCGGACGGAGAGCGCTAACCTGGGACCTGTGTCTCTGCCTCGGAAGCCGACCGTCCACGATCTGCGTATCGACGCCGATGCGCAGGAGTGGCAGCGTTCCGGCTCCGGGCGCGGCTCGATCGAGGTGGCGTTCGTCGACGCCTTGGACGAGAAGTGGGTGCTGATGAGGGTTTCCGGGGATCCCGACAGCCGCGTGCTCGTCTACGACAAGTTCGAGTGGGAGTGTTTCGTCGACGGCGTCCGCAAGGGCGAGTTCGACGACGCGGTCTGACCCCCGGACGGCGGCGGGATGCTGACCAGCGGAGGAGTCGAGTGAGCGCCATGTACGGTGCGACCGTCGCGAAGCGACGGCTGGCGCGCCGGCTGGTCGAGCTGCGGGTGGAGAACGGCTACACCGCGAACCAGGTCTGCGACAAGCTGAACTGGGGGCGGGGCAAGGTCGGCCGGTTCGAGGCGAACGTCTGGAAGCGGCCGGAGATGAGCGACGTCCGCGACCTGCTGCGGATCTACGGCGTCCCCGAGGCCGAACGCGAGGAGCTCGAGTCGCTCGCGATGCTCGCCCGGGGCCGCGCCTGGTGGCGCGAGTACGGGGACGTGTTCGGCGACGACGAGTACGCCGGTTTCGAGTCGGACGCCGAGCGCGTCTCGCTCTACATGCCACTGATCCTGCCTGGGCTGCTCCAGACGTCGGCCTACACCGAGGCGCACATGAGCGTCGGGACGCAGTCGCAGCAGTGGCGGGCCCGCGCGCTCGAGGCCCGGCAGCGGCGTCAGCGGGTGCTGGAGGACGACGGCGCCGAGCTGGTCGCGGTGCTCACCGAGGCGTCGCTGCTCTACCGCTGGGGCACCCAGGCGGAGCGGCGGGCGCAGATCGCGCACCTGGTCGCGATGAGCAGGCGGGAGAACGTCGAGATCCGGCTGTTGCGCTTCGCCGACGGGCCGCACCCCGGGATGAGCAGCCTGATCAGCATCTTCGACTTCCCGGGCGACGAGCCGGGCATCGCGTACCTGGAGAACGACGCCGCCGTGCAGCAGCTCGACTCGGTGGCCGAGGTGGAGGTCTACAAGCGGATCTTCGCCGAGATCCGCGAGGCCGCCCTGGAACCGGCCGCGACGACGAAATCCCTCGAGCAGCTGTCCGAGACGTTGGATTAGAGGCTGGCCACGCCGCCGATCAGGCCGGAGCGGCCCGGCGACGACGACTCCGGCGCCCGCCACGAGGCGATCTCCACCAGGCCCGGCTCCACCAACTCGGTGTCTCCGAGGGCGGCGCGGACGTCGGGGGCGGACCGCAGCGTCAGTGGCGTCAGCGTGCAGTCGTAGATCAACCGGGAGATGGACGCGGGGCTGGGTGCCGCCGGTCGGGCCGCCCCCTCCGAACGCGTCCGACCGGCGGACGTCGGTGTGGCGGCACCGTGGGAAACAGCGAGCAGGCTGCCCGGGGCGACGGCCCGGCGCAGCGGGCCGAGCACGCGGTCGAGCGGGCCGGGCACGAAGTGCAGGACCGCAAGGCAGAGGATCGCCACCGGACGGTCGAGGTCGATCAGCCGGCGGGTCACCGGGTGTCCGAGGACTCCGGCCGCGTCGCCGAGGTCGGCGTGCACCGCGCCCACCTGCGCACCGCGCCCGGACACCCGGGCGTCGAGCTGCACCTGGCTGACGACGCGCGGGTCGATGTCGACCGCCACCACCCGGACGCCCGGCCCGCCGGCCAGCGCGACCGCCTCCGGCGACGAGTACCCGGACCCGAGGTCGAGGAACTGCGTGATGCCCCGGCCCAGCGCGAACTCGACGACCCGGCCGAGGAACGCGCGGTTCTGCCGGGCCGCCTCGGCGACCAGGGGAACGGCGTCGAGGAGCGCGTCGGCGGCCTCGCGGTCGGCGGCCAGGTGGTTGCTGCCACCGAGGTAGTAGTCGTACATGCGGGCGGCGTTGGGCCGGAAGCTGTCGACCTCGACCGGTGTGGTGGGCCGTGACGCGCGGAGGACGGTCTCGGGCATGACCACCTGACTCACCTCCGCGGGCCGCGCGTCCAAATCTGTGAAGCACAGATTATGAAGGTCTGGCGTCCGGGGCAACACCCCTCGCCGGATCGCCGAAAACTTTCGTCACTCGCACAGAGCACAACGGACAGTAATCAAATTGGATAGACAAAAGAGAACGCGGCGACGCTCAGGGCAGGAGCGTCGCCGCGTTCGATCACGCAAAGCGGTCAAAGCGTGTAGCGACCGGACTTCACATCGGACAGGAATGCGGCGAACGCCTCCCGGCTGACGACGTGGGCGCCGCCCTCGGGTCGTTTGCTGTCGCGAATCGCGGTGACTTCCGGCAGGTTGGCGGCCACTTCGACGCATCCGGTATTGGCACCGGTGCTTCTGGTCGCTTTACGCCAGTGTGCTTGCGAGAGATCAAGTGCGCGCTCGTTCATGAATTCACCGGGCCCTCCGTCTTGACAGGGACAATGACGGAGCATACGCCGGTTCAAAGTGTGATTCACAAGCCCGTTTTGAAGACAGTATGTTTCCCGACTTGAGGCGTGAAACAGCATGATTTCGTCAGGTTCGGGCACTCGTTACCTGTCTTTTTGACTTTCCGTCTTTGACTGACGGACGGAGAGTGATCGGGGGAGAGCGATGAACGGGGACGACGTCCACGCGATGGCGGCGCCATTGCGCGATGCGGGTGATTTCGATCCGCTGCTCGATCGGGTGCGCGACGCCCGGGTCGTGATGCTGGGTGAGGCCAGCCACGGCACCCACGACTACCGGCTGCGCGCCGACCTGACCCGCCGGCTCGTCGACGAGCACGGCTTCTCGTTCGTCGCGGTGGAGGGTGACTGGCCGGACTGCGACCGCGTCCACCGGGCGGTCGGGGAGGGTGCCGACGTGCGGGCCGCGCTCGAGCAGTTCCACCGGTGGCCGACCTGGATGTGGGCCAACGAGGAGGTCGCCGACTTCCTGCGGTGGCTGGCGGTCCGACGGACCGTCGGGTTCCACGGGCTCGACGTGTACTCGCTCTGGGAGTCGCTCGGCGAGGTGCTGCGGTACTTCCGCGAGCACGACCCGGACGGCCTCGCTCCCGCGCTGGCCGCGATCCGCTGCCTCGACCCGTACGGGCAGGACCCGCAGAGCTACGCCTGGGCCACCGTGATGGGCTCCACCTGCGCCCCGGCGCTGGCCTCGATGCTCGCCGAGGTGCGCCGGCGGGCCCTCGAGGGCGCACCGGACGACGCGTTCGGCGCGTTCGCGGCCCGGCAGAACGCCGAGGCGGCCGTCGGCGCCGAGCAGTACTACCGGGCGATGGTCGGCAACGGCCCGGAGTCCTGGAACGGCCGGGACACCCACATGCTGGAGACGCTGGCCCGCCTGCTCGACTTCTACGGCCCGGAGTCCAGAGCCGTGGTCTGGGCCCACAACACCCACGTCGGCGACGCCCGGGCCACCGACATGGCCGAGCACGGGATGACCAACCTGGGGGAGCTGGCCCGCGAGCGCTGGGGCGGCGACGCGGTCGCGCTGGTCGGCTTCGGCTGCCACCGTGGCGAGGTGCTGGCCGGCCCGTCCTGGGGCGCCCCGGTCGAGGTGATGCCGGTGCCTCCGGCCCGGGCCGGATCGCTGGAGGCCACACTGCAGGCGACGCTGCCCGAACCGGCGCTGTTCGTGTTCGGGCCGGGGGAGTTCACGCCCGGTCGCACCGGCGCGCGCCCGGCCTGGCTCACCGACGTCCTCCCGCACCGGGCGATCGGCGTCGTCTACGACCCGGCCAGGGAGTCGTACGGCAACTACGTCCCGACCCGGCTCGGCGACCGCTACGACGCGTTCGTCTGGCTCCCGGAGACCACCGCCCTGAGCCCCCTACCCGCCACCCCGGTAGGAGGTGAGCTGGAGACATATCCAGTCGGCGTCTGAGTCATCAAGACCCCCCGTTTCCGCTCGCCGGAGGGAGAGCCCGGGGTGCGGTGATGGCTCTCTGAGCGTTGACGAACAGCGTGGTAACGCCGATCAGAGTGCCACCTCCGAGAACCGACGCCGGAAGGGCGGCACCGCTGAGACCAAGCACGGTCACCACCGTCAGGACGAGGACGAGCGAGGCGAAGGCGAACCATTGCCCTCGGGCTGCGAGGCGTTCGCCGGCTCGGATTCGTTCGAGCTCCACTCCGTATTTCGTTGCCCGTGACGGCTTCTCATTCGGCGCGCTATCAGCGCGTGCCCCGTCGGAGATCGTCTCGTCGCTCATGACGGGCCGCCCTCGTGCGGCCCGTCTAGTTGCTCTCGGTACGCCAACCCGGCTAGCGCGCTCATGATCGAAACGAGCTCGCCATCGGCTCTGCCCTCGACTCGAGAGAAGAGCCGTCCACGGGACAGGACGATCTCGGTAGACCTCAACGGCGTCGCGGTGGCTTTCTGCGCCTGCGCCGCCAAAGACATGAACTGCCGCACTTCGGCGAGATGCACGATCAAGCCGCCGATGACCTGGTGGGTCAGTGGCGCGTCGAGGGGCTTGTCGCCGTTTCGTGCCCGTACCTCCGCCGCCAGGGTTCTGATCAGCTCCGACGCCGCAGGATCGTCGACGTTCGATCGGTCAAGCAGACGTTGCGCGCGGTCCAGGGCACCCAGGAGCTCACGGGCCGTCCGGATGTAACAGTACGGATGCGTCCCCAGGTTCGATATCGACGCAGGACAGGTTCAAGGATGCTTTCGATCTGCGACCTGAGGTCCGGCGCAGTCTCGGCCGATGCGGCCGGGGCCGACCCTAGCCTGACTTCAGGTAGCAGCGAGCCGGTGAGGTCGAAAGCTGTCATCGCTTCGGCCCACGCGCTGTTCGAGAACTTCGCCATCATGCCCGGACCCCTCCGGCCGCGTCGGAGGAAATCCCGAACGCGATCCGCGCTGGTGTTAGTCCTGAAACGATGAGCGTAGGGGGCATCATCGGCGTGGGGAGCCCACTCCGACGCATTGTTCGGACCGCCGTCGCTCTGCTCGGTAGGCCGCGGTGGCGCCGATACATGCCAGCCACCGAACGCCTAGGCTGGCAACGGTGAGCGCCACGCTGGTCGTCAAGGATCTGTCCGCCGGGCACGGCGACCGGACGTTGTTCTCCGGCCTCGACCTCGTCGTCGCACCCGGCGACGTCATCGGGGTCGTCGGCGCGAACGGCGCGGGCAAGTCGACGCTGCTCCGGCTGCTGGCCGGCCTCGACACCCCGCAGACCGGCTCGGTCCGGCGCACCCCGTCGAGCGCGACCGTCGGGTATCTCCCGCAGGAGTCCGAGCGGCGCCCGGGCGAGACCGTCCGGGAGTTCCTCGGCCGCCGCACCGGCGTCACCGAGGCCCAGAGAGAACTCGACGCGGCCACCGAGCTGCTCTCCCGAGGGGAAGGCGCCGACGAGTACTCCGACGCCCTCGACCGGTGGCTCGCGCTGGGCGGCGCAGACCTGCCCGAGCGCGCCGAGACCGTCGCCGACGACCTCGGGCTCTCGATCGACCTCGACGCCCACATGACCGGCCTCTCGGGCGGCCAGGCGGCCCGCGCCTCGCTCGCGTCGCTGCTGCTCAGCCGCTACGACGTCGTCCTGCTCGACGAGCCGACCAACGACCTCGACCTGGCCGGCCTGGAACGGCTGGAACGCTTCGTCGACGACCTGCAGACCGGCACCGTCCTGGTCAGCCACGACCGGGAGTTCCTGGCCCGCACGGTGACGAGCGTCGTCGAGCTCGACCTGGCCCAGCAGCAGATCAACAAGTTCGGCGGCGGGTACGCGGCCTACCTGGAAGAGCGCGAGACCGCCCGGCGACACGCCCGCGAGGCCTACGAGGAGTACGCCGACACCAAGCAGGGGCTGGTCGACCGGGCCCGGTCCCAGCGGGCCTGGATGGAGAAGGGCGTCAAGAACGCCCGCCGCAAGGCGCCCGACAACGACAAGATCGGCCGCAAGTTCCGCACCGAGGCCACCGAGAAGCAGGCCGCCAAGGCCCGCCAGACCGAGCGCCTGATCGAGCGGCTCGAGGTCGTCGAGGAACCGCGCAAGGAGTGGGAGCTGCGGATGTCGATCGCCGCCGCGCCCCGGTCCGGCGCGGTCGTGGCCACGCTCCGGGGCGTCGTCGTGCACCGCGGCGACTTCACGCTCGGCCCGGTCGACCTGCAGCTCGACTGGGCCGACCGGGCGGTGCTCACCGGCGCCAACGGCTCCGGGAAAACCACGCTGCTGGGCGTCCTGCTCGGAAGGATCAGCCCCGACGAAGGGACGGCCGCGCTCGGGCCGGGGGTCGTGGTCGGCGAGGTCGACCAGGCCAGAGGCCTGTTCGCCGGGGACGGGACCGTGCTCGACGTGTTCGCGCGCGTGCTGCCCGACCAGGCCCCGGGCGAGATCCGGACGCTGCTGGCCAAGTTCGGGCTGAAGGCCGACCACGTCCACCGGCCGGCGAACTCGCTGTCGCCGGGCGAGCGCACCCGGGCCGGGCTCGCGCTGCTGCAGGCCCGGGGCGTGAACCTGCTCGTGCTCGACGAGCCGACCAACCACCTCGACCTACCCGCGATCGAGCAGCTCGAGTCGGCGCTGGAGTCCTACGACGGCACGCTGCTGTTGGTCACCCACGACCGGCGGATGCTCGACTCGATCACGACCACCCGCCGGTTCGAGGCCGTGGACGGCAAGATCAGCTCTCGCTGATGTCCTTCAGCGGCAGCGTCTGCAGGATGCTGGTCGGCGCGTTCCACTTCTGCAGCGCCGACCCGTCGCAGGTCGCGACCACGATCTTGGAGATCTTCTGGCCCGAGGAGTAGAAGTCCGGGTTCGGGTCGTCCGGGTTGGTCGGGGCCAGGCAGTAGCCGGACGCGTCGACGATCGTGTAGCTGGTCGCGTAGACGCCGGTGTCGCCGTAGAACGTCCACTGCAGTTCCTGGTTCGTGGCCCCGGCGGTGCAGCTCACGATCACGACGTACTGGGCCCGCACGGTCGAGCGGGGGCTCCTCAGGCAGTACAGGCCGCCCTTGTTCGTGGTCACCAGCGCGGTGACCCCGGTCGTGCCGGTGACCAGCGTCGGCAGCGTCCACTTCTGGTTCCAGGTCACGTTGGCCGGGTTCGGCGCCTGCTTGCACTGCCAGGCGATCAGGAACGTCGCGCTCACGTTCTGCTGGGTGACGTCGAGGCAGCGGCCGAACTGGCGGAAGTTCACCAGCTGATTGGCCGACGCACCGGCTGCGCCGGCGCCGGTCGTCGGCTCCGGGAAGAAGTTCACGATCGTGTTCGTGCCGGCCCGGCACTTCCCGCCCGACGTCGACCCGAGCGCCAGGAAGCTGCCCGCGGTGTTCGGGCTCTGGACGTTCATGCACAGGCCGTTCAGCGTCGAGCCGTTCGTCGTGCCCTCGAAGTTCGCGCTGTCGTTGTAGCTCCACTGCTGCTGGGGCAGCGTCACGAGCGCGCAGGGCTGAAGGTAGATGACGCTCCCGGCGGCCTCCGGCGTCCCGGCGTCGAGGCACATGCCGAGCGGCATCGTCGGGGTCTTCGACGACACCAGGCTGATCGTCAGGTTCGGGTTGTAGGCCCAGGTCTGGGCGACGCTGCCGTACGTGCACGGCTGCATGGCCAGCGGCGTGCCGGCGATCGGGGAGCCGGACCCGGCGTCGAAGCACAGGTCGGGGGTGCTGGCCGTCTTGTAGACGTGGACCAGCCCGCCGGGGATGTTCACGTCGCTGGTCTTGAACGTGTACGTGGCCTGGAGCGTGCGGTTCGTGGTCGCTCCGCTGCCGGACTTGTAGCTTCCGGTGGCTTTGAGCAGCGCGTACGCCGGGGTGCTGAACGCGCCCGAGCCGAGGACGCAGCGGATCGTGTGGTCGTTGAGCCACTGCGCCGGCCGGTTCTGCGGGTCGACCTGGTAGTAGTCGATCGACACCGTGTAGCTGGCCCGGTTCGCGCCGGTCACCGCGGCCAGCGTCCCGTCCAGGTCGAGGCACGGGAGCGCGCTCAGGACGCCGGCCCCGGAGCCGTTGTCGGCCGCCCGGATGTGGCCGAGCGCGACGTCGAGGCCGGTCTGGGCCGCGTTCAGCGCGGCGACCCGGGCCACCTCGACCCGGGTGGTCGTGTTCTGCCCGATCACGGTGTTCACCAGCAGCGTCGAGAGCAGGACGCCGACCATCGTCACGAGCAGCGCGACGGGCAGCGATCCGCGGTCGTCCTTCACGGCAGCGCCCGCCCTTCCGCGCACACGGTCGTCGACTGCGTGTTCAGCGACGTGTTGAGCGCGGTGAAGATCGCGCTGAACTGCCTGGTCACCGGCGACGCGGCCCCGCCGGTCGTCGTGGTCAGCTGGACGCCGAGGCGCTGGAACGTGAACGTGGCGGTCGCGGTGTTCACCGCGAACGGCGTCACCGAGCTGACGTCGCTGGTCAGCTGCGTCCAGGCGGTGGGCTTGACGGTCCCGGGCCCTTGCGTCCAGGTGCGCTGCTGGAGCTGGCCGGTGGACGGGCGCAGCCGCAGCTCGGTGCAGACCGGCGTGCCGGTGTACGTGGTGACGAACTCGACGTACGGCTCGCCGTTGACCAGGCCCGGCGTACTCAGCCCGGACGCGTAGCGGATCTGCCGGTCGAGCCGCCCGAACGCGATGCCGATCGTCTGCTGGCCGTCGGCGATCGCCTGGGCCTTGTTGGTCGACGAGTAGAGCGAGATGATGCTCGTCGTCGAGATGCCCATGAAGACGAGCGTGATCACCATCGTCACGACCGCCTCGGCGAGCGTGTAGCCGGAATCGTCAGACTTCATTTGACCGTCCAGACGAACATCCAGTTCGACACCTTGCCCGCCCCGTCGGTGACGGTCAGCTTGGGCGTCCAGGTGCCGGCCGTCGTCGGGGTGCCCGACACGACGCCGGTGCCGGAGGCGATCGACATGCCGGTCGGCAGGTTGCTGGCCGTCCACGTCTTCGTGCCGCTGGCGTTGGCCACGACCGGCGTGAACGTGTCGGCCTTGCCCTTGGTCGACGACCGGTTGCCGCTGGCCGACGTGATGTTCAGCCCGGTGGACGTCGTGACCGTGCACACCAGCGTCAGGCTCTCCGAGTAGCCCTTCGTGTCGGTCACCGTGAACCCGACGACGTACCGGCCGGCCGCGCTCAGCGTCCCGTAGACCGAGCCGCTCGTGGTGTTCATCGAGACGCCGTTCGGCAGGTTCGTCGACGCCCAGGTGTAGGGCGCGGTGCCGCCGGTGGCGGCCGCGTCGACCGCGAAGATCGAGCCCAGCGCGCCGCTCTGGTCGGTCCGCGGCCACTTGATGTACGGGCCGACCGTCCAGCTGAACGTGCTCGAGAGCGAGGTACCGGCCTTGTCGGTGACCGTGACCTTCACCGTGTAGACCCCGGCGACGGTCGGCGTCCCGCTGATCACGCCGGTGGTCGTGTTGAAGGCCAGCCCGGTCGGCAACCCGCTCGCCGACCACGTGTAGGCCTGCACCCCACCGGCCGCGACGACCGGCAGCGCGGTGATCGCGACGTTGGTCAGCCCGGACTGGGCCGCCGGCGACGTGAGCGTGAGCGGCGGCACGACCCAGGTGAACGTCATCGTGTCGGTCTTCGCGTACGTGTCGACGACCGTGATCGTCACCGAGTAGGTGCCGACCGTCGTCGGGGTGCCGGTGACGACTCCGGTGGCCGGGTCGATGGCCAGGCCCGGCGGCAGGCCGCTCGCCGTCCAGGCCAGCGGCGACGTGCCGCCGACCAGCGTCGGCGCCCAGGTCAGCGCCACGCCGCCGGTCGTCGTCACGGTGCCCGGCGGGATCAGGTCGGGCAGCGCCGCGATCACCCAGCTGAACGCGGCCGAGCCGATCAGGCCGAACCCGTCGGTCGCGCTGATCACCACCGGGTACGTGCCGATCAGCGTCGGCGTCCCGGTGATCACGCCGCTGGAGTCCATCGACAGGCCCGGCGGCAGCCCGGCCGCGAGCCAGGTCAGCGGCGGCGCGCCACCGGTCGCGGTGACGGTCAGGTTCACCGGGATCGTGAGCTCACCGGTCTGCCGTCCCGGGTTGATCACCTGCGGGGCCTGGGCGACCTCGTTGACCTTGAACACCGGCTCGGCCAGCGCGTTGCTGACCAGCGTCGCGGCCACCTGCGAGCACCCGCTCGCCGGGCAACCCCGCCCGGTCCAGGTCACCAGCGTGACGATCCGGAAGAACTCCACCGACAGCGCGGTCCTGGCCGGGCCGCAGTCGCCGCCGAGCAGCGGCTGCCAGCAGCGTCCGACGTACCAGCTCTGCTTGAACGGGATGCTGTTGAGCACCACCGGCACCGCGGTCGTCGGCAGCGCGGCGGTCGCGCCCGAGCCGCCGCTCGCGGTCTCGTCGTAGGCCATCGCCATCGTGGCCAGGTAGGGCGAGACCGGGGAGTCGCCCGGCACGCTCGCCCACTGCGTCTGGGTGCTGGTCAGGTCGCGTCCGCTGGTCACGCCGGAGCCCTTCAGCGCGCGCACCCGTTCGAGCGCGTCGCTGACCAGCTGCACCGCGGTCTGCGCGTTGCTCTGCACGTTCGTCGCCCGCAGGCTGTTGGTGAAGAAGCCCGACAACGCCGCCATGACGACGCCGATCAGCGTCATCGCGGTCATCAGCTCGATGAGGCTGAAGCCCGCTTCGCGGTCGGCGTCCCCGGGCGGCATCAGTTCGTGGAGGTCAGCGTCGATCCGGCGGCGGAGGGCGAGACGAAGGCCTGCAGGCCGAGGGTCAGCAGGACCGACCCGCGCAGCGACGCGCTGCTCTCGTTCGGCGCCGCGTTCGCGGTGCTGATCAGCACCGCGCGCGGCTGCACGCGCTGCAACTGATTCACGAACCCTTCCAATTTGGACGCCGTCCCGACGGCGGTGACCGTGATCGGCAGCGCGTAGACCGTCGTACCGGCGCCCTTGATCTGCGTGGGGGAACCGACGACCAGACCGTCGACGGAGACGCCGGCCCGGATGCCGGAACTCTGCACGTCCCGGAGGAACTGGGACGTGTCCCCGGTGGTCGGGAGCGCCGCCCGGGCCGTGTCGTACTTGGCCCGGTACGAGGCCAGCTCCTCGTTCTGGGCCCGGACCTCGGTCAGCCGCGACCGGAGCGAGTCGACCTGGGACTGCGCGGCCTCGGTCTGATCGCGCAGGTCCTCGGTCTGGGCACTCTGCGGCCGGATCAGCAGGAACCAGCCCAGCCCGAGCAGCGCCACCGCGCCGACCACGCCGCCGACCAGCCAGAGCCGGATCGTGTTGCCGCGCAACGCGCCGACGTTCAGCAGCCCGCTCGGGGCCCGGGCGGATATCGCGCCGAATGCCATGGTCGCCTCCGCTCAGTTCTTCGTCGTCGAGTAGTGGTGGCTGAGCAGCGACGGGCTCAGGTCGACCCGGAGCGTGAAGTCCGACCCGTCGTCCTGCGCGGTGACGCCGGAGAGCATCACGTTCCCGACGCCGGGGAGCTTCCCGACCGCGTCGGCGTAGGTGGCGATCGCGGGCTTCGACGTGCTCGAGCCGGTGATCGTCAGCGAGCCGATCGGGGTCTTGCCGTCCTTGCTCGGCAGCCCGGACGCCGTGGTCGCGGTGCTGTTCCCGCCGGTCGTGCCCTGGGTGGTGGGGTCGGTGAGCGTGACCGTGATTCCGGTCAGGTCCAGGCCGGTGGGCGTGGCCGCGCGCAGCTTGGTCAGCAGCGTCGACCAGGTGACGTCGGTGGCCAGCAGCGTCGAGAGCTGGTTGCCGATCTTCGTCGACTGGGTCTGGGCCGTGATCAGCTCGCTGTACTGGCGCTGCTGCTGGCGGAGCACGATCGCCTCGGTCTCGGCGTCGGCGAGCTTGCTGTCCTGGCGGGAGGTCTCCCACTTGGCCAGCGCGAACCAGGCGGCCAGCAGCACGATCACGGTGCCGATCGAGGCCAGCACGATCAGCCGGATCCGGACGAACTGGCGCTGCTGCTCGATCTCCGGCGGCAGCAGGTTGGCCCCGAGCGCGTACAGCCGCGAGGCGTCGTGGATCGGGGGAGTCATGATCGTGGTCATCAGGCCGCTCCCAGCGTGAGGCCGATCGAGACGGTGGCCGAGAGCGGGAGTGCCTCGACGCTGGCGTGCCGGGACTGGCGGGTCCGGCGGAGCCGGGCCATCGGGTCGGCGTAGTCGACCGTGACGTCGAGCTGGTCGGAGAGCGTGTCCGGCAGGCCGGGCAATTGGCCGCCGCCACCGGCCAGCACCAGCCGGGTGACCTGTTTCGGCTGTCCGGCCGTGGTCAGGTACGCGAACGAGCCGCGGATCTCGTTGAGCAGCGGCCGGATCGCCTCCCGGACGGTCTCGGCGACCTCCGGCCCGTTCTCCGACCAGAGCCCGATCCGGCACTTGAGCGCCTCGGCCTCCGGCGTGGCCACGTTGAGCCGGGAGGCCAGCGCGGTCGTGACCTCCGCGCCGCCGCGGGGGATCGTCCGGACGATCAGCGGGACGCCGTCGGTGTGCACGATCACGGTCGTGATCTGGGTCCCGATGTCGACGATCGCCTCGACCTGGTCGTCCAGCCGGGCGGCCGCCCGCAGCAGCGCGAGCGAGGCCAGGTCGACCCGCAGCACGGTGAGCCCGGCCGCTTCGACCGCCCGCACCGCGGTGAGGATCGGCTCCTTGGGCACCGCCACCAGCAGGCCCCGCACGGTCTCGTTGAGGCCGGGGTTCTCCAGCGGCAGGAAGTCGAGCACCGAGCGCTCGACCGGCAGCGGCAGCGAGTCCCGGACCTGGAACGGCAGCGAGGCCCGCAGGTCCTTCGCCGGCAGGTTGGCCACCGTCATCTCGCGCACCACGGCCTGCATGTTCGTGACCCCGAGCACCACGCGCTTCGAACTCAGCCCGGCCGACGCGCGGGCGTGGCGCACCGCCGCGGTCAGCGCCTTCTCGTCGTGCACGACGCCGCTCTGCACGGCCCCGGGCGGGAGCGGCACCTCGGTGTAGTTGATCAGCGTCGGGCCGTCCTTGCCGTGCCCGGCCTCGACGACCCGGATCGACGTCGAGCCGATGTCCAGGCCGATCAGCGTGGTGGGCGCCATGTGACTGTCCTTTTCAACCGGCCGGATAGAGGACGGAGAAGTACCAGTTCGCCAGCGGTGCGGCGGCGAACACCGCGAGCAGCCCACCGGCCAGCATCGCCGGCCCGAACGGGATCGCGGTCTTGCCCGTCGCCCGCCGGGTGACCAGCAGCGCGATCCCGACCGTCCCGCCGAGCAGGAACCCGGTGAACGTCCCGATCCAGACCGAGCTCCAGCCCAGCCAGCCCAGGAACAGACCCAGCAGGCCGGCCAGCTTGACGTCGCCGAACCCCATGCCGCCCGGGTAGAGCACCGCCATCAGCCAGTAGCCGCCGTAGAGCACGGTCATCGCGGCGATCGCGCGGGCCGCCGCGGTCCAGTCGGTGGTCAGCGCGAGCAGCGCGGCTCCGATCGCGTACGACGGGAGCACGATCTTGTTCGGCAGCCGCTGGACGTCCAGGTCGATCAGGGCCAGCGGCACCGCGATCGCCGCCAGGTACAGGTACGCCGGCAGCGCCCAGCTGACCCCGAACCGGGCCGTGATCGCGACGAACAGGGCCGCGGTCGCGAGCTCCACCAGCGGGTAGCGGACCGGGATCCGCACCCGGCAGTCCGCGCACCGCCCGCCCAGCGCGACCCAGCTCACCACCGGCACGTTGTGCCGGAAGCGGATCGGGGCCGCGCAGGCCGGGCAGTGCGACGCCGGCCTGATCAGCGACTGGTTCCGGGGCACCCGGTGGACGACGACGTTGAGGAACGAGCCGACGACCAGGCCACCGACCGCGGCCAGAGCCAGGATCATCGGGGCTCAGGACGTCGCCGACGCGCAGGTCGCGAGACTGGTCGCGCTCGACTTCGCCACGGACTTGCTGGTGGCCGAGTTGTACGTGTAGATCGTCTGGCCGTCCTCGTTCTGGCCGCAGATCACGTAGCTGGTCGAGTTGTTCGTGAACACGATCGTGTTGCCGGCCGAGACCGTGATCGTGCCGGTCGTCCCACCGCCGCCACTGAGCGCCAGCGTCACGTTCGTTCCCTTGGTGCCGGTGACGTTGGCCGGGTACTGGTTCCCGTTCGCGGTGTAGAACTGCTCCACCGCGCTGATCGCGCCACGGACGTCGGACGACGCCGACGTATTGGCCGCGCCCTTCTTGTAATTGCTGTAGAGCGGAACCGCGATCGCGATCAGAACACCGATGATGACCACGACGACGAGGAGCTCGATGAGCGTGAATCCCCGGTCGTCCCGGCCGACCTCGCGGGTTGAAGTACGGCGCAGCGATGCGATCATTCGAGTTCCTTACTGGGCGCCTTGGATGTTTTGGTAAATGGTGAACATCGGCAAATAGAGGCAGATGATCATTCCGCCGACGATGACGCCCATGACCAGCACCATGATCGGCTCGATGGACGCGGTCAGTGATTCGGCCGTGCTATCCACCTCTCGATCGTAGAAATCGGCGACTTTATCCAACATCTGACTAATCTGACCGCTTTCTTCGCCGACCTCGATCATTTGGGCCACCATCCGGGGGAACACCGTGTGCTCGGCCAGCCGGCTGGACATCGGCTGGCCCTCCCGCACCGCGTTCTGCAGGTCGGTCATCGCGGTGGCGATCACCGCGCTGCCGGTGGTGGCGCCGACGACGTTCAGCGCCTGCAGCACCGGCACGCCCGCGCCGAGCAGCGTGCCGAGGTTGCGGGAGAAGCGGCTGATCGTGATCTTCGTGAAGAGGTTGCCGAACACCGGCGCCCGCATCTTGGCCTTGTCGAAGCCGAGCCGCAGCCCGGGACGCCGTCGCAGCTCCCGCCGGAACAGCACGGTCCCGACGACGATCAGGCCGACCAGCAGCGGGCCCGACCACACCAGCGTGTGGCTGACGTTCACGATGATCTGGGTCGGCAGCGGCAGCTCGCCGCCGAGCTGGTGGAACATCCGCTCGAACACCGGCACGATGAAGATCAGGACGGCGGCGATCATCAGGATCGCGAACAGCAGCACGACGACCGGGTACGTCAGCGCGCCCTTGATCTTGCCGCGCAGCTCGTCGTCCTTCTCGAAGTTGCCGGCGATGCGCTCCAGGGCGGCGTCCAGGAAACCGCCGGTCTCGCCGGCCCGCACCATCGCGCAGAGCAGGGTCGGGAAGACCTTGGGGTGCCGTTCGAGCGCGGCCGAGAGCGCGACCCCGCCCTCGACGTCGATCCGGACCTCGGCGATCGCCCGTTTCAGCGCGGGCTTGGCGGTCTGCTCCTCCAGCACGGCCAGCGAGCGCAGCAGCGACATGCCGGACGCGGTCATCGTCGCGAACTGGCGGGCGAACACCGCGAGGTCGCGCAGCGTCGTGCGGCCGGTCAGGCCCGGGATCGAGATCTCCCGCTGCAGCCCGGTGCCGGCCTCGTTGATCGACAGCGGCACGACGCCCTGCTGGCGCAGGATCTGGGCCGCGGCGTTGACGTTCGGGGCGGCGACCTTGCCCTTCGACCGTCGGCCGGTCGCGTCGACGGTCTGGTAGTCGAAGGTCTTGTTGGCCCGCGACGTCGGCAGCCCGACGCCCGCAAAAGTGGTCATCGGTGTTCCCTGCTCTTCGCGCGAGCGCTCATCGGCGGCCCGCCAGACGTGAGTAGTCCTCCACCGAGTGGCAGAGCGTGAGTCCCTGCTCGAACGTGATCACCTGCTGGCGCACCCGCTCGGCCAGGTGCTGGTCGAACGAGAGCATCCCTTCACCGGCCCCGGACTGCATGAACGACGGGATCTGGTGGTTCTTGCCCTCGCGGATCAGGTTCCGGATCGCCGGGGTCAGCGACATGATCTCGGTGATGATCACCCGGCCGCGTCCGTCGGCCCGCGCGCACAGCGCCTGACTGACGACGCCCTGCAGCGCGGTCGAGAGCTGGGCCCGGATCTGCGGCTGCTGGTGCGGCGGGAACACGTCGATGATGCGGTCGATCGTCTGCGTCGCGCTCTGCGTGTGGAGCGTCGCGAGCACCAGGTGACCGGTCTCGGCCGCGGTCAGCGCGGTCGACGTCGTCTCCAGGTCGCGCAGCTCGCCGACCAGGATGATGTCGGGGTCCTGGCGGAGCGCGGCCTTGAGCGCGCCCGCGAACGACCCGGTGTCCTCGCCCACCTCGCGCTGGTTGATCAGGCTGCGCTGGTGCGTGTGCAGGAACTCGATCGGGTCTTCGATCGTCACGATGTGCGCGGATCGCGTGCGGTTGGCGAGGTCGAGCAGGCCGGCCAGCGTCGTCGTCTTGCCCGAGCCGGTCGGGCCGGTGACCAGCACCAGCCCGCGGGGCAGCTGGGCGAACCGGGCCATCGAGTCCGGCACGCCGAGCTCGTCGAGCGGCTTGATCAGGTGCGGGATGGCCCGGAACGCGGCCGCGCAGGCTCCCCGCTGCTGGTAGATGTTCACCCGGAACCGCGACAGGCCCTCGACGCTGTACGCGAGGTCGAGTTCCTTGTCGCGCTCGAACCGGGCCCACTGGGAGTCGTCGGTGGCCGCCCGGGCCAGCAGCACCGTGTCGGCCGGCGTCAGTACCTCGTAGTCGGGCAGCGACTGCAGCGACCCGTTGATCCGGCCCGTCGGGGGAGCGCCCGCGGTCAGGTGCAGGTCGGACCCGTTCGCCTCGACCAGCGCGACGAGCATCGCGTTGAGCGAGTCCCGGTCCCGGTCGGCCGCGGTCGGGGCGAAGTCTCTTCGGAGCGTGCCGACACCGTCCACCGCGTCCTGATCGGCGTCCGAAAGTGGCAGTTGAGGAGTTTTTACACGGCCACGCGCATGACCTCGCTGAGCGAGGTCAACCCTTCGGCCGCCTTGCGGAAGCCGTCCGACCGCAGGTCGGTCATGCCCTCGGAGAGGGCGACGTCCTGGATCTCGCGCGCCGACGCGTGCTTGACCGTGAGCCGCTCGATCTCCTCGGAGACCGGCATGACCTCGTGCAGCGCGATCCGGCCGCGGAAGCCGGTGGTGGAGCAGTTCCGGCAGCCGACCGGCTGCCAGAGCTTCTTCGGTGGCTCGCCCGGCCAGCGGGCCGCGGCCAGCTCGGTCTCGGTGGGCTCGTACGGCTCCTTGCACCAGTCGCAGAGCCGCCGGGACAGCCGCTGGGCGACCACGCAGTCGACGCTCGACCCGACGAGGAACGGCTCGATGCCCATCTCGGTGAGCCGGACCATCGCGCTCGGCGCGTCGTTGGTGTGCAGGGTGGAGAGCACCAGGTGGCCGGTGAGCGCGGCCTCGACCGCGAGCTGCGCGGTGACCCGGTCCCGGATCTCACCGATCAGGATGACGTCCGGGTCGGACCGCAGGATGGCCGGCAGCACCGCGGCGAACGTGAGGCCGGCCTTCAGGTTGACCTGGATCTGGTTGACGCCCGGCAGCCGGTACTCGACCGGGTCCTCGACCGTGATGATGTTGACGGTCGGGGTGCTGATCTCGGCCAGCGTCGCGTAGAGCGTCGTCGACTTGCCGGAGCCGGTGGGGCCGGTGACCAGCACCATTCCGTGGGGTTTCTTGAACGAGGTGGCGAACCGGGCCAGGTTCTCGGGGGCGAAGCCGACCGACTCGAGCTTCACCTCCTGGCCGCCGCCGGTGTCGAGGACACGGAGGACGACCTTCTCGCCCCAGACCGTCGGGAGCGTGGCCGTGCGCAGGTCGACCGCCCGGTTGTTGATCTCGACCGTGATCCGGCCGTTCTGCGGGACCCGCTTCTCGGTGATGTCGACGCCGGACATGATCTTGAGCCGGGAGACGAGCGCGGCCTGGACGTTGTGCGGGACGTTGTCGATCTCGTGCAGGACGCCGTCGATGCGGAACCGGACCCGCATGTCGTGCTCGGTCGGTTCCAGGTGCAGGTCGGAGGCGCGGTTCTGGATCGCCTGGCCGATCATCGAGTTGACGTACCGGACGATCGGCGCGTCCTGGTCGCTGGTCGTCAGGCTGGAGACCGTGGCCGCGGTCGGGCCCTCGGGGCGCAGCGAGTCGGCGACGTCGGCGAGGTCGGTGTCCTCGCGCTGGAGGCGGCTGATGATCTTGCGCAGCTCGGACCGGGCCACCATCACCGGCCGGACGATCATGCCGGTCGCGGCCCGGACGTCGTCGAGCGCGACGATGTCGCCGGGGTCGGTGATGCCGACCGTGATCTCGTTGCCGTCCAGCGCCAGCCCGAGGACGCGGTGCCGGACGACCAGCCCGATCGGGATCTTGGCCATCGCGACCGGGTCGATCGGGTAGCCGACCAGGTCGACGCTGTTCATCCCGTAGACGTCGGCCGCGGCCGCGGTGAGCTCGGATTCGGTGACGACGTGGTCGTTGATCAGGATCCCGCGCAGCGACCGGCCCGATCGTTCGGCCTCCTCGGCGGCCCGCTCCAGCGCCGTGGGGTCGGCGCCGCGCCCCTTGAGCGCATCGATCAGGGGGCGGAACGTCTGGTACATGTCGTCCTTCGCGCGCGAGGGGTCTGTTCTACCCTCATCGGCCGCCGGACGTCCGTCTTTAGGCCGTCGCCAGGGCGGAAAGCGCGGCCATGTCTTCCAGGATCGCGGCGACCTCGGGGTGCAGGCCGCCCAGGACGGCCCGCTTGACCTGCAGCGCGTGCTGCAGGCGGGCGCGGCTGACGCTCGGCTCGGTGTCGGCGTGCAGCAGCGCGAGCCCGTGCAGGCAGACCGCGCCGTCGTAGGTGTCCCGGCCGAAGATGCCGAGGGCCCGCTGGTAGAGCGCGTTGGCCTCGGCCCGGCGGTCGAGTTCGGCCAGGACGGCGGCGAGCGTCCGGGCGTCTACCGCGGCGGCCGGCGAGTGCGGCCCGGCGGCCCGCTCGGTGTGGGCGAGCGCGGCCCGGGCCGACGTCGCCGCGTCGACCAGGCGCCCGTCGGCGTAGGCGGCCGCGGCGGTGGCCCGGTGCCGATGAGCGGCGAGATTCCGGCGGGTCTTCCACATGATCGGTGCCTCCTCGGGGTCTGCCTCCGAGGATTCGCCGGGCAGGGGCCGGCTACCAGGTAAAAATGCGCACTACGGGGTGAGGATCAGCCCGGATTCCGGACCTCCGATCCGGAGGTGGTTCTCGGTGATCCCGTACCGCAGGGGCTTCTGCGCCGGCGCGCGCAGGACCGCCCGCTCGACGGCATCGGCCGGGCCGGAGCAGGCCATCCTGGTCGTCGCGATCGGGCCGAGGACGAGCGTGGAGTTCTGGTCGGACGCGGTGACGACCCACCTGGTCTGCCGCAGGCCGCGAGCATCAGTCCGAGTCTGGTCATGTTCGCGTGGACGCAGCCCGGCCAGGCGGTGGCTCCCGATCGGTACGTTGGATTCATGACCGGTACTGACGAGTACGTACGGCTGGGGCCGGACTTCTACGACAATCCGTTCCCGCTCTACGCCTCGCTCCGCGAGGAGCGTCCGGTCGTCCGGGTGGTCACCCCACAGGGGAGCCACGTCTGGCTGGTCACGCGCTACGACGACGCCCGGGCGGCGCTCGCCGAGCCGCGGCTGCACAAGGACAACCAGGAGTTCCGTGCGCTGATGGAGGCCCGCTACGGCCCCTCGCGGCGCGGCTTCGAGGACGCGCTCAACGCGCACATGCTCGCCGCCGACCCGCCGGACCACACCCGCCTGCGCAAACTCGTCAGCAAGGCGTTCACCGGCCGGGCGATCGCCGCGATGCGGCCGCGGATCGAGGAGATCGCGTCCGGCCTGCTGGACGCGATGGAGGCCGGTCCCGACCGGGTCGACCTGCTCGACACGTACGCGTTCCCGCTCCCGATCACCGTCATCTGCGAACTGCTCGGGGTGCCGACCGACGAGCGGGACGACTTCCGCCGGTGGTCCAACACGCTCCTGCAATCCGGGACGGCCGACGCGCAGGGGGCCGCGGCCCGGTCGATGGCCGAGTACCTCAGCGCGCTGGTGGACGCCCGGCGAGCGGCGCCTTCGGACGACATGCTCGGGAGGATCGTCCGGGCCAGCGAGGACAGCGACCAGTTGTCGCGCTCCGAAGCGATCTCGATGGCGTTCCTGCTGCTGGTGGCCGGGCACGAGACGACCGTGAACCTGATCGGCACCGGCACGTTCGCGCTGCTGCGGCACCCGGAGCAGCTCGCCGCACTGCGGGCCGATCCGTCGCTGGTGCCCGGCGCGATCGAGGAGTTCCTGCGCTGGGACGGGCCGGTGCACCTGGCCACGGTCCGGTTCGCGGCCGAGCCGGTGACGATCGGCGGCGTGGAGATCCCGGACGGCGAGGTCGTGCTGGTGTCGCTGTCGGCGGCCAACCGGGACCCGGCGCGGTACTCCGACCCGGACACGCTGGACGTCCGGCGGTCGGGCGCGAGCCACGTGGCGTTCGGGCACGGGATCCACCACTGTCTCGGGGCGCCGCTGGCCCGGCTGGAGGGCGAGATCGCGTTCACGCAGTTGATCGCCCGGTTCCCGGGGCTGACGCTGGACGCCGACCCTAATTCGCTGAGCTGGCGGCCGTCGACGTTGATCCGGGGGCTGGACTCCCTGCCGGTGCGGCTGCGCTGAACGGGTGGTCGGGGAGCGGCGGGTGGGGCTTGCGGAGGCGTCGCTCGAGGCCGGCCAGTAGCCGGATGGCCGGGAGTTTGGCCAGCGTGTTGCGGGCCAGGATGCCGGCGTTGGTGCGGGGGACGACCGTGCCGAGGAAGAGTCCTTTCTGGGCGGCCTCGACGACGGGCCGGTGGCCGGCTTCGTAACGCTGAAGGGCGCCATCCGGGTCACCGGCCAGTTCGCCGGCCAGGCGGTAGGCGCTCTCGACGGCGAGCTGGGCGCCGGCGCCCGCGACCGGGGAGGCACAGTGGGCGGCGTCGCCGACCAGGACGACGCGGCCGGTGGACCAGGACGGCATCTTCACCTGGCTGAGCGCGTCGAAGTAGAACCCCGGATCGTCCAGCGCACCCCGGGTGAGCTCGGGGGCCAGCGGCCCGAAGATCCGCTCGACCAGGGCTTTCTGTGCATCGACGTCGAGCCGGGCGGCGGCGAGCGCGTCGGCGTAGCGGAACCCGAACTGCACGGTCGCGTGCTCGCGGTTTCCCGGCCGCTCCACCGCAATCGACCGCCCCGGCCAGTTGAGGAGTGACGTCCAGCGCGGTGTTCCGAGCGTCGAACCGGCGGCCGCGACCGCGAAACAGTGCCCGAGCGAGTGCACGAACTGCTCCTCGGGCCCGAACGCCAGCCGGCGCACCCCGGAGTGCGTGCCGTCGGCCCCCACGACCAGGTCGAACTCGCGGGTGGCGCCGCCGGCGAACCGGACGTCGCCGCCGGCCAGCGCGTCGATCGTCTCGCCGAACACGTACTCGACGTCGTCGGACGTGGCGTCGTACAGGATCCGGGCGAGCTCGCCGCGCGGGATCTCCAGCCCGTCCGTCCCCATCGAGTCGGCGATGGCCCGCAGGTCGACGCGGGCGGCCGGACGTCCGGAGCGGGAGAGGAACAGCAGGCCGCGCACGTCGTTCGCGTGCTCGCGGACGGCCGGGAGCACCCCCATCCGCTCGACGACGCGCAGCGACCCGGCGCGCAGGTCGACGCCGTTGCCGCCCGGCCGCAAGGCCGGAGCGCGCTCGACGATCGTGACCTGGTGGCCGGAGCGGACGAGCCAGTAGGCGAGGGTCGGACCGGCGATGCTGGCGCCGGAGATCAGAACGCGCATGGTGGGCCTCCATCGACTGACCATCGGTCAGTTCGAACGGTAACTCACCGACCAGCGGTCAGACAACGGGTAGGGTCGGGGAATGCCGGACGACACCAGGAGCCGCATTCTGCGGGTGGCGCTGGAGGAGTTCGCCGCGCGCGGGTACAACGCGACGTCGCTGCGCGAGATCGCCGAACGGCTGGGGGTCTCGAAGGCCGCGGTGCTGTACCACTTCCCGAGCAAGAAGCAGATCGTGACCGCGCTGGCCGAGCCGATGCTGGCCGACATGGACGCGGCGGTCGCGGCGGCCTCGAGTGCTCCGGGTGACCAGCGGTGGGCGGTGATGGAGCGGCTGCTCGAGGTGTGGCTGGAGCACCGGCACCTGCTGCGGATGGGGCTGCGTGACATGGCGCTGGCCTCGGACGGCCCGGTGTTCGAGCGGTTCCGGGACGCGATGGCGCTGGCGACGCACGTGGTGGCGGGACCGGTGCCGGATCTGTCGGCCCGGGTCCGGGCGATCCAGATGCTGGGGATGCTGAGCGACCCGGTGGTGATCTTCGCCGACCTGCCGACCGAGCTGCTGCGGGCACAGGTGCTGGCCGGCGTCCGGGTGGTCTTCGACGCGACCGCCGGGCCGCCGCCGGCCAGGACGCCGCCGCCGGCCAGGGAGCCGGCGCCGGCCAGGACGCCGGTGCGGGCCGGGCGGGGGCGGCCCCGGGCGCTGTCCGCGGACCTCGTCGAGACCGCGGTCCGGATGCGCGACAGCGGCGAGTACACGGTCGCCGAGATCGCCGCCCAGCTCGGCGTGTCCCGGGCGACACTGTTCCGGCACCTGCCGCCGAACTGAATATTGCGACTAATTCCGAGACTATTTCTGAGACTCTCGCCCACCACCGACCCGGCGGCTGATCTCGGCCGCGGTGCGCAGGACCGGGGACGCGAAATCGGGCGGGGAGCCGTCGGCCGCCGGGTAGGTCACCGCGACCGCGGCCACCGGATGCCCGGCGTGGTCGTGCACGGCCGCCGCCACCGACGCGAACCCCGGCGTCACCTCGCCGTCCTCGGTGGCGAACCCCGCCCGCCCCACGGTCGTGAGCAACCGGCGCAGCTCGGCATAGGTCGTCGGACCCAACTCGTGGCGTCGCACGAACGCGGCCGCGTCCGGGAACAGGGCCCGCACCGCGGCGGCCGGTAGCGCGGCGAGCATCGCCCGCCCGCTGGCCGTGAGCTGGGCCGGGAGCCGCACGCCGACGTCCGTGACCAGCGGCGGACGCCCCGGCGCCCGCTCCTCGATCACGTAGATCACCTCGCGCCCGTGCAGCACGGCCAGGTGCGCGCTCTGCCCGACCCGGTCGACGAGCGTCGCCAGCGGCACCCGGGCCAGCCGCTGCAGCGGCGCCTGGCGCGTGTACCCGGTACCGAGCTCGTACGCGCTCACCCCGAGCGCGTACCGGCGCTCCTCCGGGAGGTGCACGACGAAACCGGCGTCGATCAGGGTCGTCAGCAGGTGGTAGGCGGTCGACCGGGGTAGGCCGAGGTCGCGGGCCATCGCCGCCGCGCCCACCGGCCCGGCCTGCCGGGCCAGATAGCGCAGGATCCCCAGCACCTGGGCCGCCGCCGGAACCGAGGTCATGTGTCTGAGATACCAGACAAGACTGAGCCTGTCGCTGTGTTGTGCCGCACCACCGGTGGTGTCCCATGGACCCATGGGTGACGCGGTACAGGTGGGTGCAGGTCCTCTCGATCCGGACGACGTGATCGCGGTAGCACGGGACGACGCGCCGGTGGCCCTGGCGCCGGAGGCCGAAGACAGCATCGCGGCCAGCAGCCGCATCATCGAACAGCTCGCCGACGACGAGACCCCGCACTACGGCGTCTCCACCGGCTTCGGCGCGCTGGCCACCAAGCACATCCCGCCCGACCGCCGGGTCGCGCTCCAGCACAGCCTGATCCGCTCGCACGCGGCCGGCTCCGGCCCCGAGGTCGAGCGCGAGGTCGTCCGGGCGCTGATGCTCCTGCGCCTGGCGACGCTGGCCACCGGCCGCACCGGGGTCCGTCCGGTCGTGGCCAACGCCTACGTCGGCCTGCTGAACGCCGGGATCACGCCGGTCGTCCACGAGTACGGCTCGCTCGGCTGCTCGGGCGACCTCGCCCCGCTCGCCCACTGCGCGCTCGCGCTCACCGGCGAGGGCCTGGTGATCGACGCGCTCGGCCACCGCCGCCCGGCCGCCGAGGCACTCGCGGATGCCGGCCTGACCCCGGTGCGGCTCCGCGAGAAGGAGGGCCTCGCGCTGATCAACGGCACCGACGGGATGCTCGGCCAGCTCCTCCTGGCCGCGGCCGACCTGCGTCGCCTGCTCCGGACCGCGGACCTCACCGCGGCGATGAGCGTCGAAGCCCTGCTCGGCACCGACGCGGTGTTCGCCGACGACCTGCAGGCCCTGCGTCCGCATCCCGGCCAGGCCGCGAGCGCCGCGAATCTGCGGATGGTTCTGCGCGACTCCGGGATCATGGCCAGCCACCGCGACCCGCACGCCTGCACCCGGGTCCAGGACGCCTACTCGCTGCGGTGCGCCCCGCAGGTCCACGGCGCGGCCCGCGACACGCTCGCCCACGCCGAGGCCGTCGCCGGCCGGGAACTCGCCGCGGCCATCGACAACCCGGTCGTCACGCTCGACGGACGGGTCGAGAGCAACGGGAACTTCCACGGCGCCCCGGTCGGGTACGTGCTCGACTTCCTGGCGATCGCGGTCGCCGACCTCGCGTCGATGGCCGAGCGGCGCACCGACCGGATGCTCGACGTCAGCCGTAGCCACGGGCTGCCGCCGTTCCTCTCGCACGACGCCGGGGTCGACTCCGGCTACATGATCGCCCAGTACACGCAGGCCGCGATCGTGTCCGAGCTCAAGCGCCTGGCCGCGCCGGCGTCCGTCGACTCGATCCCGTCGTCGGCCATGCAGGAGGACCACGTCTCGATGGGCTGGTCGGCCGCCCGCAAGCTGCGCAGGTCGCTCGACGGCCTGACCCGCGTCCTGGCGATCGAGCTGCTCACCGCGGCGCGGGCGCTCGATCTCCGCGCGCCGCTGGAGCCGGCCCCGGCGACCGCCGCGGTGCTGGCGCGCCTGCGCGAGACCGCGCCCGCGCCGGGCCCCGACCGCTACCTGGCCCCCGAGATTGAGGCCGCCGTCCAGCTCGTGCACACCGGCGCGGCCGTGGAGGCCGCCGAGACCGCCGCCGGCCCCCTCGCCTGACACCCGCCCGCGCGGGCCGGCCCCGGCCGGCGCGCCGAACCCGAAGGGAGCACCGATGATCGGCGCTCGACCCGTCCGCGCCGCTCGCGGCACCTCGCTCACCGCCGGTTCCTGGCAGACCGAGGCACCGCTGCGGATGCTCATGAACAACCTCGACCCCGAGGTCGCCGAGCGCCCCGACGACCTCGTCGTCTACGGCGGCACCGGCCGCGCCGCCCGCAACTGGGCCAGCTTCGACGCGATGGTCCGCACGCTGACCACGCTGAAGGACGACGAGACGATGCTCGTCCAGTCGGGCAAGCCGGTCGGCGTCATGCGCACCCACGAGTGGGCCCCGCGCGTGCTCCTGGCGAACTCGAACCTGGTCGGCGACTGGGCCACCTGGCCCGAGTTCCGCCGCCTCGAACAGCTCGGCCTCACGATGTACGGCCAGATGACGGCCGGGTCCTGGATCTACATCGGCACCCAGGGCATCCTCCAGGGCACCTACGAGACGTTCGCCGCGGTCGCCGCCAAGCGCTTCGACGGAACCCTGGCCGGCACGCTCACGGTCACCGGCGGCTGCGGCGGCATGGGCGGCGCCCAGCCCCTCGCGGTCACGCTCAACGGCGGCGTGGCTCTCGTCATCGACGTCGATCCGGGTCGTCTGCACCGCCGGGTCGAGCAGCGTTACCTCGACGAGGTCGCGCCCGACCTCGACACCGCGATCGAACGGGCCCTGGAAGCCAAGAAGGCCGGGGCGGCCAAATCCATCGGCGTGGTCGGCAACTGCGCCACCGTGCTCCCCGAGCTCCTCCGCCGAGGCGTCGACGTCGACATCGTCACCGACCAGACCTCGGCCCACGACCCGCTGTCCTACCTCCCCGAAGGCATCGCGCTCGAGGACTGGCAGACCGAGGCCGAGAAGGACCCGGCCGACTTCACGATCCGCGCCCGCGCGAGCATGGCCAAGCACGTCGAGGCGATGGTCGGGTTCCTCGACGCCGGCGCCGAGGTCTTCGACTACGGCAACTCGATCCGCGACGAGGCCCGCCAGGGTGGGTTCGACCGCGCGTTCGCGTTCCCCGGCTTCGTCCCGGCCTACATCCGCCCGCTGTTCAGCGAGGGCAAGGGCCCGTTCCGCTGGGCCGCGCTCTCCGGCGACCCGCGGGACATCCACGCGACCGACGAGGCCGTGCTGAGCCTGTTTCCCGACAACGACCACCTGCACCGGTGGATCCGCGCCGCCCAGGACAAGGTCGCGTTCCAGGGCCTCCCGGCCCGGATCTGCTGGCTCGGCTACGGCGAACGCGACAAGGCCGGCGTCCGCTTCAACGACATGGTGGCCCGCGGGGACGTGCAGGCGCCGATCGTCATCGGCCGCGACCACCTCGACTGCGGAAGCGTCGCGTCTCCCTACCGGGAGACCGAGGCCATGGCCGACGGATCCGACGCGATCGCCGACTGGCCGCTGCTGAACGCGCTGGTCAACACCGCGTCGGGCGCGTCCTGGGTGTCGATCCACCACGGCGGGGGAGTCGGCATCGGACGGTCGATCCACGCCGGACAGGTGACGGTCGCCGACGGGACCGCCCTGGCCGGGCAGAAGATCGAACGCGTGCTGACCAACGACCCGGGGATGGGCGTGATCCGGCACGTGGACGCCGGTTACGAGGACGCCACCGAGGTCGCCGAATCGCGTGGGGTGCGGATCCCGATGACGGAGAACGCGTGAGTTTCGAGCGGCTCTGGGAGGAGCTGCGGCCGCTCGGGCGCGCGGACTCGGGCGGCTACCGCCGGTTCACCTGGACGCCGGCCGACCTGGACGCCCGGGCCTGGTTCGCCGACACCGCCCGGGGCCTCGGCCTGGACGTCGAGGTCGACCGGAACGGCAACCAGTGGGCCTGGTGGGGGTCGGGCGGCGACGCGGTCGTCACCGGGTCGCATCTGGACTCGGTGCCGGACGGCGGCGCGTTCGACGGTCCGCTGGGGGTGGTGTCGTCGCTGTCCGCGGTCGCGCTGTTGAAGGCCCGCGGGGTGGCTCCGGGACGGCCGCTCGCCGTCGTCAACTTCGTCGAGGAGGAGGGCGCCCGCTTCGGGGTGCCCTGCCTCGGGTCCCGCCTGCTGACCGGGGCCGTCGCCCCGTCCCGGGCCCAGGACCTGCGTGACTCCGACGGCGTCACCTGGGCCGAGGCCATGACCGGCGCCGATCTGGACGCTACGCGGCTGGGCGCCGATCCCGAGCGGCTCGCGCGGATCGGGACGTTCGTCGAGCTGCACGTCGAGCAGGGGCGCGGGCTGGTCGACGCGAACGCGCCGGTGGGCGTCGCGAGCGCGATCTGGCCGCACGGGCGCTGGCGGTTCGAGTTCGCGGGCGAGGCCAACCACGCCGGGACGACCCGGCTCGCCGACCGCCGGGACCCGATGCTGACGTTCGCCGAGACCGTGCTCGGCGCCCGGGAACAGGCGTCGCTGGCCGGGGCGTTGGCGACGTTCGGCCGGGTGTCGGTGGAACCGAACGGCACCAACGCGATCGCGTCGCTGGTGCGGGCCTGGCTCGACTCGCGCGCCCCGGACGCGTCGGCGCTGGCCCGGGTGGTCCAGGGCGTCACCGAGCTGGCGGCCGAGCGGGGGGATCGCGACGGCGTGAAGGTCACGGTGACGCCGGAGTCCGAGACTCCGGTCGTCGAGTTCAACGCCGACCTGCGCGACGAGGTCGCCGGGCTGGCCGGAGGGGCGCCGATCCTGCCGACCGGCGCCGGTCACGACGCCGGCGTGCTCTCCGCGCACGTGCCGACCGCGATGCTGTTCGTCCGGAACCCGACCGGCGTCTCGCACGCCCCGGGCGAGTACGCCGGCCCGGACGACTGCCTGGCCGGGGTGGAAGCGCTGACCACGGTCCTGGAACACCTGGTCACCCGGTGACCGTCTACTGGGCCGAGTACGCCTGGCTGCCCGACGGCGCCGCGGAACGCGTCCGCATCGACGTGGTGAAGGGTCGGATCGCGGCGGTGGCAGCCGGGGTCGAGGCCCCGGCCGACGCCGTACGGCTGCCGGGTCTGACGCTGCCGGGGCTGGCGAACGCGCACTCGCACGCGTTCCACCGGGCGCTGCGCGGCCGGACGCAGGCCGACCGGGGGACGTTCTGGACCTGGCGGTCGCAGATGTACGCGGTGGCCGAGACGCTCACGCCCGACTCGTACTACGCGCTGGCCCGCGCGGTCTACGCCGAGATGGCGCTGGGCGGCATCACGTGCGTCGGCGAGTTCCACTACCTGCACCACGCGCCCGGCGGCCGCCGGTACGCGGACCCGAACGCGATGGGTGCGGCGCTGGTGGCGGCCGCGGCCGACGCCGGGATCCGGATCACGCTGCTCGACACGTGCTACCTGGCCGGGGGCATCGGGACGCCGCTGGAGGGTCCGCAACTCCGCTTCGGCGACGGCTCGGCCGAGGGCTGGGCCGCGCGGGTCGCCGGATTTTCGGCGGACGGGCGCGCGCGGGTCGGGGCGGCGTTGCACTCGGTGCGCGGAGTGCCGGCCGATCAGATCGCGCCGGTCGTGGGCTGGGCCGACGAGCACGGCGCGCCGCTGCACGTCCACCTGTCCGAGCAACCGGCCGAGAACGAGGCCTGCCTGGCCGCCTACGGCGTCACCCCGGCCCGCCTGCTGGCCGACCACGGCGCGCTGGGTCCGCGCACGTCGGTGGTGCACGCGACCCACCTGACCGACGACGACGTGAAGCTGATCGGCGGCTCGTCGACCTGGACGTGCGCGTGCCCGACGACCGAACGCGATCTCGCCGACGGGATCGGCCCGATCCGGACGCTGTTCGACGCCGGGTCGCCGGTCTCGCTGGGCAGCGACAGCCACGCGGTGATCGACCTGTTCGAGGAGGCCCGAGCGGTGGAGCTGGACGAACGGCTGCGGACCGGGGTGCGGGGCCACTGGCCGGCGCCGGAGCTGCTCCGGACCGCGTTCGCCCACGACTCGCTGGGCTGGCCCGACGCCGGCGCGCTGGCCGTCGGCGCCCGGGCCGACCTGGTCACGCTGGCCGTCGACACCCCCCGCACCGCGGGCTTCGGCCGTCTCACCGCGGCCGAGACCGCGGTCTTCGCCGCGTCCGCGGCCGACGTCCGCTCGGTGATCGTCGACGGGCGGCCGGTGGTGACCGACGGGGTCCACGTCACGGTCGACGTCGGCCGGGAGCTGGCCGAGGCCCTCCGATGAGCACGGTGCTGCGGAACATCGGGATGCTCGTCACCCAGGACGACGACCTGGGGACGCTGACCGACGCCGCTCTCGTCCTCGATGGCGGGCGGGTCGCCTGGGTCGGCCCGACGGCGGCCGCGCCGGACGCCGACACCGCGGTCGACGCGTCCGGCCGGGCGGTGATTCCCGGGTTCGTCGACAGTCACAACCATCTGGTGTTCGCCGGCGACCGCTCGGCCGAGTTCGCGGCCCGGATGGCCGGGACGCCGTACGCGGCCGGCGGCATCCGCACCACGGTCGCCGCTACCCGGGCCGCCGGCGACGACGCGTTGCGGGCCCGGCTGGCTTCGCTCGTGGGCCAGGCCCACCGCCAGGGTTCGACGACGTTGGAGATCAAGTCGGGCTACGGCCTCTCGGTCGCGGACGAGGCCCGCTCGCTGCGGCTGGCCCGCGAGGTCACGCCCGAGACGACGTTCCTCGGCGCGCACGTGGTGGCCCCGGGTGCGGACCCGGCCGAGTACCTCGCGCTGGTCACCGGCGACATGCTGTCCGCGTGCGCCCCGCACGCCCGCTGGATCGACGTCTTCTGCGAGGAGGGCGCGTTCGACGGCGACGCCTCCCGGGCGGTGCTGTCGGCCGGGGTCGCGGCCGGGCTGGTGCCCCGGGTGCACGCCAACCAGCTCGGCCCCGGCCCCGGGGTGCAACTGGCGGTCGAGTTCGGGGCCGCATCGGCCGACCACTGCACGTTCCTCACCCCGGCCGACGTCGACGCGCTGGCCTCGTCCGGCACGGTCGCGACGCTGCTGCCGGGCGTCGAGTTCTCGACCCGGTCGCCCTATCCGGACGCCCGGCGCCTGCTGGACGCGGGCGTGACGGTCGCGGTGGCCACCGACTGCAACCCCGGTTCGTGCTTCACGTCGAGCATCCCGTTCTGCGTCGCGCTGGCGGTCCGCGAAATGCACCTGACGCCGTCCGAGGCGCTCTGGGCGGTGACGCGCGGTGGCGCGGCCGCCCTGCGCCGGGACGACGTCGGGCGCTTGGCTCCCGGCGCCCGCGCCGACGTCGTCCTGCTGGACGCCCCCGATCCCGTCTACCTCGCCTACCGCCCGGGGGTGCCGCTGATCGCCGCCGTGTGGAAAGACGGACGACCCATCACTATTTAAGGCTCCGTTAAGCGACCTTCTTCGCTGGCGTGGCGTCCATACATTGATGGACGTGATGTCGAGCCCCGACCGCAGGCTGGCCAATTCCCTGACGTTGATCGTCTGCGGGATTCTGGCCGGTGTCGTGCTGGCCGCGGTCGCGTTTCCGGTGGTCGGTTTCTCCGGGTTGACCGCGAAGTCCGCATCGGACGGTTTCCGTGACCTTCCGGCCGAGATCCGGATTCCGCCGCTCCCGCAGACCTCGACGTTGCTGGCCAGCGACAACCAGACCGTGCTGGCCTCGTTCTTCGACGAGAACCGCCGGAACGTCAAGCTCGAGGACATCGCGCTGGTGATGCGTCAGGCGATCGTCGCGGCCGAGGACAGCCGTTTCTACGAGCACAAAGGCGTCGACGCCCGGGGAATCGTCCGCGCGCTGGTGCGGAACCAGACGAGCGGTGAGGTGACCCAGGGCGCCTCGACGCTCACCCAGCAATACGTCCGGTCGGTGCTCAAATACAGCGCCGCGAATGCGTCCCAATACAAGGCGGCCACCGAAGACACAGCGGCCCGTAAGCTGCGCGAGATCCGCTATGCGATCGCGTTGGAGAAGGAGTTCTCGAAAAACCAGATTCTCGAGAACTACTTGAACATCACGTTCTTCGGCAACGGCGGCACCGGCATCCACAGCGCGTCCGAGGTGTACTTCGGCAAGCCACCGTCGCAGCTGACGTTGCCGGAGGCGGCGCTGATCGCCGGCCTGGCCAAGGACCCGACGCGGTACAACCCGGTGAAGAACGACCAGCGCGCGGCGCTGGCGCGACGCACCTACGTCCTGCGCCAGATGGTGAGGATGAAGTACATCTCCCAGGCGGAGGCGGACGCCGCCGACCAGGCGTCGATCGGGCTCAACCCCAAGCCCAACGTGCAGGGCTGCGAGTACGGCCGGGTCGACTTCGGGTTCTTCTGCGGCTGGTTCCTCGACTGGTGGCAGAAGAACCCGGCGTTCGGCCACTCCACCACCGAGCGGCTGACGATGCTGCGCAAGGGTGGCTTCCGGATCGTCTCGACGATCGACGTGACGATGCAGAAGACCGCGCAGAGGCAGGTCGACCGCGGGCTGTCGGCCTACAACCGGTTCGCCACCGGCATCGTGATCGTGCAGCCGGGCACCGGCCGCGTCCAGGCGATGGCGATCAACCGCAAGTACGGCATCAAGAAGAACCCCGGCGGCAAGACGTACCCGTACACCGAGAACCCGCTGCTCACCGGCTCGACGATCTCGCCGGGGTACCAGGCCGGGTCGACGTTCAAGATGTTCACGATGCTGGCCGCGCTCCAGCAGGGGATCCCGCTCAACCACACGCTGTGGGCGCCCCCGCAGCTCACCTCGCAGTACATCGGCGGGTGCAAGACCGGGAAGTACTACTGCCCGAAGAACGCCGACTCGAGGATGACCGGCGTCCACACGATCAACAGCGGCTTCGGGGAATCCGTCAACACGTACTTCGTCCAGCTGGAGCAGGAGGCGACCGTGCGGGCGGCGGTCGCGGCCGCCCAGGCGGCCGGCGTCGTCTTCCGGGGTTCGACGGACCTGAAGAACATCAAGTGGGCGCAGAACAGTCAGCAGGCCTGGGGGTCGTTCACGCTGGGGACCGCGCAGGTCAGCCCGCTGGACATGGCCAACGCGTACGCGACCGTGGCCGCGCGGGGGAAGTACTGCAAGCCGACGCCGGTGCGGTCGATCACCGATCCGACGGGGAAGAAGCTGCTGGCCGGGAACCCGTCGTGCAAGAAGGCGTTCGCTCCGGCGGTGGCCGATGCGGCCAACGACGCGGCCCGCTGCCCGGTGGGCGACGGTTCGATGACCGGGGTGTCGTGCACGCACCCCGGCGGCGGCGCGACCGCGACGAGCGTCGGGGCGGCGATCGACCGGCCGGTGGCCGGAAAGACCGGTACGACGGACGACAACAATGCGGGCTGGTTCGTGGGGTATACGCCGAATTTAGCGGCGGCGTCTTTTATTGCCAATCCGGATAAGTATTACGACACTGTTCCGGACAGCCATTTACCGGTGCAGATCGTTCGGGACACGTTCACGAAGGTCTTACCGATGCTGCCGGTGAAGAATTTCGTCCGGGCGCCGAGGAAGCTGTCGTACGGGACGCTGGTCCGGGTTCCGGACGTGAAGGGTGCGACGCCCGAGGAGGCGATAGCCCGGCTGCGATATGCGGGATTCTCGCCGTCGCTGAATTACGAGGCGGAGGATTCGGAGGAGCCGGCCGGGCGGGTGTCGAGGACCGAGCCGGACGGCGGAACGTATTTGAGTAAGCGCAGCACGGTGCGGGTGAATATCAGTAATGGCAAGAAGACGAAGCGGAACCCGGCCGTAGACAAGTTGTGCAAGGCGGATCCGAATTTGCCGGTCTGCAAGATCAAGCCGGGGGAGCCGGGCTTCCCGGGAGTACCGAATCCGTGAGCCGCGGGTGTCAAGCCTGCTCAGTCGGTGGTGGCGAGGCCGGCGTTCCAGCGTTCCTCGACCCGGCCGAGTTTCCACACCGCGATCGCGACCGCCCAGGAGACGACGAACAACGCGACGATGCCGTAGCCGGCGTAGTCCAGTGGGATCTCACCGATCGCGGCGAGCGGCCCGGTGGTGATGTGGGCCTGGTCGTCAAGGACGCCGATCAGTTCGATCGTGCCGATGATCAGCGCCACGGCCACGGAGATCGAGGTGATCGTGAGGTTGTAGAACACCTTGCGGACCGGTTTGGCGAAGGCCCAGCCGTAGGCGGCGTTCATGAACACGCCGTCGACGGTGTCCATCAGGCACATGCCGGCGGCGAAGAGGATCGGCAGCACCAGGATGGAGTAGAACGGCAGGTTGAACGCGGCGGCGCCCCCAGCCAGGACCAGGAGCCCGACCTCGGTGGCGGTGTCGAAGCCCAGCCCGAACAGGACACCGATCGGGTAGATGTGCCAGGGCTTGCGCACCGACTTGGTGAGCCCGGACAGGAACCGGTTCATGAAGCCGCGTTTGTTGAGCTGTTCCTCCAAGGCGGCCTCGTCGAACCGGCCGCGGCGCATCTGCCGGAACACCCGCAGGATGCCCAGCAGGACCACGAGATTGAGGATCCCGAGGATCCACAGGAACACTCCGGAGACCGAGGCGCCGATGACACCGGTGATCGAGTGCAGCCCGGAGTCGTCGTTTTCGACCTGCCCGGCCAGGGCCTTGACGCCGACCGAGAGCAGGACGGCCAGGCCGAACACGATCGTGGAGTGCCCGAGGGAGAACCAGAATCCGACCGAGAGCGGTTTGCGGTCGGTGTCGTCGGCCAGGAGTTTGCGGGTGGTGTTGTCGACGGCGGCGATGTGGTCGGCGTCGAAGGCGTGGCGTAAGCCGAAGGTGTAGGCGAGCACGCCGACGCCGACCGTGAAGACCGGGTGGGCGCCGCCGAGGTGGAAGTGTTTCGGTGCGACGAGGCCGAACAGGGCGCCGAACCCGACGACGTGCAGCAGGACGATGAACCCGGCCATTCCGGCTAGCGCGCGCCGGTCCCGGCGGGTCAGAGACGCCCGGAACCGCGCCAGTGACGACGGGATAGCGACGTCCGTGCTGCTCATGCCGATCTCTCTTCCCGTCTCCGGAACCCTCGACGAGGCTAACCCCACTGATTGGCCGTTGCAACCAAGATGTTCTTGCAAGATACTTGCATTAGAGCCCTCAGCGCCGGAAAGCTTGTGTCCGGAACATCCACCGACTCTGGAGGCCCGCTTCCCGATGGCCACCTACACGCTCCCGGACCTGCCGTACGACTACGGAGCCCTCGAGCCCGCGATCACCGGTGAAATCCTGGAACTGCACCACTCCAAGCACCACGCCGCCTACGTCAAGGGCGCCAACGACACCCTCGATCAACTGGAGGAGGTGCGCGAGAAGGACGGCTTCACCCCGACGGGGCTGGTCGGGCTGGAGAAGACGCTGGCGTTCAACCTCTCCGGGCACGTGCTGCACACCCAGTTCTGGTCGAACTTGAGCCCGGACGGCGGCGACCGCCCCGACGGTGTCCTCGGGGATGCGATCAGCGAGCACTTCGGCTCGTTCGAGGCGTTCCAGAAGCAGCTCAACACCGCCACGACCAGCGTGCAGGGCTCCGGCTGGGGTGTGCTGGCGCACGAGCCGCTCTCCGGCAAGCTGCTCATCCACCAGGTGTACGACCACCACGGCAACGTCGGCATCAACACGACGCCGCTGCTGGTGTTCGACGCCTGGGAACACGCGTACTACCTGCAGTACAAGAACGTGCGCCCGGACTACGTGCAGAAGCTGTGGTCGCTGATCAACTGGACCGACGTCGCGGCGCGCTATTCGGCCGCGGTCGCGGCGGCCACGCCGGCGCCGTGACCGCCCGACCCGAGTCGGCCCAGCCGGGCGCCGCCGTCCGCGCGGCCACCGACGCCGCCCAGCGGGCGGCCGGGGTCGTCGCGGCCCGCCGCCGCGGTGACGACGCGGGCGCCGAGGCACTGCTGAAGTCCTTCCCGGACGAGGCCGCGAAAGCCGGTGGGTTCTTCGTGCTCGCCGACCTGGCGATCGCGCTGCTGGCCAGTGCATCCCGGCAGTCGACCGACGAGGTCGTGCAGGATCTGACGATCCTGCTGGCGGCCAACGCGTCGGTTCCCGACTGACCAGGGCCGGGGGCTGCCCGCGCAACCGCGCGGGCAGCCCCCGTTCCTACCGCGGAACCCCGCCCCGAGGAGCGGACCGGACCTCAGCTCAAGCCGGCCTCGGACAGCCAAGCCTTGGCCACCACATCCGGGTCCTTCTTGTCCGACACAACCTGCTTCACCAGGTCAGCCAGCGTCGCCGTGTCGAGCTTCGCCGACACCCCGTTCAGCGCATCCGTCGCCGTCTGGTTCACGCCCTTCTTGTAGACCAGCGGCGTCACGTTCTGCGCCCCGAACAACCCCTTCGGGTCCTCCAGCGGCACGAAGTCGTTGGCCACGATCGCCGGGTCGGTGGTGAAGAGGTTCGCCGCCTGGACGTCGCCCTTCTTCAGCGCCGACACGGTGATCGGGCCGGCCACGTCCAGCGACTTGAACGACTTGAAGTCGAGCCCGTACTGCGACTTGAGCCCCACGATGCCCTGGGTCCGGGTCTTGAACTCCGGCGGACCACCGATGACCAGGTTCTTCGCCACCGGCGCCAGGTCGGCCAGCGTCTTGAGCTTGTACTTGTCGGCGGTCGCCTTGGTGACGGTCACCGAGTCCTTGTCCTCGGCCGCGGCCGGGTTCAGCAGCTCGACGCCGGCCGGGAGCTTCGTCTTCAGGGCCGCGTCGACCTCGTCGCTGGTGGTCGCGGTCGCGTTCTTGTCGAGGTACGAGAGCAGCGCACCGTTGTACTCGGGCAGCACGGTCAGCGCGCCCTTCTCGAGCTGCGCGTAGATGACCTCGCGGGCGCCGATGTTCAGCTGACGCTTGACCTTGACGTCCTTGGCCTCGAGCGCCTGGGCGTAGATCTCACCCAGCAGCACGTTTTCGGGGAAGTTGGCCGAACCGACCACTACCTCGCTGCCGCCGCCGGACGAGCTCAGCGGGTCGTCGCCGGAGTCGCTGTCGCCCCCGCCGCAGGCGGTGAGCGCGAGCAGCGCGGCCGCGCTGCCCACCGCGAACAACATGCGGACGTTCCTTCTCATGGTTTCCCTCTCGAGCGGGGTGTGGCGGTTGAGAAACAACTACTATTTCGCGAGCGCGCGCTGCCGCACGCCCGGCGACACGATCAACCTCTGAATTCCGACGAACAGCGCCTCGGTACCGAGCGCGAGCAGCACGGACAGCACCGCGCCACCCACCATCACCTCGTATTCCCGCCGCGCCAGCCCGTCGAAGATGTACCGGCCCAGACCGCCGAGCCCGACGTACGCGGCGATCGTCGCGGTCGAGACGATCTGCACCGCGGCCGTGCGCAGCCCCAGGATGATCAGCGGCAGCGCGACCGGCAGCTCCACCTGGAAGAGCACCTGCCAGCCCTTCATGCCCATGCCGTTCGCCGCGTCACGCAGCTGCCCGTCCACCTGCCTGACCCCGGCGTACGTATTGACCAGGATCGGCGGGATCGCCAGCGCGACCAACGGCAGCAGCGTCGGCGTCAGACCGATCCCGAACACGACGACCGTCAGACCCACCAGACCGACGGTCGGCAGCGACCGCGCCGCGCCGGCCGAGTTCACGGCCAGGAACGCACCCCGGCCGGTGTGGCCGACGAACAGCCCCAGCGGCAGCGCGATCAGGGCGGCGATCAGCAGCGAGAGCCCGGAGTAGTACAGGTGCTCCCCGACCCGGTTCGGAATCCCGTCGACCCCGGTCCAGGACGACGACAACCCGAACCAGTGCACGGCTCGCGAGACGATGTTCATGCGGTGACCCCCTCGGGAATCGGCTTCGCCGATTTCTGGGTCCGGGTCCACGGCGTCAGCAGCCACTGCAGGCCGACGAGCACCGCGTCCGCCAGTACGGCCAGGACGACGGTCAGCACGATGCCGACGATGATCGGCGTGATGAAGCTGCGCTGGATGCCGTCGACGAACAGCTGGCCGAGGCCGCTGATGCCGATCAGCGAACCGACGCTCACCAGGCTGATGTTCGACACCGTCGCGACCCGCAGGCCGGCGATCACCACCGGGATCGCCACCGGCAGGTCGACCTGCAGGATCCGGCGGACGCCGGTGAACCCCATCGCGGTCGCCGCCTGGCTGACCGCCTCCGGCACCGACCGCAGCCCGTCGACGACGTTCCGGACGAGCACCGAGAGCGTGTAGATCGTCAGCGGGACGATCACCGTCCAGCCGGTGAAGCCGGTGTAGTCGATCAGCACGACGAACAGCGCCAGCGACGGCAGCGCGTAGAAGATGCTGGTCAGCGCCAGCACCGGCGCGTACAGCCGGGGCACCTGCACGCACAGGATGCCCAGCGGCAGCGCGATGAGCAGCCCGAAGAGCACCGGCAGCACCGAGAGGTACAGGTGCTGGCCGAGCAGGTCACCGAGCAGGTCGTAGTGGTCGGAGATCCACGACCAGCGCCAGTCCCAGGTCATTCCGCGGCTCCGGCGGGGATCCGGCCGCGCAGGGCACTGGTGATCTGCTCCTGGCCGGCCAGCCCCACGGCCTTCCCGTCGCCGTCGACCGCGATGGCCTCACCCGACGGGTTCAGCACCGCGCTGTCGAGCGCGGACCGCAGCGAATCCCGGCCGACGACGAACGACCGGCCGACCGGCAGCGGGTCCGAGGACCCGCCCGGCTCCAGCCACCCGGACGGCTTCCCGTCCGCGTCCACCAGCAACCGCCAGTCGTCCCCGGCCGAGGCCGTGGTGACGATCCGCGACGGGTCCAGGGGCAGGTGATCCGACTCGACGAACGACAGCCGGCGGACGCCCCGGTCGTCGCCGAGGAACTCCTCGACGAACCCGTCCGACGGCGACGCGAGCAGCCGCTCGGGGGTGTCGAACTGCCCGATCCGCCCGCCAACCTCGAGCACGCAGACAAGGTCGCCGAGCTTCACCGCCTCGTCGATGTCGTGCGTCACCATCACGATCGTCTTGTGCAGGTCCTTCTGCAGCCGCAGGAACTCGTCCTGCAGGCTCTTGCGGACGACCGGGTCGACGGCGCTGAACGGCTCGTCCATCAGCATCACCGGCGGGTCGGCGGCCAGCGCCCGGGCCACGCCGACGCGCTGCTGCTGACCGCCGGAGAGCTGGTGCGGGTAGCGCTTGGCGAACGAGGCGGGCAGCCCGACCCGCTCCATCAGCGCCAGCGCGTCCGACCGGGCCTTCTTCTTGTCGTGCCCGAGCAGGAACGGCACCGTGGCCACGTTGTCGAGGATCGTCCGGTGGGGGAGGAGCCCGGCCTGCTGGATGACGTACCCGATCCCGCGGCGCAGCGTCGGCGGGTCCATGTCCCGCACGTTCCGGCCGTCGATCGTGATCGTCCCCGAGGTCGAGTCGATCATCCGGTTGATCATCCGCAGCGTCGTCGTCTTCCCGCAGCCGGACGGGCCGACCAGCACGGTGATCTTCCCGTCCGGGATCTCCAGGCTGAGGTTGTCGACGGCGACGGTCCCGTCCGGGAACTGTTTGGTCACGTTCTCGAAAGTGATCACCGTGCTCCCAGGGGGTGAATGAATTTCTTCATGCTTCTGTCGCCTGAAGATCGTGTCAAGATGAGAAAGGGGTGGCCGCTGTTAAATCCCGAGGTCGGCCGGATAAAGAGGTGCTCATGTCCGAGGTGGTGCTCGACGGCGTCGAGCTGACCGCGGAACAGGTTCGAAGCGTGGCCCGAGGCAAGCTGCCGGTGCGTGTCCATCCGGACGGGCTGCTCCGGGCCAACGCGGCCCACCAGACCGTGACCGCGCTGAGCGCCGCCGGCCAGGTGTACGGGCGGACGACCGGCGTCGGCGCCAACCGCCTGGTGTCGGTGGCCTACGAGAGCACCTCCGGCCCGGTCGTGCTCGGCCCGGAGGGCAGCGTGATCCCGCCCGACGCGGTACCGGCCGAACCCGTGCGCCACGCCGCCCACGGCCTGCGGCTGCTGCGCAGTCACGCCGGCGGGGCCGGTCCGCTGCTCGACCCGGTCAGCGTGCGGGCGATGCTGACCGTCCGGCTCAACCAGCTCGCCGCGGGCGGGTCCGGCGTCTCGCCGCACCTGCTCGAAGGCCTGGCCGAGGCGCTCAACCGCGGCCTCACCCCGCCGGTGCACGCGTTCGGCGGCATCGGCACCGGCGACCTGCCCGCACTCGCGGTGACCGCGCTCTGCCTGCTCGGCGAGGTGCCGTGGCGGGGCGGCACGATGGACCCGATCCCGTTCGACCCGGCCGACGCGCTGTCGTTCATCAGCTCCAACGCCGGCTCGATCGGCGAGGCCGCGCTGGCCTGCGCCGACCTCTCCGAGCTGCTCCGGGCGAGCACGGTGATCACCGCGCTGGCGTTCCTGGCCGGCGACGGCAACAGCGAGCCGTACGAGGCCGTCGTCCACTTGGCCCGGCCGCACGCCGGTCAGCAGACGGTCGCGGCCCGGCTGCGTGACCTGCTCGCCGGTCAGCCGGTCAAGGCGGCCCGGATCCAGGACCCGTACAGCTACCGGGCGGTGCCCCAGGTGCACGGCCCGGCGCTCGACGCGGTCGTCGCGCTGGAGCGCACGCTGGGCATCGAGCTCAACTCGGCGTCGGAGAATCCGCTGGTCGACGCCGTCGGCAACCGGGTGCTGCACAACGCGAACTTCCACACCGCGTACCTGGGCCTGGCCCTCGACACGATGCGCAACGCGCTCTACGGCACCGCGGCGCTCTCGGTCGCCCGGCTGAGCCTGCTGCTGGAGCCCGCGTTCACCGGCCTCGCGCCGTTCCTCGCGTCCGGGCCGCCCGGGTCGTCCGGCCTGATGATCCTGGAGTACGTGGCGCACTCCGCGCTCGGCGCGCTCCGCCTGTCGGCGATGCCGACGTCGCTGGCCACCGCGGTCGTCTCCCGCGGGGTCGAGGAGCACGCGCCGTTCTCCTCGCAGGCCGCCCGCAACTCGCTCGACGCGGCCGGCGACTACCGGATCGTGCTCGCCGCGGAGCTGGTGGCGGCCGTCCGGGCGCTGCGGATGCGGGGAACGACCCCGGTCGACGGTCCGCTGGCCGATGCGTTCGCCTACGCCGCCGAGCGGCTGCCGGACCGTCTCGACGACCGTCCCCTCGATCAGGACGTCGAGGACGCCGCCGCGCTGCTGCCGGGCCTGGCCGAATTCTGACGCCTCACCGGAAGCCGATTCCGAGCCGGCCGCCGACCCGGGCGCGCGGGCCCGGCCGGACCGGGCCCGCGCGGCGGCACGCGCATCGGCACCGCGCAGGACGGCTCTGGAACACGACACGCGTCCCATCCTCTGCCGACCTCCGTGGTGCGCGCATCTTTGAACCCGAATCGTGACCCCACCCGCCCCATAGCCTCACTGGGTTTACGAGGCTACCGCTCGGTGAAGAAGCCCACGTCTTCGGCCATCTGCTCGTACGCCTCGAGCCGGGCCTGGGTGCGCGCGGGCTCGGCGTCCGCCATGGCTTGGAGGAGGGCCGCGCTCACCGTCACCGGGGCCGCGTACGAGTCGAAGACGAGCCGGGTCCCGACGCCGGCCGCGAGCAGAACGTCGACCTCGTCGGCGAACGGCGCGATCGGCGCGTCGGTCACCACCGCGGTGCGGAACCCGGCCTTGCGCGCGCGCCGGAGCGCCTCGATCGTCTCGCCCGCGTAGCGGGGGAGCACGAACGCGAGGACCCAGGTGCCGCCGGCCTCGCGGGCCTGCAGCAGGCCGTCGTGGACCGCGCTGCCGCCGGAGGTCAGCACGCGGACGTCGGGGTGGATCCGCTTGGCGGCGTAGCCGAAGTAGTCGGCGAGCGGGGCCGAGATGCGCGCACCGAGCACGGTGAGCGGCGACGACGCGGCCAGTTCCCGGCCCAGGTCGACGACCTTGCCCGGGTCTTCGAGCGTCTGGCGCAGCGCTTCGAGATTGTGGATCTCCGCGTCGACGGCCGCCTGCAGCTCGTTGCGCCGGACCGTCACCGGATCGGGACGTTCGGAAACCGCGCTCAGCGCGATCGGACGCAGCGCCCGCTGCAGGTCGGGATAGCCGGAGAAGCCGAGCGCGACCGCGAACCGGGTCACCGACGGCTGGCTCACCCCGACCCGGTTGGCCAGGTCGACGCTGGACGCGAACGCGGCCTCGGGCAGGTTGTCGAGCAGGTGCTGGGCGATCCGGCGCTGGGTGGGGGAGAGGCGGTGCCGGTCGAAGAGCGCGAGCAGCCGCTCGGTCGGCGTCCGTGCGCGAGCCTCCCCCACGGGCATCAGGTTAGAGCAGCGGCGGTCGACGTCCGGACGCAGAGTTCGGGGGCGCGGAGGAAGCGGAGGCGGTCGGCCCGGCCCTCGATCTGGTCGATCGCCAGCGCGGCCGCCTGCCGGACGATCCCGTCCAGGTCCCAGTCGACGGTCGTCAGGCCCGGCGTGACCAGCGCGGACATCGGGTGCGAGTCGTACCCGACCACGCTCACGTCGTCGGGGATCGACAGGCCCAGATCGCGCGCGGCCGCGTAGACGCCGTAGGCGATCGAGTCGGCGAAGCAGAACACCGCGGTCGGCCGGTGGGCGTCGCCGAGCACGTTGCGGGCCGCTTCGGTCGCGCCGTCGAGCGCGTGCGGGGACGTCACGAGTCGGACGTCGATGCCGAGCCGGGCGGCCTCGATGCCGACGTGCACCTCGGCCGGGCGGTCGGGGGTGCTCGGGCGGTTCGGGGTGAGCACGGCGATCCGCCGGTGCCCGAGGCCGGTGAGGTGCTCCAGCGCCAGCGTGACGCCCTTCCGGTTGTCGAACAGCACCTCGCCGCCCTGCACACCGAGCAGCGAGTCGCCGATCGAGACGATCGGGACCGTGCCGGCCAGGTCGGCCCAGTCCGGCGCGGACGGGTCGAGCGGCTGCACGACCAGCGCGTCGACCCGCTGGTCGCGCAGTTGCCGGGCGAGGATCGCCTCCCGGGACGGGTCGCCGGCCGCGTCGAGAATCAGCGCGTAGCGGTCGTGGCCGAGCAGCGCGCGGCCCATGCCGACCGCCAGCGACTGCTGCCAGAGGTCCTCGAGCGAGCCGCAGAGCAGCCCGACCGTGCCGGTGCGGCCGCTGGCCAGCGCCCGGGCGATCGGATCGGCCTCGTAGCCCAGCTCGGCGGCCGCTTCCCGGACCCGGCGCTGGGTCTCCTCCGACGTCTGCACGCCGCGCAGCGCGTACGACACGGCGGCCGGGGAGAGCCCGGTCGCCTCGGCGACGTGACGGATCGTCGCCCGCTTACGTTGTTGCGGCACTATTTCAGCGTAGTTATTGGGCGTGGCGGGCGCTCGTTGCTCCCGTACGGCGCTTCCCTGAAATCATGATCAACACCGATGAAGCCGTCCTGAACCCGCGAATCGTCCGGATCGCCACGGCCGACGATCCGCACGCGGTCGAGAGCCACCACGCGCGGTCGGTGTCGCCCGGCGAGATGATCGCGGGCACGCTCGTCGGCCGCCGCGAGGACGGCTCGACCGAGCGGGTCGAGGCGTTCGTCCGGGTCTGTGGCGGTCCGCACGGCACGAACGAGTTCACGATCGACCTCGGCAACGGCAAGCCGCTGAGCGTCCCGGCCGAGCCCCAGGTCGAGGAGTGGCTCCGGAGTCAGCCGCTGACCTGGGCGTGACAGCTGCGCTACCGTGCGGTGCTGTGAGTCCGCTGTGGACCAGGGAGACCGATGAGCACACCGCACGGCGGCCCGCACTTACCCCCGCCGAGCCAGTACCCACCCGGGCCCTCCCACCCGCCGGGGCCCTCCCACCTGCCGAGGCCCTCCCACCTGCCGGGGCCTTACGCTCCGCCCGCCTGGACGCAGCCCGCGGGCGCGCCGCGGCGGTCGCGGACCCCGATCGTGCTCGGCGTCCTCGGCGTCGTCGCGGTCGTGCTGGTCTGCGTGCTCGGCGGGGCCACGGCCGCGCTGCTGGTGACCCGGAACTCCGGCAGCGGCCCGGAGTACGCCTTCCCGAGCGCGAGCCCGGGCGACGACGGCCCCACCGGCCCGCTGCCGACCGCGACCCCCACCGCCGCGCCGTCCGGCGTCACCTGGGAGGTCGTCCACGGTGACGACGTCCCGACGTCGAAGACCGACGGGCCCGCGCACGTCGACGCCCAGCAGGTGGCCAGCGGCTACTCGCGGACGCCGACCGGCGCGCTGATCGCCACGGCCCAGATCGGGACCCGCGCCGGCTGGGTCGACCAGCCCGAGGCCGCGAAGAAGACCGTGCAGACCCAGATGATCCCCGGCGAAGACCGGGACCTGTTCCTCGGCAATCTGCGGACCCACACCCGCCGGCTGGACGTGCGGAAGAGGGCCCAGATCGCCGGCTTCCGCTTCGTCTCCTACTCGCCCGGTCAGGCCGTGATCGAGCTCGCCTACCGATCGATCTCCGCGGACGTCGCCAGCTATATGGGGCTCACCCTCACCGTGCGGTGGGTGGCGGGCGACTGGCGGCTCGTCGCCCCGCCCGGCGGTAGCTGGAACACGCTGCGCCAGCTGAACGTCGACCCGGGTGACTTCACCCGGTGGGGCCGTTCGTAACACTGTTACGAGCCGGCGACGAGCCTTGACAGCCGCTCAGGTTAACCGGTTCACTGAAGCGGTTAACCCAGTGAGCAGGTAGGAAACTGGCGGAATGCGCATCGATGTTCACCAGCACCTCTGGCCCGAACCGCTGCTCGCTGCCCTCCGCGCCCGGAACACCCCACCCCACCTCGACGGTTGGACGCTCCACACGGCCAGCGCGCCGCCCTACGCGGTGAACCCGGCCGACCACGACGTGGCCGTCCGTACCGCGCTGCTCGACGCCGACGGGCTCGACCGCGCGTTGATCTCGCTCTCCAGCCCGCTCGGCATCGAGTGGCTCCCGGACGCCACCCCGCTCCTCGACGCCTACCACGAGGGCGTCACCGCGCTACCCGGGCGCTTCGGCGCCTGGGCTGCGGCCGGCCTGCACACGATCGACCCCACCCCGCTCGAGCGCGCGCTAGACGCGGGCTGCGTCGGCCTGCAGCTCCCGGCCGACGCGCTCCTCGACCCGGCCGGCTACGCGCGCTGCGCCCCGCTGCTCGCGGTCCTCGAGCGGCGGGACGCGCCGCTGTTCGTCCACCCCGGCCCGCACCCGGCCCCGCCGGACGGCGCGCCCGGCTGGTGGCCCGCGCTGAGCCCCTACGTCCACCAGATGCACGACGCCTGGCACGCGTTCGTCGCGTTCGGCCGGGCCGCGCACCCGAACCTCCGGGTCTGCTTCGCGTTGCTCGCCGGCCTCGGCCCGCTGCACGGCGAGCGCCTCGCGGCCCGCGGCGGTCCGGCTCGCCGCCAGATCGACATGGACGCCTTCGTCGAGACGTCGTCCTACGGTCCCCGGGCGGTGGACGCGATCACCCGCGTGCTCGGCGTCGACCTGGTCGTTCTCGGGTCCGACCGGCCGTACGCCACCGTGCCCGACTTCGGCCTGGGCGAGGCGTTCGACCAGGCGGCCGGCGTGTCGAACCCGGAACGGCTGCTCTACGGAAAGAAGGGAAGACCGTGACCATCGACGCTTTACCCGCTCGCGACCTGGGGAAGCACGAGCTGCGCGAGCTCGTCGACGAGCTCGCGCGCCACCCGGAGCGCTGGCAGGAGCAGGTGGCGTTCTCCGACACCGAGCGGCACTACGTCTCCCTCTACCGCGACGACCACGTGGACGTCTGGCTGCTCTGCTGGACCCCGCAGAACGACACCGGCTGGCACGACCACGACATCTCGTCCGGCGCGGTCGCGGTCGTCCAGGGCGCGGTGCACGAGAACAACCCGCGGATCGGCGGCCACCACGTCGACGTCGTCGTGAAGGCCGGGGAGTCGTTCTGCTTCGGCCCCGACCACATCCATCGGATGACCGGCGCGGACGCCGAGAGCGTCTCGATCCACGCGTACTCCCCGCCGCTCTGGCGGCTGGGCACCTACCTCATCACCGACGACGGCGTGATGCGCCGGACGTCGGTGAGCTACGCCGACGAACTGCGCCCGCTCGACGCCGCCTGAGCCAGCCGGGCCGGTGGGCGGGGCGCCGGATCGTCGCCGGCCGGGAGCGTGAACCAGAACCGGGTGCCGCCGCCCGGGTTGTCGGTCGCGCCGATCGCCCCGCCGTGCCGCTCGACGATGCGCTGGCAGATCGCCAGGCCGAGCCCGGTGCCGGGATAGCCCTCGGTCGGGTGCGCGCGGTGGAACCGGTCGAACACCCGCCCGTGCTCGCCGGCCGGGATGCCGATGCCCCGGTCGGAGATCTCGACCCGCGCCCAGGTCCCGCCCCGCTGCTCGGTCTCCAGCCGGGCGGTGACGTCGACCCGGGCCGGGCTGCCCGGCCGGGTGTACTTCAGCGCGTTGCCGATCAGGTTCTCGAGCACCTGCCGGACGAGCACCGGGTCGGCGTTCAGCGCGGGCAGCCGGCCGACGTAGACGTCGGGGAAGTAGCCGCCGGCCCGGGAGGCGTGCAGCCGGGCCGCCACCACCTCCTGGACCAGGTCCCCGAGCGGGAACGAGACCTGGTTGATCGCCGCGTCCCGGGCGCTGGTGTAGGTCAGCAGGTCGTCGATGAGCGTCCGCATCCGGGTCGCGGTCGCGCGGATCCGGCCGAGGTGCTCCAGCGCTTCGTCGTTACCCGCGACCTCGTCCTCCAGCAGCTCCGCGTATCCGACGACGGTCGTCAGCGGTGACTTGAGGTCGTGCGCGACCACCCCGGCGAAGCCCTGCAGCTCGGCCTCGTAGGCCCGCTCCTCGGTGACGTCGTGGAAGACCGCGACGGCGCCTCGCGAGCCGTCGGCCAGCGCGAGCGGGCGGGCGCTCACCGTGATCAGCGCGCCGCTGCGCCGCGCGGGGTTCCGCACGAGGATCTCGACGCCGTCGACGTCCTCGCCGTTCAGCGCCCGGACCAGCGGCATCTCGGCGACCGGCAACGGCTCGGAGCCGTCCGGGCGGAACAGGCCGTAGTGCTGCTGCCAGCGGTCGGGGCCGGACGAGTCCAGGGAGATCCCGAGCAGCTGCTTCGCCGCCGGGTTGTGCGCGAGGAAACGTCCGTCGGAGTCGACGACGCCGACGCCCTCGGTGATCGTGTGGAGCACGGTACCGAGCAGCTCGGCCTGTTCCCGGGCCTCCCGCTCGGTGTCCTGGAGCTCCCGGGTCGCGGCCTGGACCCGGCGCTCGGCCCGGCGGCGTCCGCTGGCCAGGATCGCGACCAGCGTCCCGGCCAGCAACGTCACGCCGAGCAGCGTCGCGGTGAGCGCGACCGCGAGCGACGGGCTGGCGCCGGGCAGCGCGGCCGACACCGCCCCGGTGCGCAGCTCCCAATGGCGCTGCGCGACCGAGATGTTCACGGTCCGGTGCAGGTCACGGCGGCCCGAGCGGTCGGCCGAGAGGCCCGCGACCGCGGTGTCCCGCCCGTCGGCGTTGCGCGCGGTGAGGCTGACGTCGACGAGGTTCTGGGCGACCCGGGACAGCGTCGCCTGCACGAAGTCCTGGCCGCGCAGCCCCATCATCACCCAGCCGCGGAAGCGCCCGTCCGGCCCGGTGACCGGCGCGGTGAGCACGAACGAGAACTGCCGCTGCGACGGCGGCAACTGCTGGTCGATGATCAGGTGGTAGGTGTCCGAGACGGCCACCGAGCCGCTGCGCCGGGACTCGGTCGTCGCCGCGTACGGCGCCGGCGCCTGGGTGATGTCGACGCCCGAGTAGCCGGCGTTGCGCTGGCCGTCGAGGCGGGTCGTGAGCACGCCGATCACGTGCGGTCCGTGGCCGTGCGGCCGGATGACCAGATCGGCCGCCCCTCTCCGGCGCCACTCGGCCTGGACCGCGGCCAGGTCGCTGTTCGCCACCGGGACGAGGTACACCACCGACGTCGCCCCGGACAGGCCCATCGGCCGCAGCGGCGCGGTCGTCCGGGCGAATCGGGCCGCGGTCACCTCGTCCATCGCACCGAGCGCGGCGGCCAGCGTCTGCACCTGGTCGCGGTAGCGGTCGATCTCGGTGCGCACGGCCGAGGACATCAGGTCGGTCCGGCCGTCCATCGCGCGCACGGCGGTCCGGTGGGAGGCGTCGCGCAGGAGGGAACCGACCGCGAGCGAGACGAGCGTGCCCGCGGTCAGGACCAGCGCGGTCAGCGCGGCGACGGACCACAGGCCGCGCCGGGACCTGCCGTTCTGAAGCCCCACCACGTCTCCTCATCGACCCGGCGGCGCCGAGCCTGACCGTTCTCGGACACTCGCTTACCGGGGTCTCAGCCGGGACGGGCCAGAATCCGGGCATGCGCGTCGTGGCGGTGGTTCTCGTCCTCCTGCTCGGTGCGGCCGGGTGCGACCGGGCCGCCGCGCGGCCCGCGGCTCCCGCGTCCACCTCGGTCGAGACCGTTCGCGTCGGAGACGTCGAGAGGACCTACCGTCTGCACGTACCGACGGCGGCCGTCGGCCGGACCGGCGCGCCGGTCGTGATCGTCCTGCACGGCGGAGGCGGCAACGGCGCTCAGGTCGAGAAGCAGACCGGCTTCAGCGACCTGGCCGACCGGGAGGGGTTCCTCGCCGTCTATCCGGACGGGTCCGGACGGACCCGGCTGCTGACCTGGAACGCGGGCACCTGCTGCGGGTACGCGCGGGATCGGGACGTCGACGACGTCGGGTTCCTGCGGGTGCTGATCGCGCAGTTCCCGGGCCGGCGGGTGTACGTGACCGGGTTCTCGAACGGCGCGATGCTGGCCTACCGGGCCGGCTGCGAGCTGGCCGACCAGGTCGGCGCGATCGCCCCGGTGTCGGGCGCGATGGATCTGCCGTCGTGCCGGCCGGCCCGCCCGCTGCCGGTCTACGCGATCCACGGCGACGCCGACCCGATCGTGCCGTACGACGGCGGGACGTCCTCGTCGCGGATCGCCAACCCGGCCGTGGCCGGGTCGCACCGCTCGGTGGCCTACGCGATGACGTCCTGGAGCCGGTTCGACGGGTGCTCCGGTTCGTCGACGTCGTTCCGCGGTGCCATCACGACCGTCCGGTACACCGGGTGCGCGGCCGACGTGCGCTTCGACACGGTCGTCGGTGGCGAACACGCCTGGCCCGGCGGGCGGTCGTCCCGCCCGGGCGCGGACCCGCCGACCACCGAATTGGACGCGACCGAGGCGATCTGGTCGTTCTTCGCGACCCACGGCGGTTAGCCGGAACGCGCGGCTGGTAATTCTTGGGCCATGTCATCGTTAGTGGCCGTCCTGGCCGGGCTGGGTGTCGTGGTGCTGGTGGCGATCGGCGTCGGCGTGGCCGCTCAGGTGCGGCACCGTCGCTGGGGTCCGATGACCGGTGGTCACGCGCACAACGACTACCGGCACCACCGTCCGCTGCTCGCCGCCCTCGATCAGGGGTTCACGAGCGTCGAGGTGGACATCTGGCCGCACCAGGACGCCGACGGAACCCCGACGTTGCTGGTCGGCCACGACGAGGCCGACCTGGAGCGGTGGCGGACGCTCCGCGGCCTGTACCTGGACCCGCTGGCCCGGCGGGTGGCGGCCCAGGGCCGGGTCCAGCCCGGCTACGACCGGCCGTTCCAGCTGCTGGTGGAGATCAAGAACGACCCGGAGTGGTGCTGGGAGCTGCTCGCGGCCGAGCTCGACGAGTACTCGTCGATGCTCACCCGGTTCGAGGGCGACGAGATCCACCCCGGCGCGGTGACCGTCGTCATCACCGGGAAGCCGCCGCGGGAGGCGCTGGCCGCCGCGCCGGTGCGGTACGCGGCCTGCGACGGGAGTTTGTCCGCGGTAGGGAGCGACCTGCCGGCGTCGCTGGTGCCGCTGTGCAGTGAGAAGTGGAGCTGGAAGTTCCAGTGGGACGGGCGCGGCGAGATGCCGGCCGAGGAGCGCGAGAAGCTCCGCGACTGGGTCGCGAAGGCGCACGCGGAGGGACGCACCGTCCGGTTCTGGGGCGTCCCGGCGCACTCCCGCAAGACCCGCAACGCGTTCTGGCGCGAGATGCGCGAGGCAAAGGTCGATTACCTCGGCACCGACGACCTCGCCGCACTGCGCGCTTTCATGACTACGCGCTAGGTGTTCTGTCCCGTGAGGTTGGTGACGCGGGATGCGGGTGGCAGGCCGTCCAGGGAGGTGTGGCCGGTCACCGCCCGGCGGTGCGGTGCCCGCCGCCGTCGGGGATCCGGCCGAGTTTCTTGACGTCGACGTGGACGTCGACGTGGACGAGGTCGCCGGGCGCGTCGCGTGCGTAGTGGCGGACTCGAACGCCGGTGCCACGGTCGAGATGGACCAGGCGCGGAACGCGGTAGCGGGTCAGCGCCCGGTGGACCGTGGCCCCGTGGACCGTGGCCGGGTGGAGAACCGGGCGAGCGGCGATCCGGGCGGGCCTCAGGCGTGTGGTGACCCGGATCGTGACGATCCGCCGCTCGAAGGGCGGTCAGCGTGCGAGCCGGTGACCGGTGCGCACGACCGGACCGGTCGGTCATACCGGCCGCACCCCAACTGCCGGTAGCGGCCGGCCCAGCGGGCCGCGGTGGTGCGGGAGACCGGGAACCGGTCGGCGGTCCGCCGCAACGACCAACGATCATCGACGATGCAGTCCTGCATCCTGCTGCCGAAGCTCGATCTCCGCTCGTCACGGCAGCCGCACTCTCGTTCCCCGGCCGGGCTGTCGACCTGTAGAAAGCGGAGTGCGTCTTGCAGCGCGCAAGACTTCTCAAAAATGCTCGTTGGCGGGCAGGGCTAGCCAGCTCGCAGCGGCTCCCGAACCTACTGTCGCAAGAAGCAGGGCCGGCTGCGTGAGCGCGGCAGCGCTACGAGCGTCCCTACACAGTGGCGCCCAGTTCGGCGGCACGCTCCATCGCAGCGGTCAAGAGCGATTCGCTGTAGGGGATCTGAGGGGCCAGGTCGGGGATTCGTGGGGCTAGCGTCAGCTCGGTGGAGATCACGGTGACCTCCATGCCCAGCGCGGTGCCCAGGACGATCTGCAGCACCGGCGTGAGGTGGTCCCACCCGTGGGTCGGCGAACCCTCGACGTACGAGCCGCCCGCGCTGGTGACGACGACCGCCCGGCGCCCGGCCATCGGCTGGCTCGGCACGTCGTCGAACGTCAGCGTCGTGCCCGGGACGTGCACGTAGTCGATCCAGGTCTTCAGCGTCGACGCGAGCGAGTAGTTGTACATCGGCGCTCCGACCAGCAGGACGTCGGCCGCGAACAGTTCGTCGAGGATCAGCTGCTGGAGGGCCTCGTCCTGCGGCTCGACGGTCTCGTCGGGGCGCCGTAGGCGCGGAGCCCAGTGCAGGGCCGGTGTCGACAGCCGGGGGAGCGGCTCGGTGTGCAGGTCGCGGTAGGTGATCGTGTGGTCGTCCCCGCGGGACGCCCAGGACTTCGCGAACGCGGCGGTGATCGCCCGGGAGCGGGAACCGGTCAGATCGGCGGACGAGTCGAGGTGCAACAGGTGGGGCATTTTGTGTCCTCCGCGCTGGGGATGTGCCCTCCGGTTATAACCTGACTCGATACTGCCAGGGAGTAATGGCGAAGTCCTCCGGCCGCTCCCTACACTGAGCCGCCGACCGAGGAGGCCCGGTGTTGCGGTTACGTGTGCTGCTGTCGATGGTGGTTGCTGCGGTGCTGCTGGGCGGCGGTCTGTCCGCGGTTCCCGCGTCCGCCGACGCCGGAGGCCTGTCCAACGGGGTGGCCGACGACGGCGCCCGGGTCGTCAGCGAGCAGTTCGTGGAGTGGCAGAAGCTCGACATCACGATCGACTCGCCGGCCATGAAGGGCCGGACGCCGGTCCGTCTGCTGCTGCCGAAGGACTACTTCACCCAGCCGAACACCAAGTGGCCGACGCTGTACCTGCTGCACGGGTGCTGCGAACCTCAGGACTACAAGTCGTGGACCGCGTTCACCGACGTCTACGACTTCTTCTACGACAAGAACGTGCTGGTCGTGATGCCGAGCGACGGGCTGGCCGGCTATTACAGCGACCCGCTGCGCGGTGGGGGTCCGAAGTACGAGACGTACCACATCACCGAGTTGCAGCAGATCATCGAGCGCGGTTACCGCGGGTCGAGCGCCCGCGCGATCGCGGGCCTGTCGGTCGGCGGGTTCGGGGCGTTCTCCTACGCGGCCCGGCACCCGGGGATGTTCAAGGCCGCCGCCTCCTACAGCGGGCTGCTCGACACGCTGACACTCGGCGCGCCGACCGCGGTCGAGTGGATGCGCAACCAGGCCGGCGAGGCGCGGTACTCGCTCTGGGGCGACCCGATCCTGAACCGGGGGACCTGGGCCGCCCACAACCCGGCGAGCCAGTTGGCCGGGCTGCGGGGGACGAAGCTCTACGTCTCGTGCGGTGACGGCCGGGCCGCCGACCTGGACCAGAACGACAACTTCGTCTGGCAGGAGACCGCCGCTCTGCTGACGACGCAGAGCTTCCTGACCAAGGCGCGGCTGGCCGGGTTGTCGCCGACCGTGCGCCTGTACGGAAAGGGCACGCACACCTGGCCGTACTGGCAGCGGGAGTTCAAGAACTCCTGGCCGCTCCTGGCCGGCGCTCTGGGCGTCCCCGCCTGACTGCGGGCCCAGCCCGCGTCGGTTCCGATCCCTCGTTCATTCGGCGCCGGCCAGCAGGGCCTCGGCCAGGGGCGTACGTCGATAGAGGACGGAGCGGCCGGAGCGGGCCCGGTCGACCAGACCGGCCCGGCGCAGGACCGCCAGGTGGTCGCCGACGGCACCCAGCGCCAGGCCGAGCCCGTGCGCGAGCTGGGTGGTGCTCGCCGGTTCGTCCAGCGCGGTGAGCAGCTGGGCGCGCGAGCGTCCGAGTAGGTCACCGAGGGCCTCGGGCGACGGTGGCGCGTGGTGCCAGAGCGCCGCGCTGCCGCGCGTCGGATAGACCAGCGCCCGCGGCCACGGATCGTCGGTGTGCACCGCGACGCCCGGCCAGACGAACACCGACGGCACCAGCAGCAGTCCTCGCCCATCTGCGGTGACGACCTGCCGGCCGCCGCTGCGGCGGACGATCTCCAGACCGCCGTCCTTCCAGCGGACCTGGCGGTGGAGGTCCTCGAAAGCGGCCGCCCAGCCGGCTCGGCCCAGCCGCCCGGCGCGATGGAGGACGTCGCGTTCGCAGATCGCGCGCAGCCGGAGCCATTCCGGGGCCAGCAGCTCGCGCCAGGCCCGGTCGAGCGTCCGGGCCAGCCGGTCCTGGACGTCGTCGGCGCCGAGGACGGCGAGCACCGCGGGGGCGCGCGCCGGACGCCGGGCCAGGCACTCCTCGATGTCGGCCCGGACGGCGTCGGGCGGGGCGGCGCGGACCGCTTCGAGCTCGTCGTCCCAGGTCTGCGCGAGCGTCCGGGGCGGTGGGGCGAGGAAGTTCGCGCCCCGGTGGGCCGACTGCAGGGCCAGGATCGCCGGGAGGTCGGTCTCGGCGAGCAGCCGCCGGTAGACCGGCCGGGCCCGCGCGGCCAGCCCGGTCGGCAGGCGCACCCGCGACAGCCCGGACAGCGCCCGGAGCAGGCCGTCCAGCTCGAACGTCGGCGACAGCGCGAACCGGCTCCGGAGCAGGTCGTCGGCGGTCAGCTCGATCCGGATCACGGCTCGACGTTACGTCGGACGGCGAAACAATTGGGAGCCTGCGGGGAGCGGCCGAGACTGGGAGCGTGGCCACCCGGACCGATCGTGCGACCTATCGCGAGGTGCTCGCGCAGCCCGCGTTCCGGACGTTGTTCCTCACCCGGACGCTCGGGATCGCGGCCGACACGCTGCGGATGGTGGCGCTCTCGACGCTGGTGTTCGCCAGCACCGGGTCGCCGTTGCTGGCCGCGGTGACGTTCGGGATCGGGTTCGTGCCGCAGGCGATCGGGGCGGTCGGGTTCGGGGCGCTGGCCGATCGGTATCCGGCCCGGGCGTTGGTGGTGGGTGGGTTTCTCGTCGAGGCCGCGGCGGCCGGGGTGATCGCGTTCGGGCATCCGCCGGTCGCGGCGACGTTGGCGCTCGTGGGGGGCGTCGCGCTGTTCACTCCGGTGGCTACCGGGGCCGGGAATCGGCTGATCGCCGAGGTCCTGGAGGGCGATGCGTACGTTCTCGGGCGCTCGCTGGCCACGGTCGCGTCGTCGGCCGCCCAGCTGTTGGGCCTGGCCGCCGGCGCCGCCGCCGTCGCGGTGCTCAGCCCGCAGGGCGCCTTGTACGTCACGGCCGCTTGCCACCTGGTAGCGGCGGCCTGGTCCTGGCACGGCCTCCGCCCCGCCACCGCCGCGCCCGGCGGCCCCGCCCCCGTCGGCCCCGCCCCCGTCGGCCCCGCCCCCGTCGGCTCCGGCGGCGCGCGGGCGACCAGTTGGGCGGGGGCCAGGGCGCTGCTCGGGGATCGCCGGGTCCGGGTGCTGATGCTGGCGCAGTGGCTCCCGCCGGCCGTGGGCACCGGCGGCGAGGCGCTCCTCATCCCGTACGCCGAGGTGCGGCACTTCCCGACCGGCTCCGGCGGACTCCTCCTCGCCTGTTCCCCGATCGGCATGATGATCGGCGACATCGTCGTCGCCCGCCTCGTCGCCCCGCCCGTCCGCGAGCGCCTCGTGCTCCCGCTCGTGGCCCTGCTCGGCGTCCCGCTGCTCGTGTTCGCGATCGAGCCACCGCTCCCGCTCGCCGCCGCCCTGCTGCTGCTCACCGGCGGCGGCTACGCCGCCTCGCTCGGCCTCCAGCGCCGCTTCCTCGACGCCGTCCCCGAGGACCGTCGCGGCCAGGCCTTCGGCCTGCTCTCGGCCGGCCTGATGACGTTCCAGGGCCTCGGCCCGGCCCTCTTCGGCCTGATCACGCAGACGACGACGGTGGCGCTCGCGATCAGCATCGCGGGCGCCACCGCCGTCCTACTGGCCATCGCCCTGCGACGACCCCTGCACTCCGTCTAGTTGAACTGCCAGCCGATCAGGTTCCAGGTCCAGCAGAACCAGGCCAGCGCGGCCAGCCCGCCGAGCAGCAGCACCTGGTGCACCCGGGCCACCACCCCGGCCCCGGCCCCGCGCCAGCCCCACACCGTCGTCCCGAGCGCCCCGGCGGCCAGCCCCAGCGCCAGCACCGGCAGCAGCAGGATCAGCTCGAACACCAGCGGCGGCCCGTACAGGTAGTCGCTGACGTCCCCGAACAGAGCCAACGCCAACGAGATCAGGAAACCCAGCCCGACCAGCGCCGACCCGGCCGCCAGCCCCCGCGACACCCGCCACCGCGCACTGCCCCGCGTCCGTTTGCGCAGCCTCCGTACGAGCCCGCTCACCGGCACCACCAGCGCGGACAGCGCCAGCACCGCGAAGGCCAGCAGCACCCCGAGGTTGAACGGCAACGTGGACGGCGTACCCAGCCGCTCGAACGTCGGCCCGTCGGTACCCACGTACCGCACCCCGTCCCGCTCGAACGCAACCAGGTGATCGTCGTCGTCGACGTACAGACCGCGGCCGGCCGGCGTCCACGTCTTGTTCCGGAAGCGGACCGACCCGTCGTCCCGCACCGTCAGACGGCCGGTGTTGAGGAGCGTGAGGATCTTCTCGACGCCGGAGGCGTTGCGCCGCGTCGCGGCGTAGAACCCCGGCTCCGGGGCGGCGGTCGACGGACCGGTCACCGGCGGGTTGGACCCGGGCGCGAACCGGTCGACGAAACCGTTCAGCACGTCGCCGAAGCTCTCGCCGCCTTCGATCGAGTTCAGCGACAGGAACACCCCGAGGTGGCAGTCCGGGATCATCACCAGCACGCTGAGGAAGCCTTCCCAGCCGCCGTCGTGCATCAGGATCCGGTGGCCGTTCCAGGTCTTGTTCATGAAGCCGAGCGCGTAGCCGCCGAGCCGCGGGTCGGCCGCGAACGTCTTCGCGTGCAGGGTCGCGGCCGCCTCCGGCGAGAGGATGCCCCGGCCCTGGTTGAGCTGCGCGCTCAGGAACCTGGCCATGTCGTCGGCGGTCGCGGTGATCGACCCGTCCGGGGTCATCGGGTCGAACTCGAACGGCACCCGCTGGTGGTCGGCGTAGCTCACCGCCCGGTCGGCGACGATCGAGGCCGGCCCCGGCTCGGACGCGGTCGTGTGGGTCATCCCGAGCGGATCCAGGATGTGCTTCTGGACGTACCGGTCGTACGGCTCCCCGCTGACCTGGGTGACGACGTACCCGGCCAGCGCGGCCCCGTAGTTCGAGTACGCCGACACCACGCCCGGTGGCCGGATCCGGGCCGGGATGTGGTGGGCCAGGTACTCGCCGAGCGGAGGCACGTCCTCGGCCGTCCGCGCCCCGGTCCCCATGATCTGGTCCTGGAACCCCGCGGTGTGCGTCAGGAGGTTCCGCAGCGTGATCGGCTTCGGGTAGGTCCTGGGGATCCGGAACGTCTTCAGGTAGGTGTTCACGTCCGCGTCGAGGTCGAGGCGGCCCGCCTCGACCTGCTGCATCACCGCTGTCGCGGTGAACAACTTGGTGATCGACGCGATGCGGACGCCGGACGTCGCCGGGTCCATCGGCACGTCCTTCTCGACGTCGGCCCGGCCGAAGCCGCGGCGGTAGATCGTCCGGTCGCCGGAGACCACCGAGACGACGGCGCCCGGGGTGCCGGCCTTCTTCAGCCCGGCGGGCACCGAGTGGTCCAGGTAGTCGGCGACCGCGGTGGCCGTGGCCGGCGTGCAGGTGGGGGCGGCGGCCTGTGCGGGTACCGCCGCGAGCACGCCGGTGCCGACGGCGGCCGTGAGGACGAGGCCTGCGAGCTTCGCGAACATGGTGTGTCTCCTTGCGTCGTCGCGGTCGGGACACAGCGTCGCGAGGTCCGGGGTGGACACACATCGCCGCGCGGTCGCCGCTCACCCTCGACGAAAGTCGGAGACGATCGTCGACCGCGGTCCCATGAACCCGGTGTTCGCGCTGCCTACGCTGCCGTCATGACGAAGAACGACCCGCGGATCGCCGACGGGCTGATCGTCGCCGGGTGTCTGTTCCTCACGGCGCTGGCGGTCAAGACCCCGTGGTCGGTGCTGCCGTTGCCGGTCGTCGCGGCCTCCGGCGCGGCGGCGAGCGTCGCGCTGTGGTGGCGGCGCGGCCGGCCGCAGGTCGCGGTGGTGGCCGGGGCGCTCGGGTACGTGTTCTCCGGCAACCCCGGCCCGCTGCTCGTCGCGCTGTACGGCGCCGGCGCCTACGCCTCGCGGCGGTCGGCCGCGTTGCTCGGGGTGGTCGGCTGGGCCGGGGCGGTCGGCTGGTCGTGGACCGACGCCGGGCGTTTCCCGGCCTGGGACGCGGCGTACTTCGCCGTCGGCGTCACGGTGATCGTCGGGCTCGGCGTGCACATCGCGACCCGGCGTGAGCTGCAAGAGGCCTGGCGCGAGCGGGCCGAGCGGGCCGACGCCGAGCGGCAGTTCCACGACGAGCAGGCCCGGGCGGCCGAGCGCAACCGGATCGCCCGCGAGATGCACGACGTCCTCGCCCACAAGGTCTCGCTGATCGCGCTGCACGCCGGCGCGCTCGAGCTGACCGCGGACGGTGGCGCCGACCGCGTCCGCGAAGGTGCGGGTCTGATCCGGGTGACCGCGCGCGAGGCGCTGACCGAGCTGCGCACGGTCCTCGGCATCCTGCAGACCGGCATCGAGACGTCCGCCAGCCTGCCGACGCTGGTCGCGGACGCCACCCGGGCCGGCCAGGAGGTGACGCTGGACGACCGGGCGGGGGAGTTGCCCGCGCCGGTCGCCCGGGTCGTCCAGCGGGTCGTCCAGGAGGGACTCACCAATGCCCGCAAGCACGCGCCGGGCACGGCGGTGCGGGTGGTCGTCGCCCGGGACGAATCGGCCGTCACCGTGTCGGTGGTGAACGCGCTGGCCGCGGGGGCGCCGGCCGAGGGCGCGCCGGCCGACGGGGCGCTGGCCGGGCCGGCAGGGTCGGCGGGGTCCGCAGGGTCGGCCGGGTCGGCGCGGTCGGCCGGGGGCGGGCTGGATCTGCCCGGGTCCGGGTCGGGGCTGGTCGGCCTGGCCGAGCGCATCCGGCTGGTGGACGGCGAGTGGGATGCTCGCGCGGTGGACGGTGAGTGGCGGGTGCGGGCGACCGTGCCGGTCGCGGCGCCCTCGGCGGAAGAGCGACCGGCCGCGTCCGGAAGTGCGGAGGCTTCGCGGTGACCTCGGTGCTGCTCGTGGACGACGAGGCGCTGGTCCGGACCGGGCTGCGGCTGATCCTCGAGACCGCGGACGACATCACGGTCGTCGGCGACGCCGACGACGGCCGGGCCGCGCTCGACGCGGTGGTCCGGCACCGGCCCGACGTCGTGCTGATGGATCTGCGCATGCCGGTCCTCGACGGGGTGGCGGCCACCAGCGCCCTGCGTGAACGCGAGCACTCGCCGGCGGTCATCGTGCTGACGACGTTCAACACGGACGAGGACGTCTTCCGCGCGCTGGCTGCCGGCGCCAACGGCTTCCTGCTCAAGGACACCCCGCCGACCGAGCTGCTGCGCGCGGTGAGGCTGGCCGCGGCCGGCGACGCGATCCTCTCGCCGAGCGTCACCCGCCAGGTCATCACCCGCTTCACCGGCGACGACGGCTCCCGGCGCCGGGACGCGGCCGCGCGCCTGGAGAACCTGACCGGCCGCGAGCGCGAGGTGCTGATCGAGATCGGCCGGGGCGCCGCCAACGCCGACATCGCGTCGAGTCTGCACATGAGCGAGGCCACGGTGAAGAGCCACGTCACGCATCTGTTCGAGAAACTCGCCGCGACGAACCGCGTCCAGCTGGCGATAGCCGCCTTCCGCGCCGGCCTCGTCGACTAGGTACTGCCTGAATTGTCGACCGATCTGGGATCGGATCCTGGATCGCGTGCAGCGTGGTTCGTGCGCATCAGGCCGCCGGCGGGGGCCGCAGGCCTCAGGCGGCGAAAAGTGGAGGCTCCGCCGATCGGCTCGGCGCCGCGCGTGCCGGGCATCGCGGTCCCCGGGGCCGAGGGCGAGGGGATCGGGCGGTCTCGCGGCGGGCCGGGCAGCGCGATCGGCCTCGCCGTGGATGGCCGGGGCCGTCCGGCCGACCGCCGGCACCTCACAGTTCCAGCCGCTGCTGGAGGAGATTCGGTGCCCCGCCCAGGGCGAGCGCGGACGCGGCCGCAGCGGATCGTGGCTGACGAGGCCTACTCGCATCCCTCGACCCGCGCCGCGCTGCGGCGTCGCAAGATCGTGATTGTCGCGCACTGCGATCGAGTCGCCCGGCGCATCGGGAAAAGCTCGGCCGGAGGCCGGCCAGCGGCGTTCGACCCGGTCGTCTACCGCCGGCGCAACCTGGTCGAACGCGGCGCGTACAGGTCCGCGCGACCGTCGGACGGGCCCTAGACGCGCTGGGTCTCGTAGGCCCAGATCGCGACCTCGACGCGGTTCCGGGCGCCGAGCTTCGTCATCAGGCTCGCGACGTGTGACTTCACGGTGGACAGCGTCACGAACAGCTCGGCCGCGATCTCGGCGTTGGTCCGGCCGCGCGCGACCGCGGCCAGCACCTGCTCCTCCCGGTCGGTCAGCGGATCGATCGGTTGCCGGGCTCTGGCCGCCGGGACGGCGTCGGAAAAAGTCTTGAGCAGGCGGGTGGTGACCGCGGGCGCGATCAGCGCCTCGCCGTCGGCGGCGGCCGTGACGGCCTGCGTGAGCAGGGCCGGACCGGCGTCCTTGAGCAGGAACCCGCGGGCCCCGGCGCGCAGCGCCGCGTAGACGTGCTCGTCGAGGTCGAACGTCGTGATGACGACGACCGGGATCGGGTCCGGGACGTCCGGACCGGACAGCGCGCGGGTGGCCTCGATGCCGTCGAGGACCGGCATCCGGATGTCGAACAGACAGACGTCGGGGCGCAGGCGGCGGGCCAGCTCGACCGCCCGCCGGCCGTTGTCGGCTTCGCCGACGACCTCCAGGCCGGGCTGCGCGTCGAGGATCATCCGCAGCCCGGTGCGGACGATCTCCTGGTCGTCGGCGACGACGATGCGGATCGTCATGCGCGCGGCAGCCGGGCGGTGACGGTCCAGCCACGCTCCGGGTCGGGGCCGGCCTCGCACGAGCCGCCGAGCAGCGCGGCCCGCTCGGCCATCCCGCGCAGGCCGTAGCCGGTCCCGTTCGCGGTCGCGGGCTCCCCGTCGTCGTGGACGCGCAGGTGGACGGACGTGTCGTCGGCGGTCACCCGCACCTCGATCCGGGTTGCCCGGCGGGCGTGCCGGCGGGCGTTGGTGACCGACTCCTGGGCCAGCCGGTACAGGGCGGTGGCGACCGGGGTGGGGATCGTGCTCACGTCCGCGAGCTCGACGTCGACCGGCGGATCGGCGCGGCGGTCGGCGAGCCCGGCGACGTCCGGGAGCCCGGGTAGGGGGGCGCGATCCGCGACCTCGTCGTCGCGCAGGGTTCGGACGATCGCGCGCATCTCGGCCAGGGTGCGGGAGGCCTCGGCCTCGATGACGCGGAGCGTCTCGACCGCGGCCTCGGGAACCGCGATCCCGGCCTGGGCCCGGACCGCGATCGCCGAGACGTGGTGGGCGACGGTGTCGTGCAGGTCGCGGGCCAGCTGCTCGCGCTCGAACGACCGCGCCCGAGCCAGTTCGCGCGTGCGGGCACTCGCCCGGTACCGGAACGCCGTCGCCAGGGCCGCGGTCGCGACCAGCACGGCCAGGCCCTGGCCGGCCTCGGTGGGTCCGAAATCCGCGACCAGCAGCGAGGAGGCGAGCTTCGCCAGGACGACCGCGGACCCCACGACGATCTGGGCGCCCGACCCCCAGCGGTACAGCGCGTACGGCAGGAACAGCAGGTAGACCATCGCGCTCAGCCGGGGTTCCCCGCCGATGACCGGTGCGGCCAGGCCGGTGATCCCGAAGGCGATGACGACGCTCGCGAGCGGGTGGTCGCGGCGGATCAGCAGGGCCGGGAGGAGCGCGAGGGCGATCGCGGTGGTGGCCCCGCGGTTCTCGAGGGTCGACCTCGCGGCCGCTTCGGCCAGGACGGCGAGGGCGAACGCGGCGACGAGCGCATAGTCGCGGCGGGTGCGGCGCGGGACGTCGGGTGGGCGGGGCTCGTCCCAGGCCGAGCGGAGCAGGCGGAACACAGGGTCGAGCTTACGGAGGCTTTACCGGTATAGCGGACGCATGCTATACCGGTAAAGCAGGGTCGCTTTACCGGTATAGGAAGGACGACGGCGATGATGGATTTCGCGGCTGCGGCGTTGGTTGCGCGTACTGGGGATGCGCAGCGGGTCTCGGGTGGTCGGTTGGACGGGCCGGTGGTGCCGGAGCGACCTTCCCGGGTGCGTCGGGTGCTCGGGCGTTGGCGGAGCGTGGGCGGTCGGCGGGTGTGGTCCGGGCGGCGGGCGCGGTCGGTGCCGGCGGCGGGGTGCGGGACCGTGCCGTCCGTATGAGCGAGGTCTGGACGGCCGCTGCGCTGCCGCTCGAGGCGCGCCGACGCTTCCGCTCCGTGCTGACGTGGGCGCGGGGCGTCCGGCGGCGGCCGGTGTGGTCCTCTTTCGCGCCCTCCCCGTGGGCTACGGTGGGGGAGCGGAAGGCGGGTGACAGCGTGGCGCGGGTGACGTTGCAGACGATCGCGGATCGGGTCGGCGTCAGCCGGATGACCGTGTCGAACGCGTTCTCCCGCCCGAACCAGCTCTCCCCGGCGCTGCGCGAGAAGATCCTCGCCGCCGCGTCCGATCTGGGCTACGTCGGCCCCGACCCGGCCGCCCGGGCGCTGGCCCGGGGCGCGTCCGGCGCGGTCGGCTTCCTGCTCACCGAGTCGATCGGCTTCGCGTTCAACGACCAGGTCTCCACCCAGCTCCTGGGTGCGATCGCCGACGAACTGTCACCGACCGGGCTCGCGCTCACGCTGCTCACGTCCAGCGGCCCGGGCGACCTGATCCCGGCCCGGGACGTCGCGATGGACGGCGCGCTGGTGTACTCCTGCGATCCCGAGTCCCCGGCCGTGAGCTACCTGCTGCAACGCAAGCTGCCGATCGTCCTGATCGACCAGGACCCGGTCGACGACATCCCGGGCGTCAACGTCGCCGACCGGGAAGGCGCGCGCACCGCCGCGCAGCACCTCATCGACCTGGGTCACCGTCGCATCGGGCTGGCGATGTCCGGGCTGCGAGGCCCGCAGGGCCTGCTCGAGGACCCGCGCGAGGACGTCGGCGGCTACGCGTCGCGGGAGCGGCTGCGGGGGTGGCTCGACGCGCTGGATGCGGCCGGCATCGTGCCGGTGGCCACCCGGCAGCGCAACGACAGCGTGGAGGAGACCGCGGCGGCGGCCCGGCTGCTGCTCGACCGGGACGACCGGCCGACCGCGGTGCTGTGCTTCTCCGACGTGATCGCGCTCAGGCTGATCCAGAGCGCGCGCACGATGGGGATCCGGGTTCCGAAGGACCTGTCGGTGGTCGGATTCGACGACCATCCGCTGGCCGGGACGTTCCGCCCGGCCCTGACCACCGTGCGGCAGGACGTCCACGCGAAGGGGCGGGCGGCGGCCGAAGCGCTGACCGCCGCCCTGCGCGGCGCGGAAGTCCCGGAGCCGCACGTCGTGCTGCCCGCCGAACTGGTCATCCGAGACAGCACCGCCCCGCCGCCGCCTGCGTAGGGACGGGCCGCGCCGGCCGCGGCGCGGCGCGGCGCGGAGTCAGGCGGCCAGGAGGGCGTCGATCTGGCCGGCGGCCTGCTTCATGCCCTCGAGCATGCCCATGTTGACCAGCTGCTCGAGCTGCTCCGCCGACGCGAAACTCGACGTCATCGTCATCCGGGTTCCGCTCGGGATCTCGGCGATGTCGACCCGGATCGTCGTCTCCGGCATCTCGGTGCTCGGGTTGCCGTTCTCGTCCGCGAACCCGTCCCGGAACTCCAGCGTGTTCGGCTCGTCCAGCGCCGTGAACCGCCACCAGCCGTTCGACGTGTCGCCCTCCGGCCCGGTCATGTGGTACTTCGCCTCGCCGCCGACCGTGAAGTCGTGCTCCCGGAACGTGGCCGGGTAGGTCGGCGGGCCCCACCAGCGCTCGAGCAGCCGCGGGTCGGCCCAGAGCTGCCAGACCGCCTTGGGTGGCGCCGAGAACTCGGCCACCAGAGTCAACGTGCGGGCCTCGGGGTCGGGGGTCGCGCTGATCACGGTCATGAAGGTTCCTCCAGGAGTGCGTTCATCCGGTCGAGGCGGCCGCGCCAGATCTCCTCGTATTCGCGAAGGAGCTCGCGGACCCGATGGATCGTGTCGATGTCACCGCTCACGATCTGCTCCCGTCCTCGACGCTGTTTCGTCACCAACCCAGCACGTTCGAGCACCGCCACGTGCTTCTGCACGGCGGCGAAGCTCATCTCGTACTGCTTGGCCAATGTGGACACCGATGCCTCGGTGCGCAGGACACGGATGACGATGTCGCGCCGTGTCGCGTCAGCCAGCGCGGCAAAGATCCGGTCGACGTCCGACTGATCTACAACCACGTGGTTGTACGTTAGGCGACGCCTCGGCCCCGCGCAACCCGCTACGGCTGGGGCCGCCCGTGCAGGTGGTCGAGGAACAGGTCGAGCGCGGACTCCAGATGCGTGATGTCGCCGGTCGCCATCAGGATGACCACTCCGCCCTGAATGCCCGCGACCCCGGCGGCGGCCGCCCGATCGGCGTCGATCGCCGGCCGGATCGCCCCGCCGGCCTGCATGCCGGCGACACCGCGGCGCAGTTGCTCCTGCCATTCGCGCAGGAGCCCGCGGGTGATCTCGCGGGAGGCCGGGCTCTGCCGCCCGACCTCGGTCAGCAGCACGCCCAGCGGGCAGTGCTCGCCCTGCTGGCGATACCGGTCGACGACGGCGTCGCGCCAGGCGTGCCAGGCCTCCCAGGTGTCGAGCGCCCCGAGATAGGGCTGCTGATCGTCGAGGACCCGCTGGGCCTCGTACTCCGCCACCGCGACGAGCAGATCTTCCTTGCCACCCGGGAAGTAGTGGAAGAGCTGGCTCTTGCCGGTACGGCTCCGAAGCCCGACGTCGTCCAGGCGTGTCGCCGCGACCCCGTGCTCCCGGATGTGCGCCGCCGCGGCCTCGACGATGCGCTGCCTGGTGGCGGACCCTTTGGCGGTCAATGTACCCACAGGTACATTCTGCCTCGTCTTGATTGCCGGGACCGGACCCGCAGGATCGTCGGTATGAGAGAACTACTCCGCACGGCCGCCGAGCTCGCCGCAACCTACCTCGACGAAGCCGCGACCCGGCCGGTGGCCCGGCCGGTCACCCTCGCCGACATGGTGGCCGCCCTCGGACCCACGCTCCCCGACGACGGCACCGACCCTGCCCAGGTCCTCACCGACCTCGCCCGCGACGCCGACCGCGGCCTCGTCCTCACCAACGGCGGACGCTACTTCGGCTTCGTCGAGGGCGGGGTCCTCCCGGCCGCTCTGGCGGCCGACTGGCTGACCTCGACCTGGGACCAGAACCCCGGGTTCTTCGCGCTCTCGCCGGCCGCCGCGGCGGCCGAGGAGATCAGCCGGACTTGGCTGTGCGACCTGCTCGGCCTGCCCGCCACCTGCTCGGCCGGGTTCACGACCGGCGCACAGCTGGCGAACTTCGCCGGCCTCGCCGCGGCCCGCCACCACGTCCTGGGCGAAGCCGGGTGGGACGTCGAGCAGCGCGGCCTGTTCGGCGCCCCGCCGGTGACCGTCGTCGTCGGGCGCGAGCGGCACGCGACCATCGATCGCGCGCTGAGGTTCCTGGGGATCGGGCGCGACCAGATCGTCGAGGTCGACACGGACTCGCAGGGCCGGATGCTGCCGAACCTGCTCGAACTCACCGACGGACCGACGATCGTCTGCACCCAGGCCGGCAACGTGAACACCGGCGCGTTCGACCCGATCGGCGAGGTCTGCGACCTCGCGTCGGAGAAGAACGCCTGGGTGCACGTCGACGGCGCGTTCGGCCTCTGGGCCGCGGCCTCGCCGTCGCTGCGGCACCTGGTCGCCGGGGTCGAGAAGGCCGACTCGTTCGCCACCGACGGCCACAAGTGGCTCAACGTCCCCTACGACTGCGGGATCGTCCTCTGCGCGCGCCCGGAGGCGCATCGCGCCGCGATGCGGCTCTCGGCCGACTACCTGGTCCGCGACGGCGAGCGTCACGGGTCCGACTGGACGCCGGAGAGCTCCCGGCGGGCCCGCGGGTTCGCTGTCTACGCAGCCCTTCGGAGCCTCGGACGCCGGGGCGTGGCCGAATTGGTCGACCGGTCCTGTGCCCAGGCTCGACGGGTGGCCGCCGCGCTCCCGCCGCAGTGCGAGGTCCTCAACGACGTGGTGCTCAACCAGGTGCTGGTCCGGGTCGGCGACGACGACGAGCAGACCCGGGCGGTGGCGGCGGCGATCCAGCGCGGCGGCGCGACCTGGTTCGGAACTACGACCTGGCGCGGAAAGGCGGCGATCCGGATCAGCGTCTCCGACCACGCGACCGGCGACACTGAGATCGACGTCCTCATCGGAGCCGTCCGAGAGGCCGTCGCCGCTTAGGGGTGCCTCGTCTCGCTGTTCTCGGCCGGCCCGACGCCGCAGCGGGTGATCCACGCGTTACCGGCGCTGGCGCTGCTCACCGCGTCGGCCGCGGTCAGCGCGCTGCTGACGATCGCCACCGGCTACGCCCAGAACGGGCTGAGCCCGCGGATCGACCGCGAGGTCGAACGCGAGCTCTTCGCGGTGACGACCGCCGTGCGGCTCGACGCGTTCGACGCCGACGCGTTCACCGACGACATGGAGCGGGCGTCGCGCGGTACCGACTCGGTGATCGGCCTGGTCCAGAGCGCGATGGCGCTGATCGCCGGCCTGGTGGGGCTGGTCCCGGTGGCCGTCGCGGTGGTGGTGATCAGCCCGGTGCTGCTCGTCGCGCTGGTCGTGGCCACCGCTCCGCGGGCCTGGGGCTCGCTGCGGGCCGGCCGGCTGACGACGACGGTCAGCGTCGGGCAGGTCGTCAGCGGGCTGGCGACGGCCGGTCTACGGGCTGCTCGGATGGTTGCTGCTGGGCGGCCGGATCCCGCTCGCCGCCGCCGCGACCTGCGTCGTCGCACTGCAGTCGGCGCAGCGGTCGCTGACCTCGGTGATCTTCGCGATCGACGACACGTACACCGAGGGCGAGCACTTCAACGACTACACCGGCTTCATGGAGCGGGCGTCCGGTCATCTGCCCGCGTCGGAGTCCTCCGCTCCGGCCGAGGCGCTGCAGCGCCTCGTCGTCGACCGGGTGACCCTCCGTTACCCCGGCCGTCCTCTCCCCGCGGTGGACGACGTCTCGCTGACCATCGAGGCCGGGCAGACGGTCGCGTTCGTGGGCGAGAACGGGTCGGGCAAGTCGACGCTGGCCGCGGTGATCGCCGGGCTGCGCGAGGCCACCAGCGGGGCGGTGACCTGGAACGGGCGCCCGCTGGCCGACTACGACCCGGACGACGTGGGCGCGCGGATCGCCGTCGTCAGCCAGGACTTCCACCAGTGGCCGTTCAGCGCGGCCACGAACATCGCGCTCGGCGACATGCGCGGCGAGCCGGACGTCGACCGGCTGGAAGCCGCGGCCGCGCGGGCGGTCGCGCACGACATGATCCTCGACCTGCCCTACGGCTACGACACGCTGCTGGACCGGACGTTCGCCAACGGGCAGGACCTGTCCGGCGGGCAGTGGCAGCGCATCACCGCGGCCCGGGGCTTCTACCGGACCGCGGACCTGCTCGTGATGGACGAGCCGTCGTCGGCGCTCGATCCGCGGGCCGAGGACGCGCTGTTCCAGGCGATCCGCGACCGGCACGGCGTCGCGACGACGATCCTCATCACCCACCGGCTGGCCAACGTCCGCCACGCCGACCGCATCTACGTCCTGCACCTGGGCCGGCTGGTCGAGTCGGGCACCCACGACGAGCTCCTGGCCGCGGCCGGCCGGTACGCCGAGTTGTTCACCCTGCAGGCGTCCGGGTATCACGGGTGAGTGCACATCGTGGTTTTGGACGACTACCAGGACGTGGCCCGGTCGTTCGGGCCGTTCGACCGGCTCGACGCCACGGTGGAGGTGATCCACGAGCACCTCGACGACCCGGTCGACGCGCTCCGGGGTGCGGACGTCGTCGTCGCGATGCGCGAGCGGACGCCGTTCGGGGCGGCCGAGTTCGCCCGCCTGCCCGACCTCCGGCTGCTCGTGACCACCGGAATGGCCAACGCGGCCATCGACCTGGCCGCGGCCGAGGCGCACGGCGTCGTCGTCTGCGGCACCGGCGGTCCCACCGGCGGTTCGCCGAAGTCGTCGGCCACCGCCGAGCTGACCTGGGCGCTGATCTTCGCGCTGCTCCGGCACGTCCCGGCCGAGGACGCGGCGCTGCGGGCCGGTCGCTGGCAGACCACGGTCGGCACCGAGCTCGGCGGTCTGACGCTCGGCGTCGCCGGGCTGGGACGGCTCGGCTCCCAGGTCGCCCGCATCGGCCAGGCCTTCGGTATGGACGTCATCGCCTGGAGTGCGAACCTGACCGCGGACCGGGCCGCCGACGTCGGCGTGACGGCCGTCGGCAAGGACGAACTGCTCGCGCGGTCGGACGTCCTGACCGTGCATCTCAAGCTCAGCGACCGCACGCGGGGACTGTTCGGCCGGGCCGACCTCGCGCGCCTGAAGCCGACGGCCATCCTGATCAACACGTCCCGCGGACCGATCGTCGACGAGGCGGCCCTGGCCGCCGCCCTGCACGCGGGCGCGCTCGCCGGCGCCGGCCTGGACGTGTACGACCGCGAGCCGCTGCCGGCCGACAGCCCGCTCCGGACCGCACCGCGGACCGTCCTCACCCCGCACCTGGGCTACGTGACCCGCCAGACGTACGCGGCCTGGTTCACCCAGATCGTCGAGAACATCGAGGCCTGGGCGGCCGGAAGCCCGGTCCGCGTACTGGGAAGTTAGCCGCAGGCGGCGGCCCGCTCCCGGAGGAGCGTGCGTTCCCGTTCGTTGCGGGTCAGGGATGCGGCCCGCTCGAACTCCGCCCGGGCCTCGTCGGGCCGGCCCAGCTTGGCCAGGAAATCGCCGCGCGTGCTCGGCAGCAGGTGGTAGTTGCGCAGCGCCGGGAACGCCAGCAGCTGGTCGAGCAGCGCGAGCCCGGCCGCCGGTCCGTAGGCCATCGACAGCGCCACCGCGCGGTTCAGCTCCACCACCGGGGACGGCGCCGCCTCGGCCAGCTGCTCGTAGAGCCCGGCGATGCGCTCCCAGTCGGTGTCCTCGAACCGGCGGGCCCGAGCGTGGCAGGCGGTGATCGCCGCCTGCAGCAGGTAGGGGCCGGGCCGGCCGTCGAGCACGGCCTCGGCCCGTTCGAGAGCGGCCAGCCCGCGACGGATCAGCAGCTGGTCCCAGCGGGCCCGGTTCTGGTCGGCCAGCAGGATCGGCTCGCCGCCCGGGCCGGTGCGGACGCCCGCCCGGGAGGCCTGGATCTCCATCAGCGCGACCAGGCCGTGCACCTCGGGCTCGCGCGGGGCGAGCCGGGCCAGGATCCGGCCCAGCCGCAGCGCGTCCTCGCACAGCTCGACCCGCATCAGGTCGTCGCCCGCGGTGGCCGAGTAGCCCTCGTTGAAGATCAGGTAGACGACCTCGAGCACCGACGAGAGCCGCGCGGCCAGTTCGTCGCCCTGCGGCACCTCGAACGGCACGTTGGCCTTGGCCAGCGTCTTCTTGGCCCGCACGATCCGCTGCGCCACCGTCGGCTCCGGCACCAGGAAGGCCCGGGCGATCTCGTCGGTGGTCAGGCCGCCGAGCAGGCGCAGCGTCAGCGCGGTGCGGGCCTCGGTGGACAGCACCGGGTGACAGGCCACGAACAGCAGGCGCAGCAGGTCGTCGCCGATGCCGTCGTCCTCGGCGACCAGCGCGCCGACGTCCGGAGTCGACTCCTCGAGCTGCCGGCCGACCTCCTCGACCTTCCGCTTGTAGGTCTCGTGGCGACGGATCTGGTCGATCGCCCGGCGTTTGGCCGTCGTCATCAGCCAGGCGCCGGGGTTGGCCGGCACGCCGTCGGCCGGCCATTGCTCCAACGCGGCGACCAGCGCGTCCTGCGCCAGTTCCTCGGCCAGGCCGACGTCGCGGACGAGCCGGGTCAGCCCGGCGACGAGCCGGGGCGCCTCGATGCGCCAGACGGTCTCGATCGCGCGGTTGGTATCAGTGGCCACGGCCTCCGACTATTCCACCGGCCCGCGCGCGCCGCTGCTCCACGGTTTCCTGCTGCTCGGCGGTGAAGTTCTCGCCGAAGTCCTCGGGCACCCAGACCCGGCGGATCTCCAGGTTGGTCTGCTCGCCGTTCGCGGGGCGCTGGATCGGGCAGCGCTTGAAACGCTCCACGACCTCCTCGAGCGACTTCATCTCGACCAGCCAGAAGCCCGCGATGAGCTCCTTGGCCTCGGTGAAGGGCCCGTCGACCACGCTGGTCTTGCCACCGTCGAAGTAGATCCGGGCGCCGCCCGCGCTGGGCGTGAGGCCCTCGGTGGAGAGCAGCACGCCGTCGTCGACCAGCTCTTCGATGAACGACCCCATCGTGTCGAAGTCCTCGGTGGCGGGCAGCACCCCCGCTTCGCTCTCGGCCGTGGCCTTCATGATCACCAGGAACCGCATCGGTCTCTCCTCGTCTCGGGTGCCTTTTGCCTACGCGTCGAACGGCGACCGGTCCGATCGACACCTCCGAGAGATATTTCTGGACGATGTCAATCTGGGCGGAACGCCACGATCGACAGTGAACTGCTGTAACCATGGGCGGTGGGCCGGCAACCAACAGTGTTCGAATGTTGAGTTGCGGAGGCACCGTGTGCGTCGTCAGCAGGGTCCGAGTGAACGTCGGCCTCGGGGTGACGGCATGAACCGCCGTCGGACGCTGGCGTCGCTCGCGGAAGCGGCGCGGGAGTACCTGACGGCCGGCTGGCCGATCGTGCCGGGGGCGTACTGGTCCCCGCAGACCTGCACCTACCGATGCGGCCGACCGGCCTGCGACAACGGGAGCCCGCACGCGGTCGACACCATCGCCGACGGTCGCTGCCGGCAGCGGACCCAGCCCCCCACCATCGGACTGGAGCAGGTCGAGGGGTGGTGGAGCAACCGCGGCTACAACCTGATGATGCCGACGGGGGCGTCGGCCACCGTGATCGAGGGGCCGGCCGGCCTGATCGACGATCTCGACGCCCACCTGACCGCCGTCGGTTCCCCGCCGCCGGTGTCGGCGCTGCCGACCGGCGAGCGTCAGCTGTTCAGCGCGCCGATCCCGGTCGACGACGAGCTGTGGCTGGCTGCCGCGGTCGGTGGGGTGACGCTGCACGGCGCCGGGGCGTGGGTGAACCTGCCGCCGTCGGTGGTCAGCGCGGGCAAGGTCGTGTGGGTCCGGCCGCCGGCGATGACCCGGTGGCGGCTGCCCGAGGCCCCGGCGGTGCGGACCGCGCTGCTGGCCGTGCTGGCTCCGGGCCGCGCGGCGGCCTGACGCTTCGCTCGGGAGACGCGAGACCAGGATCACCGGACGAGTTCTGCACCGATCGGTTCAGAAGTGTTATCGTACTTCGGTACCGATCGGTCGGTACCGAAGTATTGCCTGCTGAAGAGCCATGGAGAGAATTCGTCATGAGTGAGCTGACCGGCAAGAGCGCCCTGGTCACCGGGTCCACCACCGGCATCGGTCGAGCGACGGCCCTCGCGCTGGCCGCGCGGGGAGCGAGCGTCGTGGTGACCGGCCGCAACGCCTCCCGGGGCGTCGACGTGGTCGAGAAGATCCGGGCCGGCGGAGGGACGGCCCGCTTCGTCGCCGCCGACCTGACCAACCAGGAGGACGTCCTCCGGCTGGCCCGGGAGGCCGGGGACGTGGACGTGCTGGTGAACAATGCCGCAGTGGCCAGCTTCGGGCCCAGCCACACGATCACCGTCGAGCAGTACGACGCGATGCTGGAGGGCAACCTGCGCGCGGTCTACCTGCTGACCGCGACCCTGGCCCCGAAGATGGCCGAGCGCGGCGGCGGCAGCGTGATCAACGTCAGCAGCGGAGCGGCCAAGATCGGGGACGACAACAACGCGGTCTATGCCGCTACCAAGGGCGCGGTCGACGCTCTCACCCGGGCCTGGGCGGCCGAGTACGGTCCGGCCGGCGTACGCGTCAACGCGGTCGCTCCCGGCCCGGTCTCCACGGGCGTCCCGATCGAGTGGCTCGACCGGTACATTCCGCTGATCCCGCTCCGCCGGGTCGCTCAGCCGGAGGACGTCAGCGAGGTGATCGCCTTCCTCGCCGGGCCCGGCGGATCCTATGTGAACGGTGCGACGATCCCCGTCGACGGCGGCCTCACCGCGGTCGAGCCGCCGAAGCAGCCCGTGGCGGCCCGCTGAACCGAGACCCCGGTCGCGCACATCCGAACCGGTCGGTACTTAATGGGTAGGCTGGTCACGTGGGTACCCGACAGCGAGCGCCGATCGGTCGGCCGCGGGGCTTCGACGCCGACGAAGCCCTCGAGAGGGCAATGCGGGTGTTCTGGGAGAACGGATACGAGGGTGCGAGCCTCCCCGACCTGACCGAGGCCATGGGGATCAGCCGTACGAGCCTGTACGCGGCCTTCGGCAACAAGGAAGACCTGTTCCGGAAGGCGCTGGCGCGCTACAGCGAGGGCCCGGCGTCCTACGGTGCCGAGTCGCTGGCCGAGCCGACCGCGCACCGGGTGGCCACCGTCTACCTCGACGGCGCGGTGCGGAGCAGCACGCTGCCGGGTTACCCGACCGGATGCCTCAGCCTGCGGGCCTCCCTGGTCGGGGGTGAGGACGGCCGGGTGATCCGGAACCTGCTGGCCGCGTGGCGCGACGAGACCAGCACCCGGCTGACCGAACGGTTCCGGCGGGCCGTCGACGAGGGTGACCTGCCCGCGGGAACCGATCCGGCGCTCCTGGCCAAGTACCTGATGACGATCGGCAACGGCATCGCGGTGCAGGCCGCCGGCGGCGCCGGCCGCGACGACCTCCAGCTCATCGCCGACGCGGCCCTGCGCAACTGGCCACCCGTCTGACGCTAGCGACCGTCGGACGCGCGCTGCAGCCGGAACGGGTCGTCCTCCAGCGCGGGCCGGTCCCACCGCCCGAGGTCCGCGGCCGCGTCGTAGGTCGTCCGGAGGAACTCGGCGACCGCGCGGTCGGGGTCGGCGGCGGCCCGCGCGGCCTCGTACGGGAACAGGAACTGCTGGAACTCGGAGCTGTAGTAGGCGCCCTCGGGGCCGACCGGCTGATCGGCGAACCCGTCGGGCGCGGGGTAGGCATACGAGTAGAACGCGCCTTCGTCCCCACCGCCGGGCCAGAATCCGCAACTCGACAGTTCCCGCGAGTAACCCTCGACCATCACCCAGTCACCGCAGTTCGGGGCTCCGCCGGGGTGCTGCGGAGCCGGCCGTCCGGAGAACCGGGTACAGGCGAGGTCCATCGCTCCCCAGAAGAAGTGCACCGGGCTGACCTTGCCGACGAAGTGCGACCGGAACTCGCCCAGCACCCGGTTCGCCTGCAGGAGCTGCCGCCAGAACAGCACGACCGCGTCACCGTCGTAGGACGCGTGCTCGTGGTCCTCGGCGAACGGGATCGCCGGATCGACCTCGTTCGGGTACGGCCGGATCGGTGCCTCGATCCCGAGCTGGTCGAGCAGGTCGAGGAGACGGGCGTAGAACTCGGCGACCGGCATCGGCCGCAGCGGGAGGCTCCGCGTGCCGCCGTCGCTGCTGCGGATCTCCAGCCGGTGGCCGAGGAAGTCGAACTCGATCTCGAACGCGCCGCCGCGGTGCGGGATGGTCGACGTCGTCAGGCCGCGCGGGCTGACGTACAGGGTCACCTGCCACCAGTGGTTCACCAGGGGCGCGTGCGCCATCCGGATCTTGCCGACGATCTGCGTCCACATGTGCAGGGTGTCGCGGGTGGGGGTCCACTCCGAGACCTGCAGACTCGGCCAGTTCATGACGCGCCTCCTTCAGTTTCGACCTGTTAGCGTCCGCGGGTGGCCTGGAGCACTCGGGAGCTCGCCGATCTCGCCGGCACCACCGTGAACACCATCCGGCACTACCACCGGCTCGGGCTGCTCGACGAGCCGGAACGCCGCTCCAACGGGTACAAGCAGTACGGCGTACCGCACCTCGTCTGCCTGCTGCGCATCCGGCGGCTCGTCGAGCTCGGGGTGCCGCTGTCCGACATCGGCGCGGCCCGTCTGCTGGACGGCGAGGTCCCGCCGGAGGTGCTGCGCCGGGTCGACGCCGAGCTCGCGGCCGAGATCGAACGCCTGCGCAAGGCTCGCTCCGACATCGCCGCCGTCCTGCGCGACGGCGCGCCGGCCGACGCCCCCTCTGGTTTCGCGTCCGTCGCCCGACGCCTGCCCGCGACCGACACGTCGCTCCTGCACCTCTACAGCCGTCTGTACGACGAGGACGCCATGAAAGACCTCCGTCGGATCGCGGAGAGCAGATCCGACCCGGTCAACGCGGAATTCGACGCCCTGCCTCCGGACGCGGACGAGCCCACCCGGCAGAACATCGCCGAAAGGCTCGGCAAGATCATCGCCCAGGACCTGATCGACTACCCGTGGCTGACCGGCCCGTCCGGGCACCTGACGCAGGGCGAGAGCGCGGCGAAGAGCGCGTTCCTGGACGCGGTGGAGGCGCTCTACAACCCGGCCCAGCGCGACGTGCTCACCCGGGCCAACCGGCTCGCTCACCGTCTCGCGAGGGCGACCGAACCTCGGGGTGAGCGGTCCCTCGGTCAGAGGTGGTCGGTGTAGAAGCCGACGAGCCGCTCGACCGCCCCGTCGACGTAGTCGGGGACGTCGTACATCTCGTAGTGGCGGGCACCCTTGATCACCAGGCGGTCGACCCGGTTGGGGGCCAGCGACCAGAGCCGCTCGCCGGACTCGTCGAAGCCGGTCCCGTCGAGGTGCTCGGCCAGGACGAGCAGCAGCGGCTGGGTCATCAGCTGGTCGACCAGGTGGAAGGCGTCGAAGCCGAGCAGCAGCGAGTCGCCCCGGGACAGCCGGCGGTTCGTCGAGTGCTCGTCGTGGCCGCGTCCGGTGCGGTAGTACCGGACCGCCTGGAGGAGATCGACGTCGGTGACGCCGGCCGCCTCGGCGTCGGCCATCGTGTCGGGGAGCCAGTTCTCCCGGGTCAGCCGGCCGGTACGGGTCTCCTCGATGCGCGCGGCGGCCAGGGCGTCGAGCGCGGCCACCGGCCCGTCCGGCTGGAAGCCGCGGAACGACGCGCCGATCTCGCCGGGGTCGACCGCGCCGACCGCCCGGATGCGGTGGTCGGTGCGGGCCACGTGGATCGCGTAACCGCCGCCGGCGCAGATGCCGAGGACGCCGATGCGCTGCGGGTCGATTGCCGGGACCGTGCTGAGCGCGTCGATCGCGTACGAGATGTCTTCGCTGCGCCGGTACGGGTCCTCGAGATCACGCGGCTCACCGCTGCTCTGGCCCTGGTGGCCGGGGTCGAACGTGAGCGCGGCGATGCCCCCGGCGGCCAGACGGGACGCGTAGTTCGCGCCGATCTGCTCCTTGACGCTGCTGCCCGGTATCGAGACCACGACGGCGCGAAGCGGGTCGGCGGTCCCGCCGGGGCCGTCGGGCAGGTACAGATCGCCGGCCAGCTCGATCGGACCCCGGGGAATCGTGAGTTGCCGCCTCATCGGATGTCCACCTCCACATTCTCGCGACGGATGGGGACCATTGCACGCCATGTCCTGGGAACACAGTCAAGGTCGTCGGCGTCGGCCCCGATGTCCGTCGGCGGCGGAGTAACGTGCGTCGCACCGACGCGCGGCGCAGCGGCCGCGTGCGACACCAGCGCCGGCCGGGTGGGTACCCCCAGCGCGGTCAGCTGTGGCGGGCCGTCACCGCGCGCGTCGACGCCGCGCGCTGGAACGGGTGGGCGGACGCGACCTGCGCCGCCGCCCTCCGTCAGCTCGACACGGCCGACGGGGTCGCGATCGTTCTCGACGACGGCGGCCGCCGACCAGGCGTTGGGCCGGCTCCGTCTGCGTGGCCTGTGGACCGGGCACTCGATCGACGACGTCGCCCGAGAGGTGATCACCTCCGTCGCCGACCGGCCGGATCCCCGGACGCCGCCGGTCGACTGTTAGGGCGGCTCAGCTACGCAGGGTGCGGCTGGGCAGCTCGCCGCCCTGGGGGACCGGTCAGGTCCTTGCTCGCCAGCCAGGAGCGGACGGCTCGGATGTGCTCGGCCTTGCGTTCCAGGGGCAGCCAGTGTCCGGCGGGCAGCGAGATCACCGTGAGATCCGCGCAGGCGGCCCGCATCGGGTCGCCCTGGCGGTTTCCGGTGATGTCGCAGATCGCGTCCCATTCGCCGTTGATGAACAGCACGGGCTGCGACAGGCGTCCGCCGTGGGCGGCTTCGCGAGCGTAGGCGACGTTGGCGTCGTCGTTCGTGTACCAGGCGCAGGCCGGACCGAAGCCCTGGGCCTCGAAGGCCCGGACCAGCGCGTCGAAGTCGGCCGGGGGCCAGAGGTTCTCGTCGGGGTCGGTCGGCGGAGCGTGGTGGGCGGCGCCGAAGCGGCCGCCGGTGCGGGTGACCGTCGCCAACGGCGAGACGTCGCCGACCGCCTCGGGGCGGCCCGATCGATAGATCGAGGCCAGCGAGGCCGCGGGGTCGGCGTCGAGGTCGCTGACCGCGGTCTCGAAGTGCGTCGTGTAGTAGCGGTAGTAGTCCCACTGCCCGTCCGGGTACCGGTCGGCCGGGTAGATCGTCCGGTCGACGAGCGGCACGAGGGTGGCCAGGCTGTTGGCGCGGGGGAAGTACGCCCACGAGGTCAGCACGAGACCACGGCACCGCTCGGGTTCGTGAGCGGCCACCGCACCGGCCGCGATGCTGCCCCAGTCGTGGCCGACCCAGATGGCCGGCTCGCCGCCGAGGTGGTCGTGAAGCTCGGCCAGGTCGGCCACGACCTCCCGGATCGCGTAGGCGTCCCGGCCGGCCGGAGCGGACGACCCGCCGTAGCCGCGGAGGTCGGGGGCGACGCAGCGCCAGCCGTCGGCCGCGAACGCCTCCAGTTGGGCGCGCCAGAACAGACCGATGGCCGGCCAGCCGTGGAGGAAGATCATCAGCGGACCGTCGGCCGGTCCACAGTCGAGGTAATGCGTCGGGCCGAACTGACGGGAGACCAGCGGGTGAGCCGCGGGCTCGTTCCCGCCGGTCGGCCGGCGGTGGACGAGCGCGGCCGCCGCCACCAGCAGAACCTCGAACACCCCGTAGGTGACCACGGTCGGTTCGAGCCTGAACCGCTCGACGGCGAGCCCGGCCGCCAGCGCGGGCACGCTGAAGGCCAGGTAGCTGACGATGTACATAGTGGCGAACACCTCGCCCCGCCGGGCGGCCGGCGCCGCCTCGCCGAGCGCGTGGACGGCCGACCGGAACGACGCGCCGAAGCCGAATCCCGCGACCACCGAGCCGACCGCGTAGAGCGGCAACGAACCGGTCAGCGTCGCGACGATCGTGACCAGCACGCCCACCGCGAGCGTTCCATAGCCGAGCCGATCGCGCAGGTGAGACGGCACGACCGTGCCGGACACGCCCGCGACGAAGAACACCCCGAGCACGATGCCGACGACGAAGTGGCTGCGCACGTCGAGAAGCGTGCTGACGACGGACGACCCGAGCGACAGGTACAGCCCGGCGAGCGCCCAGGTCGCGGCGATCGAGGGAACCAGCGCCAGGAAGACCAGCCGCACGACCGGTGGGAGCCCGGCGCTGGGCAGCAGCGACCGCCAGAGCGGGGTCTCCGGCCGGGGCCGGGCCGCCTCGGGAATGAACCAGACCATCCCCGCCAGCACCAGATAGACGACGGCGAGGATCCAGAAGACGAGCTGGCGAGGCAGCGGGGCGAACTCCACGAGCGCGCCGGCGAGCACCGACCCGATCGCGATGCCCAGGGCCGGGACCGCGCTGCTGACGATCGAGCCGACGCGCAGGTTCGGCGCCGAATCCGTGATCAGGGCCGTGGTTGTGCCGGCCGTCACGCCGACCGCGAGCCCCTGCACGATCCGCGCCGCCACCAGGCCGCCGACGCCTCCGGCGGTCGCGAAGAGCACCATCCCCACTGCGAGCAGGATCAGCCCTCCGCAGGCGACCGGCCGGCGCCCGACCCGATCGGAGAGCGAGCCGACGGTCAGCAGCGCGGCCAGCAACGCGAAGACGTAGACCGCGAAGACGACCGTCAGCGTGAACGCGGAGAAGCCCCACAGGCGCTGGTAGACGGGGTAGAGCGGGGACGGCGCGGAGGCGGCCGTCAACGTCGCCGAGCCCGCGGCGGCCGCCACGAAGAACGAGGCGGAGCGGTTGAACATGACCCTCCCTTCTTAAAGCAATTTGCTTTGCTTTTGCGACGGTAGGCCGCAACAGCGTTAAAGCCAAGAACTTTGCGTAAACTGAGTGGATGGCCACCCGAGAAGCGGCGAGCCGCCCCGGCGGACGGAGCAGCCGGGTGCTGGCCGCGATCTACACGGCGGTCGGCGAGCTGGTGGGCGAGGGCGCCGAGAAGATCAGCTTCCCGGCCATCGCCGAGCGGGCCGGCGTCAACCCGACGACGCTGTACCGCCGCTGGAGCGATGTGAACGCGCTGCTCGAGGAGGTCAGCGTGGCCGCGCTGACCCGCGTCGGCGAGTCGGTGCCCGACACCGGATCGCTGGCCGGAGACCTGACCGAGTGGGCCGGCGCGATCGCCCGCGACATCACCCGCCCGGAGCGGGTGCGCTTCCTGCGGGCGATGGTGGCGGCGCGCGTCGAGATCGTGGCGGCGTGCCTGGTGACCCAGGCGCGGCGCGAGCAGGCGGCCGAGATGGTGCGCCGCGCTGAGGCGAGGGGCGAGACCGCCCCGACGGTCTCGCAGATCCTCGACCACGTGGTCGCGCCGCTGTACTACCGAGTGGTGTTCGCCCTCCCGACGGACGAGGGGGACGCCCAGCGGCTGGTGCGCGATGTGCTGGCCATGGTCCGTTGAGCCCGGGGAGTCAGGTCAAACCCCGGGCAGCAGGGACGCCCGCACGACCGCGCCGATCACCACGCCGGGGACCGCCCCGGCCAGTTGGTCGGCGTCACCGCTCGCAGTTCGGCGAGAAGCTTCTCGACGCGGAGGCGGATCTCGTCACGAACCTGCCGGACGACCTCGATGCCCTGACCGGCCGGGTCGGTCAAGGCCCAGTCCTCATAGCGTTTACCCGGGAAGACCGGGCAGGCATCGCCGCACCCCATGGTGACCACGGCGTCGGACGCCTGCACGGCGTCGACCGTGAGGAGCTTCGGGTTTTGATCGGTGATGTCGATGCCGACCTCGCGCATGACCTCAACCGCGACCGGGTTGATCGACTCCGCCGGCGCCGACCCGGCCGAACGCACCTCGACCGTGTCCCCGGCCAGATGCGCAACCCATCCGGCCGCCATCTGGGACCGGCCGGCATTGTGGACGCAGACGAACAGAACACTGGGCTTCGCGGTCATTCGGTGGTCTCTCCTTTCGGCGGCTCCCTGGCCGCCGGGAGTTCTGGACGGTCAGGCGCTCAGCGCGTGGGCGAGCCGGTCGACGCGGCCGCTGATCTGCTGGTAGGCGTCCTCGAACGCGTCGTCGCTGTCGTGGGCGGCCGGGTCGGGGACCGACCAGTGCAGCCGGATCCGTTCGCCCGCGGGCGGGTCGGCCGGTCGGACGGTGAGTTCTTCGTACGCGTTGTCGCAGACGGCCACGAGTAGGTCGCCCGGCCGGGTGACCTGGGACAGGTGCCGGGTACCGGCGGTGTCCAGGTCGAGGTCGTGCCGGTGTGCGGTACGGACCGCACGAGGGTGGACCCGGTCGGCCGGATGAGTCCCGGCCGAGGCGACCGGGATCGGGCTGCGCCGAGCCCAGACCGCGGCGGCGAGCTGCGAGCGGGCAGTGTTCTGCGTGCAGACGAACACCACCCGGCCGACCTCCTCGTCGATGGGCGCAGCGGTGGCCACTACGGCGACCAGCGGGTCGTCGACGAGCTGGACGTAGCTGCGGCGCCGGTCGCCGTCCGAACGCCGCCGACGGATGACCCCCGCGTCCTCCAGTACGCGCAGATGATGCGCCAGCAGGTTGGTCGCGAGGGCCGCCTCGCGAGCGAGCTCCCCGGGTGAGGCATCGCCGAGAGACAGCCGGTCGACCAGCGCGAGCCGCACCGGCTCTCCCAGCGCCGCGTGCATCGCGGCCCGCCGACGCAGGTCCTCGTCCACTGTTCGCCCCGTCCACTATTGCCTCAGGAACTGTTGAGTCAAGTATCGTTGAGCAATGTCCGGAGTCAAGACGTCGGCGTCAGTGCGACCCGTCGCGGCGGAGTTCGTCGGAAGCGCGGTGTTGGCCGCGGTGGTCGTCGGGTCGGGCATCGCGGCCACCCAGCTGTCGACCGACGTCGGCATGCAGTTGTCGGAGAACGCGGCCGCGACGGCGGCCGGGTTGTTCGCGCTGATCCTGATGTTCGACCATCCCGCGATCACGATCGGCCGGACCTTGTCCGACACCTTCGCTGGGATCGCTCCGGGCTCGGTGCTGCCGTTCGTGGTGGCTCAAGTCGTCGGTGGCCTGATCGTCGGCGTCGGACTGGTCTGGCTGCTCTACCCGACCCTTACCGCAGCGGATGCCTCCGACGCGGTCGTGCCGACGATCAACGACCCCCGGCAACCGGACCGCGCACCAGCATCGAACTGACCGTCCGGCCCGACGCCGGCCTGCTCACCTGCGGCGAATCACCAGGAGCACCGCCACCAGCCCGAGCGCGGCGAACGCGCCGAACGCGGCCGGATAGCCGCCGAACACCGCGGCGACACCCGCACCGATGAACGGCGCCACCGCCGACGCGATCGTCAGCGGAGCGTTGAACACGCCGTTGAGCCGGGCGTAGCGCAGGGTGCCCCACCGGTCGGAGATCGCCGTGGCCGAGAGCAGCGTCGTCAATCCCCGCGCGTTGCCCGCCACTAGCGAGACGACCACCAGCAGCGCATACGGGCCGGGTAGCACGGCGAACAACGCGGTGGTGATCACGCTGACCCCGAAGATCGCGACGGTCCGCGTCCGCAGTGCGACGTGGCGAGCCAGGCGCGCATACCCGAGCCGGCCGAGGACCTGGCCGAGCCCGGCTATCCCGAGCGCCCACGAAGCCGCCGCCGTGGAGAACCCCCGCTCCTCGATCAGCGGGACCGTGCCCACGATCGTGGCGTAGACGCACAGGTCGACGATGGTGAACGCGGCCGCCAGCAGCACGAACACCCCACGGTCGACCGACTGCGACTCCGGGTCCGGCGCGTCGGGCTCGGCCCGGGAGGGCTCCGGGTGGCGCCACGCGGGACGCAACGCGATGAGATGGGCGGGGACGGTCAGCACGGCCAGCACCACCGCGAGCACCAGATACGTCGCCCGCCAGGACAGGTGCGCGTTCAGCGCGGCGGTCAGCGGCGCGAAGATCGTGCTGGCCAGACCGGCCAGCAGCGTGATCGCGGTGAGCGCGCGCAGCCGATCGGGGCCGAACCAGACCGTGACGGCGGTGAACGCGGGGGGATAGAACACCCCGGACATCGCGACGCCGGCCAGCAACCACCCGACCGTGAAGACCCAGAACGTCGGGGCGGTCGCGATCACGACCACCGAGACGACCCCGAGGATCGAGGCTCCGGTCATCACCCAGCGCGGACCGTGCCGATCCAGCAGCCGGCCGACGAACACACCGGCCAGCCCCGCGACGACCAGCGCGGCCGAGAAGTCCGCGGTGATCGCCGTGACCGACCAGCCGGTGTCGGCGGTGATCGACCCGGCCAGCACCGGAAACGCGTAGTACAGCACTCCGTAGGAAACGGTCTCGGTCATGCAGAGCGCCCGCAGCGCCCACCCCAGCTCCCGTCGCCGAGACGCCACGTCCTCGGAACTCGGGGTGGGCAGCCGCGCACGGGTGAGCCGGTCGGTCACCGGGCCAGATCCTGACCGGAACCACGCGGCACCCTCACCGGGGAGCGACGGTCAGCGTCAGCAACTCGGGAGCGCCGCAGCAGCCACCGGTGGCGGCCTCGGGGTCATCGAACGCGCCACTTCCGCCACAGACGCCGGTTTCGGGCAGGACCAGCTCGACGCGCGCGGCGGCCTCGTGATCGCCGGCCAGCTCAGCCGCCACCGAGCGGACCTGCTCGTAGCCGGTCATGGCCAGGAACGTCGGCGCACGGCCGTACGACTTCATGCCGACCAGATACAGGTCTTTCTCCGGGTGCGCGAGGTCGGCGGCTCCGGTCGCGCGGACGTCTCCACAGCTGTGGAGGTTCGGATCGACCTCGGCCGCGATGCGCACCGGTGCCTGAAGCGTGGTGTCGAGGTCGAGGCGCATTTCGCTCAGGAACGAGAGATCCGGTCGGAAACCGGTGAGGACGACCACGTGGTCGGCCGGAGCGAGCTCGGTCCCGGTCTCGCTGATCAGCACCGCGCGTCCGTCGGTGACGACGATCCGGTCGGTACGGAATCCGTCGACGAGTTCGACGTAGCCCTTGTCGACAGCAGCCTTGGCGCCGAGCCCGAGCGCGCCGCGCTGGGGGAGCTCGTCCGCGGTGCCACCGCCGAACGAGATGCCAGTGCTGCCGCGCCGAACGACCCACGACACACGAGTCTCCGGGTGTGCTTCAGCGAGTGCGCCGAGCTGGATGATCGCGGTCATCGCCGAGTGCCCGGCGCCGACGACGGCCACGTGCTGGCCGGCGAAGTGCTCGACCTGCCCGGGCGGCAGATAGGTGACGAGGCCGGCGGTGGCGGCGGCCTGCTCGCCCAGCGCGGGCAGCCCGTCGGCTCCGGCGGGGTTCGGCGAGGCCCACGTGCCGGACGCGTCGATGACCGCGCGCGCGTCGATCTTCTCTTCGGCACCGTCGGCGTAGGTCACGTGGACGGTGAATGGCTGCTCGTCGCGGCCGGCGTCGACCAGGCGGTCACGGCCCTTGCGGGACACCCCGGTGACGCGTGCGCCGAGCCGGACCACGTCGCCGAGTGCGGCGGCCAGCGGAGCCAGGTACGACGAGATCCACTCGCCGCCCGTCGGACAGCCCCCAGCCGGAGCGGTCCAACCGGTCGGTTCGAGGAGCCGGGCGGCGCCCGGGTCCACCAACTCGTTCCAGCCCGAGAACAGGCGGACGTGCGCCCACTGGCTCACCGCGTGGGCTGCTACTGGCCCCGCTTCGAGAACCAGCGGCGTGAGCCCGCGCTCACGCAGCTGTGCCGCCGCAGCCAGCCCCTGCGGGCCGGCGCCGATGACGACGACCGGAAGATCGAGCACCACACACCCCCTTCGCATCGATGAACTTGAATGCGTCCAAGCCTGGTTCTCATATCGACGTGTGTCAATGCGAGTGGCAGACTGACTTCCGTGACCGCCCGGACGCCGTTGCCCCTCGCCGTCGACGCCTGCTGCTCGCCGGTCACCGGCGGCGCGCTGAGCGAGGACGCGGCGACCGCACTGGCCCGGGTCTTCAAGGCGCTCGCCGATCCGACCCGCGTCCGTCTGGTGTCGCTGATCGCCGCGTCGGTGGACGGTGAGGCGTGCATCTGCGACCTGACCGAGCCGGTCGGTCTGGCCCAGCCGACGGTTTCGCACCACATGAAGCTGCTGGCTGACGCGGGACTGGTCACCCGGGAGCAGCGCGGCAAGTGGGCGTACTACCGCATCGTTCCCGAGGCGCTCGCGGCCACGGCTCGCGCCCTCACGCCGGTCGCCATCTGAACGTTGCGCCGGCGCCCTGGCCGGGCGTTGTTCCGACTACCGAGCCGACGGGCGTGACGAGGACGAAGCGGCGTGGATCAGTGCTGTCGCGGCTGCAGCGGCCCAACGCGACGAGCTCGATCGGCAGAGGGGTCGGCCGCCGGGACGCCACTGATCGCGGCGACGACCCCGATGGCGCCCCGGCCGCGACGACGGCATCGCCCTGGGGTGACAGGGTTCAGATCTCTAGCGAGCCGACGTCGGTGAAGTCGCGGCGACCAGCGTCGCCGCGATCAAGACGAGCGTGGCCCAGCGACACATCGGCCCCGTAAAGCGGAACCAGGTCAGAGGCTGTAAGCCTCTGACCTGGTTGAACGTGGTGGGCGATACTGGGATTGAACCAGTGGCCTCTTCCGTGTCAAGGAAGCGCTCTCCCACTGAGCTAATCGCCCGAGGCGGCGGCGGGAATCGAACCCGCGTACAGGGCTTTGCAGGCCCTTGCCTAAGCCACTCGGCCACGCCGCCGGTGTCACTACTGTGCCGCTAGCGGCCCGGCAGTTACGCCCGAGGGCGCCTGTCGAGCGGACGACGGGATTCGAACCCGCGACCCTCACCTTGGCAAGGTGATGCTCTACCAACTGAGCCACGTCCGCATGTGCTTCGCTCCGACCGGGCTGCCCCGTTCGTTGCTGGCAGGGAGAACTGTAGCTGAGTCCCCGGGCGAGGTTCAAACCCGGGGGACGTGTCGCCGACCACCCACCGCCACGGCACGTCGATGAGCACTGCCCGCAACTGCGGTAAAGCGCAGGTTACGAGCCGTTGTCAGCCTGGCCGGCGGCGCGCTGCGCGCCGCGTCCGCAAGAGAATTGCAACACGCCAAGGTTGCGCAGAGGCGGGCGAACAACGGCGCATGTTGCTTACGATGGGCAACAATGAAGTCGCAAAACGTAAGGGCTGCCGCGCGTGAAGCGCGGCAGCCCTGTGGTGAGCTCAGGTCAGCGAGGTTCGCTGCCGTACGAGCCGAGGAGCGCGGCGAGCGCACCGTCGATGTCGAGATGGACGCTCTCCGCGCCCTCGGGGACCTGCCGGTAGGTACGGCCCAGGAAGTCGCCGAGCGCCAGTCTCGGCACCTCGAACAGTGCGTGGCCGTCAGGAGAGGAGAGAGCGAGCGCGACCGACGGCCCGTTGGCCGCCTGCCAGGGCCAGACGCGGACGTCGCCGATGCCGGTGGGCTCGGTCATGCCGTCTGCGAGCAGCTGGCGGGCGAACGACCAGGAGACCTCACCGCTCGCCTCGGTACTGCCGGCATGAAATATCACGTGAACCGCATAGGGATCCTCAGGCTCGTATCGGAGGCTGGCCTTAACCGGCAGCGACGACCCCTCCGGCACAACCAGGCGCAAAGACACATCCACCTGGACCCGAGTCGGCTGTGCGATCCCCATCGTCGGCACCTTTCTGCACGTCCGCACGCGTCGAACGCGGGCGCGAACCCATACCCGTTCTTCCCGGTCTGACCACTACGCAAACTCAGCGCTCCGTGGCTCAAAGACCACAACGAGTGAGGTTGCGGAGAGATGCGGGCGCCGGCCGAGGATCGTTCGGCTGGCGTCCATCGAGTGTCTTTCCCGGTGAACCCGCTGGTCATGCCACCCGTGTTGGATTCAGGACGACGGCCGGGCTGCCGATGGTGGTCCTGGACTACCGTGAGGGCGGAATCGAGCCTGGGAGTAGGACGTGATCGAGAGTCCGGAGCGGCCGCCGGAGGCCTCGCCGACGTTTGTCGACCGGGTCCGCGCGCACCCGGTCACCGTTCGGGCCGTGGCGTTCGGCGTTTTCTTCCGCGATCGACTGCACGAGCCGGCCCGGTCGCACCCGGTGTTCGGCTTCCCGTACCGGGTGTTCGTGACGATCGTCGGGGGTGCTCGTCGTGATCGTCGGGCTGATCATGGTGCCGGCGCCCGGGCCGGGGTGGCTCGTGGTGATCGCCGGTCTGGGGATCCTGTCGACGGAGTTCACCTGGGCGCGCCGATTGCTGCACTTCACGCGCGACGCGGTGGCGGCCTGGACGCGGTGGGTCCTGAGGCAACCGCTAGCGGTTCGGATGGGGTTCGGGGTGTTGGGGTTCTTGCTGTTGGTGGCGACGCTGTTGACGTCGCTGCGGCTCAGTGGTTGGACCGGATTCCCCTTCAGCTGAGGGGATCTAGTATGGTGTGAGCGTCCCTGAGGGCGATTAGCTCAGGGGGAGAGCGCTTCGTTCACACCGAAGAGGTCACTGGTTCGATCCCAGTATCGCCCACCGATGTTCTAGCAGGTCAGAGGCACTTTCCGGTTTGCCGGGGAGTGCCTCTCTTGCTCTCGCTGTTGCGACGCGTCCGAGGCGACCGTCAGATCGTCGACCGTCGTATGAATGTAGAAACGCTCAGTAACCGACCCGTCGGAGTGACGGGCCCACGCTTGCAGGATCGTGTCTTTGACGCCGACCTTGTTCGCGAGGAACGAGAGCACCGACTTGCGGGCGCTGTAGGGCTCGACGCGCCGGATGTCGTGCAGGGAGGGGCTCACGGGTCGTTCCTTGCCGATGGCTGAGGTGTGGCCAGCAGTACGTGGGCGGAACGCAGCGTTGATTGAGCGATGGGATCGGCGGCGGGTGGAGCTGGAGCAGGCCGAGCCGAGGCCATCGTCGCGGCGCTCGCCTAAGAGACTGACCTGAATACCCTGGTACTGGTATCGATCGCAGTCTTCAGATTGCAGGCTCGACTCAGGTGAGGACGCTGTAGCGGGTCGCGTCGGCGGGCCGATCGTCCGATTCGCTCCATCCGTCGACTGCGAACGGGACACCGTCGCGGTAGGCCAGGAGGCCGGCGGCCGGGTACGGAACCATGCCGTCCGGGAGGTGATCCAGGTCGAACCAGCCGATGGCGGAGCATTTCTCCGGCTCCCGGTTCGCGGGCTCGCCGGTCCAAGCAGTCGCTTCGAAGAAGAACCCGACCCGAGGATCCTCGCCGGGCGGTAGCACGTGCGAGGCGTGGACGCATCGAAGCGCGGCGGGGTCGAGGTCGACGCCGACTTCTTCGCGCGCCTCGCGGATCGCGGCGTGCTCGATCGATTCGTCGGGCTCGAGCTTTCCGGAGGGCATATGCCATTGTCCGGCGGCGTATCCGCCGCGGCGCTGGGAGAGCAGCACCTGGCCGTCTCGGACGAGCAGGACTTGGACGTCCACGATCGTTCTGTGGGGCACCGCCGAGACTATCGGTGCCTGCTGTGGCGATGGGGGCAGGATGCGCCTGATGTTGCGAGAAGCGGCTGTTCAGCTGGGTTCGGAACGGAGAAATTCCGTCATTCGGTCGGCCTGCTCGACGAGTGCGCGCTGCTGAGCGGGGGGAAGTGGCGCGAACGTGTCGACGAAGGTGGGCGCGAGAGGCGATCGAATCGCCAAACTCCTACGCATCGGCCGGCGGCGGTGATCCTCGCTCTGGCTTCGCCGATGGTGTTGAACAAGGCGGTGCGGTATCGGTCGTCGACGTAGCGGCTGCGGGTGCCGAAGTAGCCCTTCAGAGCCGGGTCTTCGTAAGCCAGCAGGGCAACGTGGTCGGCCGGCAGCGGCTCGGCGGTGCGTGAGTCCGGACCACCATCGGAAGTCGACGATGCTGGCAGGCCCGAACGCGGAGAGGTATCGCCGCAGTAGCAGCGCCACGGCGCCGGCCTCATCAACGTCGTCGAGCCGAAGGTCAGGGTGCGCGAGGGAAGTCAAGGCGAATTCGCGGCGTTCGCGGTGCAGCGAGTCGGCGGTATTGCGGTAGGCCAGTGCGGGCGGCCTCGTACTCGGGGCCTTCGGTGAGCGGCGTCATCGGTAGACCCTCTCGGCGTAGGAGCGATAGGCGCGCAGAGCTGCCGGTCGGGCTTCCTCCCAGAACTCCGGCGGCGCGCCCTCGCGCAGGATCTCCCGCATCGATTCGTCGGCCCGGTCGATCAGCATGCCCACGGCCAGGACGCTCTGGTCCGGGGTGAGCTTGACGGCCGAGGAGGCCACCGACGCCTTCCATTCCTCGTCGGTGAGGTAGGCGTCGATCAGCGTCAGGACACGGGCCTCTTCGAGCGCGAAATGCTCGATCAGCGCCGCATCCAGGCGTTCGGCCACCGCGGCCAGCGATTCACGCTCGGCCTGATCGGCGGAGGCCGCCCAGCGCTGGGCGCCGGCGGCCAACTCCTCCAGCGCACCGTGGATCTGAGTGTGCTGGGCTTCCATCGTGCTGACCAGTGTCTGGACTTGGTCGGGGCAGCGTGCGTGCAGCTTGGGCCAGACGTGGTCGTCTTCGGCGCCGTGATGCCCGTCGATCAGTACGGTCAGCAACTGCGCGTGTTCGCTCACGATCGCAGCGCGTTCCGTGTCGCCCGGGGCGACTCCCCGGACGAGGCCGGGTAAGGCGCCGAAGTGCAGTCGGAACATGTCGTGTGCCCCGACCATGTCGCGGCTGTCGGCCATGGTCACTGCGAGAACTCCTTCCGATCGAGTTGCCTCGACCGGACGGTAGGCAGCGTCAGCGCACCGGGACTTGAACCTCGGCGACAGGTGGTTCGGAGATCCGCGACGCGCGGATGTACTCAGTGGGCGTCTGCCCGTAGTGCTGTCTGAAGGCCCGGCTGAGGTGGCCGCTGTCGGCGAACTGCCAGCGGGCGGCGATCTCGGTGATCGTCAGCCGTCCGGCGGGGTTGGTGAGGTCACGGCGGGCCTCTTCGAGGCGTCGGGTGCGGATGTAGGCGGCGACCGATTCGTCGTCGGCGGCGAACGCGCGTTGCAGCGTGCGGACGGAGACGTTGAGCGCGTGGGCGAGCGTCGTGGCGCTGAGCCGGGGGTCGGTCAGCCGGCGGTCGGCGAGGGACTTCGCGGTCCGGACGAGCGCCGGGGCGAGCTGCGTCTCGGTGTGGTCGACGGCGCCGCGCACGACCGCTTTCGCCAGTTCGACGAGCGCGTCGCGGGCGGCCTGAGCGCCGACGGGGCTCAACTCCGCTCCGTGCCGCCAGATCATGTCGGCGTGGGCGTTGAGCAGGAGCATCTCAGCGGTGTCGAGGGAGCCGCTGATCTTCCGGTCGCCGAGGAGCGGCCCGAGGTCGGATTCAGGCAGCGTAATGGCCGTGCCGAGTACCTGGGGGCCGGACGTCACCCCCGAGGAACGCATCAGGCGGCGAAGCAGGAATCCGTTGCTCGGCACGGTGTGTCGATCGCGGGCGTGCGGGGCGTCGAACACCATCTCACCGTTGTGCAGGATGTACAGCACGATCGCGCCGGCGGCGTCCGGTCCGTCGGCGGTGCGCAGGCGTGAGTAGCTTTCCTGGCGGTGGACCAGCACGTCGGGCATGGCTACGGTCCGGAACCGAACCCGGAAATCGGCCATCGTCGCGGGTTCGTAGGACGGCAACCGGAAGGCGGGCCCCATGCGGTCTTGCCATTCGGACAGGAACGCCGGCAGGTCCGCGGCGCCGATAGCGCGGGTGTCCAGCGAGTACGTCGTCGTTCCGGGATTGCTCAGCATTCGGCAACTCCACCTGTACGGCGCCGGCATTACTCCTGTCCAGCATCGGCGCTAGCCAGGCGGGTTGCCGGTTCTCTTCCCGCCGCTGGGCTTCTCGACACCTGGAGGCGAGCCGCACTGGCCGCTGTCGCGGATATCCGCCTCGGGTGTCGTCGTCGTTCAAGTCTCCCGGAGCACGTGCTTCCTACGGTGAGTTCCGAACCGAGGTGCCGGCTCGAGCCGATGGAGGACCGATGAGTTTCACCCGTGACGAACTGATCACCCGTCTCAACCGGGCCGGCGAGCTGGAGGTGTCCGGGGCCGACCCGGTCGAGCAGGCCTCCTACTTCGACACCGAGAAGTTCCGCTGGCACGGGCCCGACGGCGCGATGGCCGACTACGACGGCCTCGCGGAGCTGTTCGCCGGTTTCCGGGAAGCTTTCGACGACCGTTCGATCCGCCGCGGGATCCTGCTGGCCGAGGGCAATCTGATGGCGTGCCAGACATGGATCGAGGGGACGTTCGCCCGCGAGTACCGGGACTCACCCGCCGGGCGGCCGCTGGCGCCGACAGGTGCGCGGCTGGTCTGGGCGATCATCAACATCTTCCAGTTCGACGAGTACGGCCGCCTCGTCGAGGAGTGGGTGCAATACGACAACCGCAACCTGCTCAGGCAACTCGGCGCCATCGATTCGACCGGGCTCGATGCAGCGCAGCCCGAGTCGGTCGGCTAGCTGGCGTTTCAACTGCGGTCGGTTGAAGACTGCGGTTTCGGAGTGCCTTGGCTTTGTCGAACTTTCTGCGCGGTGCTTGACTCGGACGGTCCCAGGGCGTTCATGACGGCGGTGTCGAGTTCGTCGGCGTAGTAGCGGTGGACGTCGCATCCGGCGTGGGTGCCGTAGCGGGCGCGGCTCCAGCAGGTGTAGTAGCGGTAGGTGGCGCTGCGGCCGCGGGCTGAGGTGCCGATGTAGCCGCGTCCGCATTGGCGGCAGCGGAGGAGTCCGGTGAGCGGGTGGGCGCCGGGGACGGTGATGTCGCGAAAGTTCTTCTCGCCGAGGTAGATGCGGTTGGTGAGGAGGAGTTCGATGGTGTGCGCGGACCAGGCTTTGCCGGCTCGGGTGCGCAGGCCGTCGTTGTTGAGCCGGGTGGCGATGGCTTTGGTGCCGAGTCGTTCGCGTGTGTAGAGGTCGAAGATTCGTTGGACGAGGGCAGCCTCGGCCGGGACCGGGGTGAGGCGGTCGGCGTCGCGGTCGACGCGGTAGCCGAAGGGCCGTCCACCGCCGGTCCAGAGGCCCTTGGCGGCTTTGCGCTTCATTCCGCTGATGACCCGGTCGATGATGGTTCCGCGTTCGAACTCGGCGAAGACACCGAGCATCAGGGGACCGGGCCGCGCTTGCCGGAGACCGCCGGTGAGTGCGGCCATCAGGTCTTCGTCAGCTCGGCGTTTCTACGTTCCTGCCCATGTATCGATCGGCGGTTCTGGTCCGCACCCACCTCATGACGAATGCCCTGGGGTTGTACGCCCTGTACTGGTTCGTCGTGATGGCGGTGCACGGCGGAGGATCGTGGCACTTCTTCGTCCAGGGCGCTACCGCGCTGGCGGACCTCGACGACAAGGCCGGGGGGCTGCACCTCTACGCGGCCGCGCCGATTTTGCAGATCGGGCCACTGGCCTTTCTGGCGACGCTGATCTTGCTTCCGGCCGGGCCCACGCTCGCGCTGTTCGCCGGGCAACTTCTCGGGGCGGCGGTCGGGCTGGTCATCCTGTGGCAGATCCACCGGATCGCCGTAGACGCCTGCCCCCACCTCGACCGCCGCATCGTCACCCTGCGGGTGACGATCACCGGGATCGCGTTCCTGCCCGCCTGGATGTACCTGGCCGTGGGATCCGTGCACGTCGACGACGTGCTGGCGATGCTCTGCGCGGTGCTGGCGCTGCGTTTCGCGCGCGAGCACCGGCCGGTGTCGAGCGGTGTCCTGCTCGGCGCGGCGGTGGACGCGAAGCCCTGGGCGGTCATCTTCGCCGGGATCCTGCTCATGCTCGGCTCCCGGAGCGCCGTGCTGCGCGGCGCGGTGGCGATGGGGGCGGCGATCGCGGTGGCGTGGTTACCCTTCTACCTCGCCGACCCGGCGACGATGAACGCGGCGCACTTCACGATCGTCAACACGCGGTTCTCGGCGCTCCGGGCACTCGGCATCGACGATCCTCGTACCCCGCACTGGGATCGGCCGGTCCAGGCGCTGCTCGGGATGACGGTGTGCGCGATCGCGGTCCTTCGGCGCCGTTGGGCGGCGGCGCTGATGATCGCCGTTGCGGCCAGGCTCGTGCTCGATCCCGGCACCAATCGGTACTACGTCGCCGGACTCGTGGTCGGCGCGGCGATTTGGGACGTGGTCGGCTCTCGCCGTCGGGTCCCGTGGTGGACGCTGTCGGCGTATCTCGGGCTGTTCGCCGCGCGCTGGCTCCCGCTACCCCCGTGGGTCCACGGCTGGTCGCTGATCGCGTACCTCGGAGCTTGTTGTCTGCTGATCGCTCGGCCCGGAGAACGGACCTAGTGCTCTCGGCTGACGCTGCGAGGAAGAACCAAGCCCGCGGGTACGACGGCCGTCACCGTCGTGCCGACGCCGACCGTGCTTGTCACGGTCAGCTCTCCGCCCACGTCCTCAACCGTCCGGCGGACGAGAAGAAGCCCCAGATGCTCCGGATCCGGGCGCTGCCGGACGTCGAAGCCGAGCCCGTCGTCGGTGACCCGCAGGCTGATGCGGTCGTGGCCGACGGACGCGAGCTGGACGTCGATCCGCTGGCCCTGACTGTGTCGCGTCGCGTTGCGCAGCAGCTCGGTGGCGACCCGGTGCAGGAGCTCGAACGCGTCGGGGCCGGCCGCGACGCCCGGTGCGATCGTCACGGTGAGATCGTGTCGACCCCGAAAACCCTCGCCCAGGTCGGTGAAGAGGCCTTCCGGATCGTCGGTCCGGAGCTGGGAAGGCGCCAGACCGACCAGCAGGCCACGGATCCGGTCCACGTCGTGGGCGATCAGCTGACGCGCCTCGGCGACCAGCTCACGAGTGCGCGCGCGGTCCCTGTCTGCGGCGTCCAGTAGTAGGCGGGCGCTCGCCAGCCGGGGTAGCACCTCGTCGTGGAGGTCCTGGGCCATTTCGCGGCGGGTGAGCTCGGCTGCGGCGAGCCCGTACCGCAGGGCTTCGCGCCGTTCGCGCCGGCCGCGGTCGACTTCCCGGGCCTGGGCGACGCCGATCGGGATGAGCGCCAGTGCGAGCAGCAGAATGCCGGCGAGCGTCACCGGCACCACGACGGCCATCGAAGCGCGGCCGGATTCCGCGGCCTCCACCGGGACATAGAACTCGAGCAGAGAGCTGTTCCCGGCGGCGTCGGGGAAGGCGATGAACACCTCCAGCAGGCGGTCGGCGTCCGCGCTTTCGAACTGGTGCTCGCGGTCGTCGGGAACGGGCATCGCGACCGCGTGGCCGCCGGAGAGCTGCCGGGCCAGTTCGGTGCGGTACGGCTCTTGCGCGCCGATGACCCGGGCCTCGTCGGAGTAGACGATCTCGGCGGTGCCGCTGCGGACCGTCCAGAGCTTCACGCGATGGACGACGCCGGAATCCAGATATGGGTCGAGATGGGTGCGCAGGCTGTTGACCGCGGTCGCGTCGAGGCGATCCAAATCGTAGGCACCCAGCGAGGTCAAAACGTGGCTGGCTATCCGACTGGAGACCTGCTCGGCACTGCGGTCGGCCCGTGTTCCCGCGACGTGCCACAGACCGGCGGCCACGGATCCAGTCGCGAGCACACTGATCAGAGCCGTGAGCAGCAGTTGTCGCCACAGGGTCGTTGAACCGCGTGATCGCACCGGTCAGAATCCGGTGCCGAGGGTGATCAGACCGAGACGGTCTGCGGTGATCACGGCGTCGAGCTGGGTGCGAACGTCGAGTTTCGACATGACTGCGCGGATGTGATCGCGGGCGGTGTAGAGGGAGATGCCGAGCGTGGAGGCGATCCGGTTGGCGTCGAGGCCTCGGCTGAGCGCACGGAGGACCTCGTGCTCGCGCGGGGTGAATCGGATCCCGGCCGGCGAGCTCTCCAGACCCGCACCGAGGATTTGACGCCCGTCGATCGCCGCGTGGATGGCCTCCACGATCTCGGTCAGCCCGGCGCTCTTGCTGAGGAAACCGCTAGCTCCCGCCGCCAGCGCCCGGTGCGCGAGGCCGGGCCGCGGATGGGCGGTGAGCACGACGATCTTCGCGTCCGGACGTCGAGACAGCAGTCCGTCGATCGCGGCGAACCCATCCGCGCCCGGCAACCGCAGGTCGAGCAGCGCGACGTCGAACGCGGTCGCTTCCGCGGCGCGGAGCCCGTCGGCGACGGTATGAGCCAGGCGGACGCACCGCAGGTCGGCATGGGTTTCGAGGCTCAGTGCCAACGACTCGGCGAAGACGCGATGGTCATCGATGAGTAATACGCGGGCCGGCGTCACCCCCGAATTCTAGGGAGACCGGGCACCGAATAGCGAGGTTAGCCTTCCCTGAGAACGAGGGAGGAGTGAAGTGCTCGACTATTTCGCCCCGAATCTACTGATCGGGCTGCGTGAGGGTCTCGAGGCTGCGCTCGTGGTGAGCATCCTGGTCGCCTATCTGGTCAAGACCGATCGGCGCGGCCAGCTACGGCTGGTGTGGACCGGCGTGGCCGGTGCCGTCGCGGTGTCGGTCGCCTTCGGCGCGCTGCTCACGTTCGCCGTCACCGGCCTGGACACCTTCAAGCAGCAGGAGATCGCCGGTGGCTTCCTCTCGATCGTCGCGGTGGGTCTGGTCACCTGGATGATCTTCTGGATGCGGCGCACCGCCCGCCACCTGAAGGCCGAGCTGACCGGCAAGCTCGAGGCCGCGGTCGCGCTCGGCGCCGGTGCCGTGACCGTGATGGCGTTCCTGTCGGTAGCCCGCGAAGGGCTCGAGACCGCGCTGTTCTTCTTCAGCGCGGCGCAGCAGGCCGACAGCGAACTCGGGCCGCTGCTCGGGTTCCTGCTCGGGATCGCGATCGCCGTGGTGCTGGCGTTCGCGCTGTACCGAGGCGCGCTGCGGATCAACCTGAGCACGTTCTTCACCTGGACCGGCGTCCTCCTGGTCGTCGTAGCCGCAGGCATCTTCGCCTACGGCTTCCACGACCTGCAGGAAGCCGAACTCCTGCCCGGGCTGAGCACACTGGCGTTCGACGTGAGCGCGCAGATTCCGCCGGACTCCTGGTACGGGACGCTGCTACGCGGGGTCTTCAACTTCCAGCCGCAGACGACGGTGCTCCAGGCCGTCGCGTGGGTGACCTATCTGGTGCCCGTGCTCGCTTTTTTTCTCTGGCCGAGCCGGCCCGCCGTTGCCCCGGAGCCCGCCTCGACGCGGGCCTGATCTCTACACCGTTCGAGGAGAACACCGCGTCATGTCCAGGTCTCGCTCTCCCCGTCGCGCCGCATTCGGCGTGATGGGTGTCGCTCTACTCGCAGCAGCCGGGTGCGGTTCCTCGGGCCAGGAGAAGCCCGGAGACACCGCGAGTGGTCCGATCCCGGTGGCCGCCTCCGACACGTCGTGCACGGTCGAAAAGACCCAGCTCGACGCCGGGACCAGCACGTTCGAGATCAAGAACATCGGCAGCAAGGTCACCGAGTTCTACGTGTACGCCGAGGGCGACCGGATCATGGGTGAGGTCGAGAACATCGGCCCCGGCCTGACCCGGAAGCTGATCGTCGAACTGCCGTCGGGGTCCTATGAGGGCACCTGTAAGCCCGGCCTGAAAGGTGACGGCATCAGGACCGCGCTGACGGTCACCGGCGCCACCGAGTCGGTGTCGACCGACGCTCAGCTCGCCGAGGCCACCGCCAACTACCAGCGGTACGTGAGGAGCCAGACAGGTGCGTTCATCACGAAGACCACCGAATTCGTGAACGCCGTGAAGGCGAACGACGTGCCGAAGGCCAAGGCGCTGTTCCCGATCGCGCGCACCTACTGGGAGCGGATCGAGCCGGTCGCCGAGAGCTTCGGTGACCTCGACCCGCGGATCGACGCGCGGGAGAACGACGTCGAGCCGGGCACCGAGTGGACCGGGTTCCACCGGATCGAGAAGGACCTCTGGGTGACCAGGGACGTGTCCCAGGACGGCGCACTCGCCGACACCCTGCTCAGGGACGTCCAGGAAGTCGTCACCGAGTCCAACTCCGTCGCCCTCTCCCCGGTGCAGCTGGCCAACGGCGCGAAGGGCCTGATGGACGAGGTCGCGACCGGCAAGATCACCGGCGAGGAAGACCGCTACTCGCACACCGACCTGTGGGACTTCCAAGGCAACGTCGAGGGCTCGAAGGCGGCGATCGCGGCCCTGCGCCCCGCGCTGGAGACTCGTGACCCGGCGCTGGTGACCGAGCTCGACACCCAGTTCGCCGCGGTGCAGAAGCTACTCGACGCGCAAGCAACCGACGACGGCTTCACGCTCTACACCGAGCTGACCCCGGCCGAGATCAAGACCTTCGCGACCGCGGTCGACGCGCTGAGCGAGCCGCTGAGCAAGGTCGCCGCGGTGGTCGCCCGGAAATGACCGTCCGGACGCGGCGGACACCCGGGAGCTGGGGCGGAGTTCTCGCGGCGGCGGCTGCTGGGAGCCAGCGAGGCTTTGCTGGCCAGGCGATCAGGCCCACACGCCGGTGATCGGTGGTGTCTCGGTCGCGTGACCGAGCGCCGGGAGCCCGTAGAACGCTTCGATCGTCCTGAGCAGCCGGTACTGGCTGACCGGTGCACGGTACTGGCCGGGCCGGATGTGGGCGCCCGCGATGAGGGTGAAGATCTGGTTCCCCGGGCGCCCGTCGTTCTCGTCGAATGTCACGATCAGCAGGCTGTTGTGGGCCGATGCCCAGCGGGCGTAGGCGTCGAGGTGGGTGCGTGCCCATCGGTCGCCGTCGGCGACCGGGCAGTCATGCATGTCGTGGCAGAGATCCGGGATGACGAAGCCGACGGTCGGCAGCTGACGGAAGGCGGTCGGCCAGGCGGTGTACGGCTGGTTCGCGGTGTCCGGAACGTCGGCGAAGGCGACCCACGGGTTGTGCTTGGCGGCGTACCGGCCGTGGTGGCAGCCGCGGAAACCGGCGCGCGGCAGGCCTTCGGAGTAAGCGGTGAACCGGAGGCCGGTGGCGTGCAACTGCTGGGCGAGGTTGGCGCGGTCGTGGAGGAGCGGGACGCAACGGTCGTCGGTGACACCCTGGGTGGATCCGGAGAACAACGCGAAGTAGTTCGGCTGACTCGGATGAGTCAGCGCGTACGAGCCGGTGAGGTTCGCCGAACGGCGGGCCAGGCCGGTGAGGTACGGCGCGTGCCGGGTGATCTGCTGCCGAGCTTTGTTCTCGAAGACGACGACGATCACGTGATCGGGGTGCGGAAGCCGGCCCGCGCCGGCCGGAACTGGGGCCGGCGGAGTCGCCGCGGGCGACGCGGCCGTGCAGCCGCTCGCGACCAGACCCGTCGCAACCAGCGCGACGACGTGGTGTTGCCAGCGAACGGTGTGCCCGGCCATAGCGGGGTGGCGTCTCATGCCGCGACTCCGGCGCTGAGCAAGGCGAAGACGTCGGCCGCCGACGCGCGCCGGAAGAGCGGCGAGGCCGGTGCGGTGAGTGCGGTCGCGAGTACCCGGGGCAGTTCACCGGCATCGTGGGCCCACGCGGCCCATCCGGCGTCGGCGAGGGCCGCGGCGTTGGTGCGCCCGTGGCCGGGCAGCGCCCGGTAGGTCACGACCGGTACGCCGGACGCCAGGGCCTCCAGCGACGTCAGGCCGCCGGCGTTCTGGACCACGACGTCGCACGCCCGCAGCAGCGTCGGCATGTCCTCGACCCAGCCCAGCGCGATGCCCGTGCCGTCGCGTCGCAGCCGGTTTCGCAGCGCCGTGTTCTCCCCGCAGACGACGACCGGGAGGGCGAGCCCGGTGGCCGTCACGTCCCAGGCGGAGCGGTCCACCGCGCCGACCCCCCAGGAGCCGGCGACGATCAGCGCGAGCGGTGGGCCGTCCGGAAGTCCGAACGCAGCGCGGGCCGCACGGCGCTCCACCGGATCGCGAGCGGGGCGGAACGCGGGATCCACCGCGGCACCGGTGATGCAGGTGCGCGCCGCGCCCAGCGCGTCGGCCTGACCGGCGGGGATCGGGTGCAGCGCCAGGTGCGCGTCCACCCCGTCGGCGACCCAGAGCGGGTGCACGGACATGTCGGTGAGGAACGTGATGGCCGGTGCGCGTAGCGCGCCGCGAGTCCGCAGCTGCCCTAGCAGCTGGCTGGCCAGCGGATACGTGGATATTACCGCCGCCGGGTCGGGTCCGAGGGCCGCTGACAATCGCTCGCCGGCGACCCTGTCGAGGGCCGCCGCGACGCGGCGCGGCGTGTCGCTCCCGCCGCTGGCGCGCAGGATCCAGTCCCAGCTCGACGGCAGCATCTTCAGTCCACGCCGATAAGCCCGGCGCGCGTACCGACCGAGGCCGCCCGGGAGCACGTCGAGGAAGTCGTGCCGGTCGACGGCGTACCCGGCCTGGGCGAGTTGCCGGGCGATTTCCCGCGCCGCACCGTCGTGTCCGGCGCCGAAGCTCGCCGAGACCACCGCGATCTTGCCCGGCAGGCTCACGACGCGTCGTGTTTCGTGGCGGCGCGGCGGCTGCGGGCCCGGCCGCGGAGCAGTTCGACGCCGATGGGTATTACCGAGATGACGACGATCCCGATCAGGATCAGTTCGATGTGGTCGCGGACGACCGCGATCTGGCCGAGGAAGTAGCCGAGCACGGTGACGCCGATCGACCAGAGCACCCCGCCGATGACGTTGTAGACGACGAACGTGCGGTAGTGCATTCGGGTGGCGCCGGCCACGATCGGGGTGAATGTGCGGACGACCGGGACGAAGCGGGCCAGGACGATGGACCGGGCGCCGTATTTGTCGAAGAACTCGCGGGCGCGGTCGAGGTTGTGTCGTTTGAACAGCCGGGAGTCTTCGCGCCGGAACAGGGCGGGCCCGATCCGTCGGCCGAACAGGTAGCCGACCTGGTCTCCGGCGACGGCCGCGGCCGACACGAGTAGGCAGATCAGCCAGAGCGGCTGGTGGAGGTATGTGCCGTCGGCCACGAGCAGTCCGGTGGTGAACAGCAGCGAGTCGCCGGGGAGGAAGAACCCGATCAGCAGGCCCGATTCGGCGAACACCACGGTGAGGATGCCGATCAGGCCGAACGTCGAGATAAGGAACTCGGGGTCCAGGTAGTGGGTCACGCGGTCACGCGTTCGGTGTGATCGTTGAGCAGGCGAGAGAGCGCGGGGTTCACGGGTGGAGTCTGGGCGGCGGCACCTGACACGAACCTGACGAGCACAGCGCGGCAAAGACGTCGCCGGACTTGCCCGGCTCCGCCCGATCGGAGAGCCCGAGTGACGCTTCGCATCCTGCTCGCCGACGACCGCGCTTCTCCGTCCGACCTGGCCATCCTCGACATCCGGATGCTGAAGCCGGACGGGCCGGCCGCGACCGAGGCGATCCTGTCGTCCGGACCGGCGGTGCGCGTTCTGCTCCTCACCCCGTTCGACTCCGACGAATACGTGCACCGGGCGCTGGCCGCCGGCGCGAGCGGGCTCCTGCTCGAGAGCCTTCCGCCGAAGGAGCTGATCGCCGCTGCCCGGGGGTGGCGGCGGGTACGGCCCGCAGCTCGTCTGACCGGTGGGCGATGACCGCGGGGTCATCGCCCACCCGCGCGCTCACCGCTCGTGGGCCGGCGGCGCGTCGGTTGTGCAGACCAGCGAGGTGCCGGTCGGCACCAGGCGCTCGACCGATCCCGGGTTCCCGTGGACCGCGGCCAGTTGTGACCGGTTCAGGAAGCCGATGAACAGCTGCTTCCCGGGCGGCACGGCCGACGGGGTGAAGATGAAGGTGACCCTGCCGTCGTCACCGCGTACGCCCCTCATGACGCTCGGCACGCCGGGGCCGACACCGCTCGGGTCGAGCGTCGCGTCGTCCTGCGGCCCCCGGCAGAACTTTCCCTCTTTGATCAGGACCGGGAAGCCCGCCTTGCGCAGCGCGGCCTGCAGACCTTCGTGGTCCTCGAAGTATCGTTTCTTGTCCCAGGACGCCCGCACCGTGCCGTCGGTCTGGGTCTCGACCGTATAGGCCGCGGGACGCACCTGGACCCTGGGAGCGGTCGATGAACTGCTGTAGAGCGGGATGCCGACGGCGACGGCCGCGACCGCCATCCCGGCCGCGGTCATTCCCGCCAGCCGATGCCTCCGCCGGCGCTGCAGGGTTCGGCCGGCCAACTCGATCCGCGCGGCCGGGGTCTCCATCGTGACGCCGTCGAACGACGTCTTCAGTGCGGTGAAGACGTCCGAGTCGTAGTCGCTCATGGTCGTGCCTCCGATGAGTTGCCGACGAGAATGTGGTTGGCGCGCAGGGTCGCGACCGCGCGCGAGAGGTGGGCCTTGACGGTTCCCGGCGCGATACCGAGCGCCTGCGCGGTGGCATCGGTGTCGAGGTCCAGGAAGACCCGGTACGCGATCACTTCGCGCTGCCGCTGGGGAAGTTGGCGCAGCAGGCCCAGGAGGGCGGGATCCACCCCACGGTCACTCTGGGGGGCCGCGGCGACGTCTGCTGCGTCGTCGAGCGCGGTTTCCCGTCGTCTCCGGCGCCACCACGAGATCCGGGTGTTGTTCGCCGTCCGTACGACCCACGCCCGTGGCGCCGGATGACGACTGACCTTCGGCCATGCCGCCCACGCTCGGGCGAACGCCTCGGCGACCAGATCCTCAGCCAACTGCCGGTCGCCGACGCCGACCAGGACCGCGCGCAAGCACGGATCCCGGTTCGCTCGGTAGAACTCCTGGAAATCCACGTCCGTCACGTTCCCTACACGCCGGACGGTCGCGATCCGCTTACTCGTCCGGCCCGGTCGCGGCCAGGAAGCGGGTCAGGAGATCTTCCAGCGCCGCCAATTCCTCCTGGTCGAACGTGTTGAACAGCGCCTCCGCGGTCTTGGCCGCGCCCCGGCGCGCCTGGTCGAACACCGCCTGTCCCGGCTCGGTCAGGGTGAGGTCGGCCACCCGGCGGTCGAACGCTGACGTCGACCGGGTCAGGTAACCGCGCTTCTCCAGTTCTTCCACGGTGCGGACCATCCCGGCCTTGTCGCTGCCGGTCTCGCGGATCAGATCGCGCTGGGTCGAGACTCCGTCGCGGTCGAGGATCAGCAGCACGCCGAAATGGCGATTGGTGAGGTCGAGCTCGGACAGCACGTCGGCGAGGGCGCCGGCGGCTCGCCGATGCGACTGGCGCAGCAGCAGCCCCAGCCTCATCGTCACGCCGGGCGGATCGGGCACCGCTCCATCCTATGTTAGATTCAAATGAATCCGATTCATCTGAATCTATTTGGAGACGGTGTGTCCTCATCCGCACGTCCGCGCTGGCCCCTCGGGGTGTTCCGAGCCACCAGCACGGTGGCGGCCGTGATGCTGTTCGATCAGGCTGTGTTCGCCGGCCAGTTCTTGTCGGGCACGTACGGTTCGCTGCACACCCACCGGGAGAACGCCACCTACGCCGGTGTCGCCGTACTAGTCTCGGCGGTCGCAGCCGGGCTCCTCTGGCGGCCGGGAGGTGGACCGTGGTGGCCGCTCCTCGCCTGCCTCGGCCTCTTCGGCTTGATCGCGGCGCAGATCGCGCTGGGCTTCGCCCGGGCCATCGCGCTACACGTGCCGCTGGGCGTCGGCATCATCGTGCTGAGCGTGTTACCGGCGCTCTGGGCTTGGACGCGCCGATGAAGCCGATCACCCGCCGGGGTTTCCTCGCGGCCGGGGTCAGCCTCGGTGTGGGAGTGCCGTTCGTCCTCGGCGGCGAGGGGTCGGCCTCCACCGGCCGAGTCCTGCCGAGCCGTCGTCCCCGGCCGAGACCGTTCGTTCGTCCCCTGACGGTTCCACCGGTGCTGACGCCGTACCGTCGCGACGCTTCCGGTGACCACTATCGGATCGTCCAGCGGGCGGCCTCGGCGGAGATCCTTCCCGGCGTCCGCACCACGGTCTGGGCCTACAACGGCACGTTCCCGGGCCCGACGATCGTCAGCCGGCGTGGTCGTCCGTGTTCGGTCACCCACGTCAACCGGCTCCCGGTGCCGACGGTCGTCCACCTGCACGGAGGTCGCACACCGCCGGCCAGCGACGGCTACCCGCTGGACTTCGTCCACCCGGCCGGTCGAATGCCGGTCCACGACCACCGGCACATGGGCGGTGACGTCCGGTTCGGGCAGCGCACCTACACCTATCCGCTCGAGCAACGGGCGGCGACGCTCTGGTACCACGATCACCGGATGGACTTCACCGGGCCGAGCGTCTGGCGGGGTCTGGCCGGCTTCCATCTGGTCCGGGATTCCGAAGAGGACCGGTTGCGGCTGCCGAGCGGGCCGCGTGAGCTCCCGCTGATGATCACCGACCGCAGTTTCGACGCCGACGGTTCGCTCCGCTACCCGAGCCTCGATCCGACGCTCACCGGCGAGCCGGGCGTCCGCAGCCCCTACGAGGCCGGTGTTCTCGGTGACGTGATGCTCGTCAACGGCGTGCCCTGGCCGGTCGCCACGGTCGTCGGCGCGAGCTACCGGCTGCGGCTGCTCAACGCGTGCAACGCGCGCCGCCTCGATCTACGGCTGGATCCGTCACCCGATGGCGGTCTGACCCAGATCGGCAGCGACGGCGGCCTACTCGCCGCGCCCGTGCGACACCAGCATTTCGAACTCGCCCCGGCGCAGCGCCTGGACGCGGTCGTCGATTTCAGCGGCTACCGGCCGGGCACTCTCGTCACGCTGCGCAACGAGTTCGGCGAACCCGGGATGGATCGGATCCTATGCTTCCGGGTCGGGTCGCCGGTCTCGGACGACTTCGTGCTGCCCGAGCGGCTGAGCACGGTCGAGGATCTCCGGACCGCCGACGCGGCGGTCACGCGGACCTTTCGGTTCCGGCGCGGCAACGTCGGCCACACCACCGGCTGGGTGATCGACGGACAGCCGTTCGGCCCGGACGTCGTCGCGGCGGCGTGCCGGCTCGGCACCACCGAAATTTGGCGGCTCACCGCCGACTTCCACCACCCGGTACACCTGCATCTCAACCCCTTCCAGGTCCTCTCCCGCGGGCTCGGCTCGCCCCTGCCGTCGGACGCCGGGTGGAAGGACACGATCGATCTGCGTCCGGCCGAGGAAGCCGCGATCGCGATCAAATTCGACGGCTACCCGGGGAAGTACGTGTTCCACTGCCACAACCTCGAACACGAGGACATGGCGATGATGGCGAACTTCACCACGCGCTAACCCTGCTGACCTGCGTTCTGGTCGGCGTTGGGGTCGGTCGTCGACGGAACGGGCTGCGCCAGGTCGGGCTGTGGTGCGTCGGTCGACGGGGAGGGGACCGGGGCGTTCCCGGGTTTCGAACCGTCCCATACCGGGTCGGCGAAGTTCCGCACGTCCTGGTTCCGCAGCGCGACCTTCATGAAGTCGCGCCAGATCGACCCCGGAATGCCGTTGCCGTAGACGTGGATGTTGCCGTTGGCCCGGTCGCGGAGCGGGAAGTCCGCTGCTGAACGCCCGGGTCGGCGCGACCGCGTGGGACGCGTGGTTCCACAGCACCGTCTTGCCGTCCGGGCCGACCGTGTCGGTGAGCGCCCAGTAGACGGTGTTCAGCGACTTCACGGTGGCATCGGTGAGCGAGCACCGGGAGCCGCACGAGTTGTCGTCGGAGTTGCGCAGCGGCGTGGAGCGTCCGGGGAAGGTCTGGCCGGACGTGCCGTCCCAGAGCGAGTCGATGCCGTAGTTGCCGCCGTGGTAGGCCTTGACCGCCCCGCTGCCCGGGTCTATCGACACCACTGCGGGGGCCATCCGCAGGTCACCTGTTGCTCGGTGAAGCCCAGGGCCAGCAGCTCCTGCTCGATCCGGCGCCCGAGCACCCCGGTCGCACCGCGGCGCCACGCGTCGTTGCTCGCGAGGACGTAAGCCCACCGGCCCTTGGCGCTGGCCGGCTTGTTGTGGGCGTCGAAATTCGTCGGGTCTTTGATGACGCGGCGAGCACCGCGCCCTCGGAGACGCTCAGTTTGTCGACGGTCTTCCCGAATAGGTTTCGAAGCCGACTGAACTCCCCAGGCGCCGCGTCCGAAGTAGATCGTATTCAAATAGCCGTGGAGAATCTCTGCTTTACCCCCGCTGCGACCGAGTTTCTGAGCCAGGATGATCTCGCGGCCGCACAAGGCACGTCCGGTGCCACGGAGCGAGACGCCGCCGTTGGTCCAGAAGTCGGCGTCCTCCGCCGCTACGACGGCGTCCTGGACGTGCTTCGGCACCCGGTCGAGCGAAACCTCGACCCGGTTCTCGGTGGCGAAGGTAGCGAAGCTCGTGCCGTCGGAGTACTGGATCTGCGTGGTCAGGCTCTGGGCCGGAAACCTCGGAAGCGGCGTGGTTGCGTAGGTGACCCCACCGCTGACCAGCGCGAGCACCAGACAGATCGCCGACCCGACACCCACGGCGGCCGGCACTCGTCGGCGCCGGCTCGATCGGGCAGTCGGCGATGCTGGCTCGTCCGGCGGCAGCGTGACCGGCGCACGACCGTACGCGCCGTGAGCGGCGTCGACCGGGACAGAGGCGGTCCCGACGGCCGGCGGCAGGTCCGCGGCCTTGGCCCGACGTGACACATGAACACGCCCGGCGGGTCGTCCTCGTTCCGACTTGGTCCATAGGCATGGAAAACGCCTTGCGGTCGGGACTCATCGAGTTCTCGGCACCTGACGACCGCAATCCTTACCTCGGTACAGGTGAAAATCGGCTGCCCGGACTCCCTGGCTCAGTAGTTGCCGGACGAGTGGTGAGCCTCCGGATTTTGCCGTCCGCTAACCCGTCGCTGGATGAGCGCTGAGCCGTCGGAAAATACGCTTCAGGTATGTCAGTGCGCGTGAGCCGAGCATTCCGAGTCGCCGGCGCTCTCGCGGTCGCTCAGGCTGCGCCGGCGCTCACCGCGGTGACGCCGCTGCGACGTGAGCTGTTCCCGGTGCTGTCCGGACGAGGGGACGGCCGGCAGGTCGCGCTGACTTTCGACGACGGGCCGGACGCCGCCGGTACGCCGCCGGTCCTGGACGTGCTCGCCCGGTACCGGATCACCGCAACGTTCTTCCTGCTCGGCACCCAGATCCAGCGGGCGCCGACCCTGACCCGTGAACTGGTCGCGGCCGGTCACGAGGTTGCGGTGCACGGGTTCGAGCACCGGTGTCTGCTGACCCGGACGCCCGCGGGTACGCACCGCGACCTCGCGCAGGCCCGTGACCTGATCGCCGACCTCACCGGGCAGGAGCCGAACTGGTACCGGCCGCCCTACGGTGTGCTCAGCCTCGCCGGGCTACGAGCCGCCCGGCGGCTCCGGCTGCGACCGGTGCTGTGGACGACCTGGGGCCGGGACTGGGAGCAGCGCGCGACATCCGCGTCGGTGGCGGCGACCGTGATGCGGCGGCTGGAGCCCGGCGGCACGATTCTGCTGCACGACTCCGACTGCACGTCCGCGGCGGGGTCTTGGCGCACGACGGTGGACGCACTTCCCCGCGTGATCGAGGACACCCAGGCGCGCGGTATGACGCTCGGTCCTCTCCGGGACCATGGCCTGAGCTGACGGCGAGCGCACCGACGAAGGACTAGCCATCCGGCCCGACGTCGGCCTGACCGCTGGGGTTTTCGTGCGTCGACGAGTTCGCCGGCTGGCGCTCCTGGCTGCATTGCTCGCGCTGTGCGTCTTCGGCCTCCCGCTCGGGGTCCCGACGCGGCTGTGACCGGCGCGCTGGCCGGTCATCTCACCGAGAGCACCGGCGGGCGGGAGCTGATCGTCTCTCTCCCGATCCGGGACTCCGCGCAGGTCGTGGGGGCGGTGCGGGCCTCCTCGACCACCGGGAACGTGTGGCAGCGCACTCTTCTGACGTGGTCGTTGATGGGCGGGTTGGCCGCGGTCGCCGCCGGCGGGGCGGCGCTGCTGGCTGACCGGCAGGCAACGCATCTCACGCGGCCGCCGACCGACCTGGCCGCTACCGACCGGCTCGTCTTCGCTCAGGAGATCGGCCGGACCGGGTTCACGCTGCTGTTGCCGCCAACCTGAGCATCAGGTTCTCGTCAGGTCGTGCCCGGCAGGCTGCCGCGCATGTCGATCACGTATCCGGAGGCCGTCGTCGTCGGCGAGCTCCAGAGCGTCACCCGTTCGGTCTCTACCGCATCGCGGCCGGTGCCGTCGGGCTGGTGCTCATTGCCTGATACCGCCGGTCTCCTCCTCGTGGAGGACGATCCGGTGATCGGCCCGACCCTGCGTCGTGCGCTCGCCGCGCAGGGATACACCGTCGCGTGGGAGACCACCGGCCGCGGCGCGCTGTCCGCCGCCGTCCGGACCCCGCCGGACCTCGTCCTGGTCGACCTCGGGCTGCCGGACCTGGACGGACTCGAGGTGACCCGGAGGCTCCGCGCGACGGTACCGAATGCCGTCGTCGTCATCCTCTCCGCGCGCACCGACGAGATCGACGTCGTCGTCGGACTCGAAGCCGGGGCCGACGACTACCTGACCAAGCCGTTCCGGCTGGCCGAGCTCCTGGCGCGCCTGCGCGCGCACATCCGCCGCGGCGGGGCCGCCCAGCGCGTCGGCCAGGACGCCTATCAGGTGGGTCACCTGACCATCGACCGCGCGGCCCGCCGGTGCACGCTCGGCGAGACCGAGGTCGCGCTCCGCGCGCGCGAATTCGACCTCCTGACGCGCCTGATCGCGTCCGCCGGTGAGGCCGTCCGCCGGGAAACGCTGATGGCGGACGTGTGGGACGAGAACTGGTTCGGGTCGACGAAAACGCTCGACGTGCACGTCGCCGCGGTCCGCCGCCGGCTGGGCGACGCCGAGCAGATCGCCGGTGTTCGCGCGCCGATCCTGACGACGCTGCGAGGCCACGGTTACCGCCTGGAACGGGAAGAGTTTGCCGGGCGGTTACCACCGCCCGAGCGTCCGATTGCCGGTCGGCTCCTAGCGTCCGATCCGAGGACAGAAAGCGAGCCGAGGAGGCGGTCGTCGTGAGGATAGTGACGCGGACGGTGGTGGCCGGGCTCGGTGTGGGCCTGGCGCTGGCCGGCTGCAGTGCGTCGTCGGATTCGCCGGCCGAGTCGTCGTCGGCGCCGACGGCGTCTTCGTCATCGGCGGCGGCCGGGCCGTCGTCCGGAACCTCGCCGCAGGTGGAGGTGAATCCGCCGGGCGACATCCCGGACGATCAAGCCTTCGTCGCGTACCGAGGCTCCGGCTACACCGTGAAGGTGCCGGAGGGATGGGCGCGAACCACGAACGCCGGTGAGGTCGTCTTCGCCGACAAGTACAACAGCGTCACGATCACCACCGCTCCGAGCGCGACCGCTCCGACGCCGGCTGGTGCGCGGGCCCACGAGCTGTCGGCGATCGAGACGTCGGTGGACGGCTACCGCGCCGGCTCGGTCCGCACGGTGCGGCGGCGCAGCGGGACGGCCGTGCTTCTCACCTACCGCGCTCGGTCCGCGGTGAACGCCGTCACCGGCAAGGTCGCCGAGCAGGACGTCGAGCGGTACGAATTCTGGCGTTCCGGCACCGAGGTGATCCTGACGCTGGCCGCGCCGGTCGGCGCGGACAACGTCGACCCGTGGCGCATCGTCACCGACTCTTTCGCGTGGACATGACGATCGTGGCCGAGAACCTGTACCGCTTCTTCCACGCCGGAGACGACGAGACCCACGCGCTGCGCGGGGTGTCGCTCAGTGTGGAAGCGGGGGAATTCGTGGCGCTCGTCGGCCCGTCCGGCTCGGGGAAGTCCACGCTGCTGCAGTGCCTCGCCGGCCTCGACGAGCCCGACGGAGGAGTCGTGCGGCTGGCGGGGGAGAGGCTCTCCCGTCGGCCGGAGGCGGAGCGAGCCCGGCTCCGGGCCGGCCGCGTCGGGGTACTGGCCCAGAGCGGGAATCTCTTTCCGCACCTCACGGTCGCGCAGAACGTCCGGCTGGTGCAGCGCGGGACCAGATCGCTGTCCCACCTCGCCGGCCTGGGCATCGGCCACCGCGCCGACGCGTTTCCCGAAGCGCTGTCCGGAGGGGAGAGTGTCCGGGCCGGTCTGGCTGTCGCGCTGGCCAACGACCCGGTGATCCTGCTCGCCGACGAACCGACCGGCGAGCTCGACGCGACGACCGAGCGGCAGGTGCTCGACCTGCTGCACCGGCGTGCGGAGAGCGGCACGGCGCTGCTGATTGCCAGCCACAGCAACGCCGTAGCGGATGCCGCCGACCGGGTACTGAGCCTCGAGGACGGGGAACTCCGATGACCGCGCCGCTCGTCCGGTGCGTGGGCGCTGGCCTGACCTACGGGGCCGGCGTGACGGCGCTGGCCGAGGTCGACTGCCTGGTCGAGGCCGGCGATCAGGTGGCGGTGATGGGACCGTCGGGCTCGGGGAAATCGAGCCTGCTGCACGTGTTCGCCGGTCTCGTGCGGGTGACGTCGGGAGACGTCAGCTGGAACGGCCTGGAGGGCTCACCCCGCGACCCCGAGCGTGTCGGCCTGATTTTCCAGGAGCCTGCCCTGGTGCCGGCTCTGACGGTGCTCGAGAACGTGGCCTTACCGCTGACGTTCGCCGGGATGCCCGTCGTGGAGGCAGCGGAGCGGGGCCGCGACGCGCTGGATCTGGTCGGTGTCGCCAACCTGGGCGACGCCCTGCCGCAGGAGGTGTCCGGCGGCCAGGCGCAGCGGGCCGTCATCGCCCGCGTCGTGGCCTGCCGGCCGCGGCTGATCCTGGCCGACGAGCCGACCAGCAAGCTCGATCGCGCGACGGCCGGTCGCATCATCGACGTCCTGCTCCGGGTCAGCGACGATCTCGGGGCCGCTCTGGTGATCGCCACCCACGACCCGGCGGTGGGCGGCAGCCTGGAAGCTCGCTGGCAGGTCGAGGACGGCCGGCTGCGATCCCAGGCGATCACGCTATGAACCGCTTGTGGCTGGCCGGACTGGTACGCCGGCAGCCGTGGCGCCTGGTCGGACCGGCGCTCGGGGTCGCCCTCGCGGTCTCGTTGCTGGCGAGCCTCGGCGCTTTCATCTCGTCGGCCAAGGCCACCATGACCAGCCGCGCGGTCTCGTCGATCGCGGTGGACTGGCAGGTCCAGGTGACCGGAGACGCCTCCGCTTCGACGGCCGCGGGCCTCGTCGCCCGCGAGCCGGGCGTCCGGCACACCGAGGTTGTCGGCTTCACTCAGGTGCCGGGGCTCAGCACCACGATCGACGGCAGCACGCAGACCACCGGAAGCGGCGTCGTGCTCGGGCTACCGTCGACCTACCGGACGGCCTTCCCTGATCAGCTCCGCGTACTGACCGGGGCGTCCGAGGGGGTACTGCTCGCTCAGCAGACCGCGTCCAACCTGCATGCCGGCCCGGGCTCCCGGGTGGCGATCGCGCGCGACGGAGCCGCGCCGCTGCTCGTCACCGTCGCCGGAATCGTCGATTTTCCCCAGGCCAACTCGCTCTTCCAGACCGTCGGCGCACCGGCGGGCGCGCAGCCGACCGCGCCTCCGGACAATGTGGTCGTCCTACCGTCGGCGTTGTACCGGACGTTCGCCGCGCCGGTGCAGCGGACGCGGCCCGACCTCGTCACCGTTCAGATCCATGCCGCCCGTACCCATCGTCTGCCGGCCGATCCGGCGGCCGCCTATACCGCGTCGACCGCCGCGGCCCGTCGGCTGGAGGTCCGCGGTGCGGGGTCGGTGCTGGTCGGCGACAACCTGGCCGCCGCACTCGATGCGGCCCGCAGCGACTCCGGGTATGCGCAGATCTTGTTCGTGTTCCTCGGCTTGCCGGGAGCCGTGCTCGCGACCCTCTTGACGGCTGCGGTCGCCCACGCCGGCGCCGGGCGGCGCCGTCGAGAGCAGGCGCTCCTCCGAATCCGGGGCGTGTCCCAACCGGAGCTGCTGCGACTGGTGACGCTCGAGTCGGTGGTCGTCGGCCTGTTCGGCTGCGGCGTCGGGACTGCGGTCGCTCTGGTCGCCGGAGCGACCGTGTTCTCGGTCGGGATCGATCTCCCGTGGATCGCGGCGGCCGTCGGTACCGGGGTACTGATCACCGCGGGCACGCTGCTCCGGCCGGCTCGGCGCGATGTCGGCCGGCACACCGTTCACCAAGCGAACACGGTTGTCCCGGTGGGGGTCCGCCTGCCACCCTGGGCGCGCTACGGGCTCGACGCCGTCGCGCTGCTCGGAGCTGTCCTCGTGTTCACCGCGGCCGGGCACAACAACTACCAGCTGGTGCTCGCCCCCGAGGGGGTGCCGACCATCGTCGTGTCGTACTGGGCGCTGGCCGCCCCGGCGCTGCTGTGGCTCGGCGGTGGTCTGGTGATCTGGCGGCTCGCCGACCTCGTCCTCGGCCGCGGCCGCCGGCTGGTCGCCTGGCTACTTCGGCCGCTCGCCGCGGGGGCCGCGCCGTTGCTGGCGGCCGGCATCGGCCGGCAGCGACGACCGTTGGTCGCCGCCGTGGTGCTGCTCGCGATGTCGCTGGCCTTCGCGATTTCCACGGCCGGCTTCAACGCCACCTACCGGGCACAGGCCGAAGCCGACGCCCTGCTGACGAATGGTGCCGACGTCACGGTGGCCGAGTCGCCCGGAACCACGGTCGGCCCGGGGTACGCGCAGAGCCTCGCCCGGATTCACGGTGTCCGGGCAGTGGAGCCCGTCCAGCACCGCTACGCCTACGTCGGTACCGACCTGCAAGACCTCTACGGCGTCCAGCCGTCGACGATCCGGTCGGTCACCGCACTCCAGGACGCCTACTTCCTGGCCGGCGGCACCGCGGCGTCGCTGATGCGGATGCTGGCTGCGGAACCGGACTCGGTCCTCGTCAGCTCGGAGACCGTCAAGGACTATCAGCTGCGGCTCGGGGACCGCATCAATCTCCGGCTGGTCGACGGGCGCACGCACGGTCAGGTGACCGTGCCGTTCCACTACGTCGGCATCGTGGCCGAGTTCCCGACGGCGCCGAAGGACAGCTTCCTCGTCGCGAACGCGTCGTACGTCGCGCAGCGAACCGGCAGCGACGCGGTCGGGACGTTCTTGATCGACGCCGGCAACGGCGAATCGACCGCCGTCGCCTCGCGGGTGCGAGAAGCGGTCGGGCCCCTGGCGGCGGTCACCGACATCGCGACCGTGCGCGGGCACATCGGTTCGAGCCTGACGTCCGTCGATCTCAGCGGCCTGACCCGGATCGAACTCGCCTACGCGCTGATACTGGCCGCCGCCTCCGCCGGCCTCGTGCTCGCGCTGGGCCTGAACGAACGCCGCCGATCTCTGGCGATCATGAGCGCCGTCGGGGCCCAGCGACGGCACGTGAGCGCGGCGGTGGTCGGCGAATCCGGGGTGCTCGCCATCGCAGGCCTCGGGTTCGGGGCGCTCCTCGGCGGCCTCCTCACCCAGCTGCTGGTGAGCATCCTCGCCGGTGTATTCGACCCACCGCCGTCCGTGATCACCGTGCCCTGGGCGTATCTGGGCGGCCTCGCGGCGATCGTGCTGGCCTGCGTCGCGGTGGTGACGGCCGGAGCCATCCGGGTAGCGGGCCGGCGCGGAGTCGGCGCCCTCCGGGACCTGGCCTGAGTAGTCGGACCACTCCGGCGCGTCGCTCGAGCGGCCGGCCTCGTCCGCCGGTCGCCGGCTCCGCGCAGCCATCCGATCCTCACGATCTTCTTAGCCGGCGCGCCCTGCTGCCTTCATAGGCGGCACCGATGGTGACGAAGCAACGACCGACCGGACCGCGGCGCCGTCGCCTACGGGACTCGGCACGAGGCGCGTGCAACGCTGAGCCCAGCCTTCCCGGTCCGGAGCGTGAGCAGGTGGCGACGAAAGGTTGACATGCGGATTCTGGTGGTGGACGACGACGAGGCCGTGCGGAACTCGTTGGCCCGCACGCTCCGGTTCGAAGGCCACGAGGTCGAGACGGCGCGGGACGGGCTCGCCGCGCTGGCCGCGGTCGCCTCGGTCGAACCCGACGCCATGATTCTCGACGTCAGCATGCCCGAGCTCGACGGGTTGGAGACTTGTCGGCGGCTGCGAGCCGAGGGCGTGCTGTTGCCGGTGCTGATGCTGACCGCGCGGGACAGCGTCGGCGACCGGGTGGCGGGGCTCGATGCCGGTGCCGACGACTACCTGGTCAAGCCTTTCGCGCTGCAGGAGTTGCTGGCCCGGCTGCGGGCGCTGCTGCGTCGCTCGTTGCTCTCCTCCGGGCCGAGTTCCGCTGCTGAACCGGCTCTTGCCTCCGAGCCGGCCGTGGCCGTGGCGGGGGAAGGGGCGCTGACGTTCGCGGACCTTCGGCTGAATCCTGGTACCCGCGAGGTGTGGCGAGGCGAGCGGCCGGTACGGCTGACCCGCACCGAGTTCTCGATCCTCGAAGTGTTCCTGCGGAACCCGCGGCAGGTGTTGACCCGGTCGGTGTTGTTCGAGCGGGTCTGGGGCTACGACTTCGGTGAGACGTCCAACAGCGTGCATGTCTACCTGGGCTATCTGCGCCGGAAGCTGGAGGAGGACGGCGCCCCCCGACTGCTGCACACCGTGCGCGGCGTCGGGTTCGTACTCCGGGAGGAGCCACTGTGACCGCACTCGCGCGGTGGTGGCGCTCGCGGACGCTGCACACGCGCCTGTCGCTGTTGATCACCGTTGCGGTGGGTGGGGCGGTCGTGTGTCTGGCGATGGCCTCCTGGCTGGCCGTCGCGGAGATCCAGCAGCACCAGGTGCAGTCCGAGCTGACCACCGACGCGGACGCGATCGCGGCGCAGCCGCAGCAGTGGCTGGCTGGTTCGGCGACGCTGCCCGAGGTAGACGGCCGACCGGAGGGCGGCCACCGCGGACGGCACCAGCTCGGTCCCCGCTGGCAGATCCTCGACGCGGCCGGCGGCGTCCTGACCGACTCCAGCGTCGGGTTGCCGATCAGCGCCGACGCCCGCCGGGTCGCCGCCGGTCAGCGTCGATCGGTGCAGGAAGACGTGACGCTCGACGGCGACAGCTACCGGATGCTGACCGTGCCGGCGACCGGTGGAGGCGCGGTGCAGGTCGCGGTCAACGAAGACCCGGGGAACAACACGCTGACGATGTTCGGGGTCGCGCTGGCCGTCGCGACCCTGCTCGGCGTCGGAGGCGCGGTGTGGCTCGGTCGGGTGGTCGCCCGAGCCGGCCTCCGACCGGTCCAGGAATTGACGACGGCGGTCGAGGAGGTCGCGGCCACGACCGACCTCACCCGTCCGGTCCCGGTCGCCGGTGACGACGAGATAGCGAGGCTCGGCCGGTCGGTGAACACGATGCTCACTGCGATCGAGAGTTCCCGCCGTGCGCAGCGCAGCCTCGTCGAGGACGCCGGACACGAACTGCGGACGCCGCTGACCAGCATCCGCACCAACATCGAGCTCCTACTGGCCGTGGAACGCCACCCGGAGCGCGCCCACCGGCTCCCACCGGAGGAACGGGCGAACCTGCTGCGTGATCTGGACGCGCAGGTGGCCGAGTTGGCCACGCTCACGACCGAGCTCGTCGACCTGGCCCGCGAGGACACCACCCGGGAGGAGATCGAGCCGGTCGACCTGGCCGACGTGGTCGCGGCCGCGGTGAACCGCGTGCGCATCCGGGCACCTGGCCTCACGTTCACCGCCGAGCTGGGCTCCGCCGTGATCTCGGGCCGGCCGGGCGAGCTGGAGCGAATGGCGGTCAACGTGTTGGACAACGCCGCCAAATGGAGCCCGCCGGGCGGGACGGTTCGCACCGAACTGCGCGTCGACGCCGACGGGTGCCTGCTCACCGTGACCGACGACGGTCCAGGCATCGACCCCGTCGACCAGCCGCACGTCTTCGAGCGCTTCTACCGAGCCACGGCCGCCCGCGGGACACCCGGATCGGGCCTGGGCCTGGCGATCGTCGCACAGACCGCGGCGCAACACGGTGGGACGGTCATGGTCGATTCCGTGCCGCCGCACGGCACCGTGATAGCCATCCGGCTGCCGTGCGCGCGATCTTCATCCGTTTCTTAGGCTGCCGCGCGCACGCTTCTCACGGTCGGTGCCGAACCTGGGGAACGTCCAGCTCCCGCACAGGATCGGATCCGTCCATGCACCGCGTCCCGAACCGGTTCCGTCGCTGGCTACGGCTGATGCTGGTGGTCGTCGGAGTCGCGCTCGCGGTCGTGGAGCTGCGCGGTCACCTGCCGGACGCGGCCTCGGCGTGGGCGGTGCTGCGGCAGGCCAGCCCGATCTGGCTCGCCGCCGCCCTGGTGCTCCAGGTGCTCTCGATGGCGGCGTTCGCCGAACAGCAGCGCCATCTGCTCGCCGGGTTCGGGGTGCGGATGTCGGCGCTGGTCTCACTGGCGGTGACCTACGCGCACACCGCGATGTCCTCCGCGCTGCCGGCCGGCTCGGTCGTCTCGGCGGGCTATACCTTCCAGCAGTTCTGTGTCCGCGGAGCGAGCAAGTCGGTCGCCGCCGCGGTCATGGTCCTGTCCGGTGTCGCCTCGACCGCGGGATTGCTGGTCCTCTACGGCGGGGACGCGCTGAGCTGGCTGAGCCTCGGAGCGCGGATGCTGGCCGGTGTACTCGCCGGAGCGCTCGTGCTGCTGGTCGGGTGGGCCTACTCCCGGCGTCCGCAGCGGGCAGGCGGGCCGAGCACGGCGCTGCCCTCGTCCCGGGCCGGGCGCGTCGTCCGCGCGGTGCGCGAGACCACCGCGCTGGCCCGGACCGTTCCCCCGCGCCGCTGGCTCGGAGTGCTCGCGCTGGCGATCGTCAACTGGCTCACCGATTTGGCGTGTCTGCTCGCCGCCCTGCACGCGGTCGACCTCACCGTCCCGGCCCACGCGGTGGTCGCCGGATACCTCGCCGCGCAGCTCGTCCGCCAGATCCCGATCACGCCGGGAGGCGTCGGCGTCATCGAGGCCAGCCTGATTCTCGCGCTCACCACGGCCGGTGCGCCGTTGGCGCCCGCCACCGCGGCCGTACTGATCTATCGCTTTCTGTCCTGCTGGATGGTCCTGCCGGTCGGGCTCGTCTGCTGGACGACGCAGCGGAATCCCCGGGTCCAACTAGCCGCCTAGCTCGCGTCCTCACCGCTCTTAGCGCTTTCTTATTCACACGAGTCAGACCCTCTTAGAGCCGCCGCCGACGCTGACGGTATGAGTGAAACGACACCGGGCCCGGGCGACACCGAGCCGACCCCGCCCGCGCCTGACACCACCGCGACCACGGCCGCGCCGAGCACCCCCACCGCGCGCAGACGCTTCCGCTTCTCCGGCGGACGGTGGACACCGAAACGACGGGTATCGCTGCTGGTCGCCGGCGCGGCCTTGGTGATCGGCTGCCTGTTCGGCGGCGCCGTCGTCGCCGCCGGGGCTGCTGTCCTCGGCGACGAAGGACACCGCGGCGGGGGCGACCGCGAACACGGTCAGGTCGACGGCCGCGGGCACGGGAACGGCGGCGAGAACCTGGGCGACAGGGACGGCCGGGAGCGTGGCCGCGAGGGGCACCGGGACGAGCCCGGCCCGGACCCGTCGACCACCGCGCCCAGCTCGAGCAGCCAGAGCAGCCCGAGCACGGGAGCGCCCTCCACGGCCCCGGCGTCACCGGTCCCGTCCGCGTCCTGACCGGGCAGCCCGGGGCTCTGCGCGGCGTGAGTTTTGCCCAGGGAGGCCCGGGCCTGCTCCGGTTGGTGGTCGGGGGTGTCGCGGAGTCTCTGGAGCGGAACGCGCGCCGCAGTCGGAACGCCGTGGTCGGGAGCGTCGTGGTCGGGAACGCCGTGGTTGGACATGTCGCTCGCGAGTCGGGTCGCCGTCGCTGACCGGCGGGGTACCGGTCAGCGCCAGTCGAAGTGTTCGCGGTGGAGGTGGCGGGCGGGAATTCCGGCTCGGCGGAACTGGCGGAGGAAAGCGGCGACCATGGGCGCCGGTCCGCAGAGGAACACCGAGAGCTGCCGCGGGTCGGTGTCGCGGACGGCGTCAAGAACGTCGGCGGCGGTGAGGTAGCCGCGGTCGGTCGTGTCGTGCAGGTGGACGTGCACACCGGGGTTCCCGTCCGCGATGCGGGTGATCTCGTCGGCGAACGGGGCGGGTCCGGTAGTGGCGTAGAAGAAGTCGACGCGAGCGTGCGAGGGCCGGTGTTCCAGTGACCGCAGCCAGCTGAGGAACGGGGTGACGCCGATGCCGCCGGCGATCCAGACCTGCCGGTCGGTGCCGCGGGCGTGGTCGAAACGTCCGTGCGGGCCGCCGATGACGGCGGGCATGCCGGGCTGGACGGTGTGGTGGATGCGGGTGGTGTCGTCGCCGAGGGCCTTGATCGCGAAGGTCAGTGTGCCGTCGGCGGGGGCGCCGGACATGGTGAAGGGGTGACGTCGCCAGCCGTCGGTGGTTTCCAGGAACAGCATCGCGAACTGTCCGGGGGTGAAGTGCATCGGACGTCCGAGCGGCGCGAGTTCGAGTTCGAGGATGCCCGGCCCGGCCGGGCGAGCGGCGGTGACCTGGTAGTCGTGCAGCGGCAGGAAGTGCCGCGCGAGGGTTTCGCGGTAGAGGTAGAACACCAGTCCGGTGCCGCCGGCTAGCAGGTAGCTGCCGCGCAGCAGGCCGGAGTCGAACATGGTGGCGTCGAGCAGTCCGTGGACGAAGCCCGCCGCGAGGAACATGCCGGTCAGGCGGTGCAGGGACCGCCAGCGTTCATAGTTGCCGAACACGACCCGGCAGGCGCGGGTGATCCACCGGGCGGCCGTCAGGCCGGCTGCGGGAGTGATCGGCCGGACGCGGTGCCAGGGCAGCATGTCCCGCCAGCGTGGCGCGATCGCCCAGACCGTGAGCGCGGCCAGGCCCCAGACGCCGATCAGGGCGAGCGTTCCCCCCGACCCCCCGCCCTGATCTCCCGGGGTCGGGGGTGTGCTGCCCGGGGTCAGGTGGTCGTGCTGGCCGGTGGCGAACAGCAGGTGCGGGATCAGCAGCAGCACACCGGTCATCGACAACCGGCGATGCCAGATCGCGGTCCGGTCGATGCCGTCGAACCAGGTCTCGACGGCCGGGAGCACCGAGATCAGCACGATCGCGATCGCCATCAGCAGCACTGCCTCGGCGCCGGCCAACTGCGCGAGGAACGACACCCAGTTCCCGTCGTCCGGGCCGACTCCGACCCACAGCGCCGCGAACCCGAACGCCAGTCCAGCGACGCTCGCCGGCCCCCAGCGCCGCATTGGCGGGAGCAGCCCGCCGGGCGCGCGAACCGCAGGCCGAGCCAGCACACTCACCGGTCCACCACCCACCGTCGACGGATAGGTACTTATCGTGCATATCAGGTCGGGGTTGCAGCGAAGCGGGCGCTACCGGTGAGCGGCCGGTCGCGCGACGGCCGGGTCCGGTGGCGGTCCGGTGGCTTCGACGCAGCGGTTCTTGCCGGTGTTGTTCGCCGTGTACATGGCGGTGTCGGCCGCGCGCCGCAACTCGTCGGCTCCGGTCCCGGGGCGGCTGAGGGCGATGCCGATGCTGGCCGAGACCCGGGCGTCGGCGGGTGTGGTGAGGCCCTCGAGGAGGATCGCGAATTCGTCGCCGCCGAGCCGGGCGACGGTGTCGACCAGCCGCAGACTGTTCTCCATTCGTGCGGCCACGGTCCGCAGGACGGCGTCACCAGCGGCGTGCCCGCGCTGGTCGTTGATCTGTTTGAAGCCGTCGAGGTCGATGGAGAGCACGGCGGCCAGGCGGTCGGCGCGAGCGTGGGTGGCGATGTCGTGGCGCAGCGCGGCGGTGGCGTCGGCGACTTGGCGCAGGGCGCGGCTGCGGCTGCCGGCCAGGACCCCGGTCAGCGTGGCGAGCAGCACGGTCAGGGCCGCCCCGGCGGCGAGGGTGAAGCGGCTCATCCCGCGGTCGGTGACCGCCAACAGATGGGTAGTGGGCCAGACGGTGAGCTGCCAGGAGCGTTCCCCGAGGGTCAGGGTGCGGCGCCGGATCAGCGTGGCCTCGGCGATCCGGCGCCCGGGCGCGGTCGACGCGAGGACAGTTCCGTCGGAGATCCCCTCGGGGCGTCTTCGGAGACCTGAGCTCGGACCGCGCCCTGTCCGCGGTCGAGCAGGATCCGGGAGAGGAAGTTCTGCCCCCGGACGGGCATCACGATCCAGCCGCGGAACACGTCCGGTTCGCCTGAGCCGATCCCGGAGTAGACCGCCACCGTGAACACCACCGACTGCTGGCGCCGCGGCAACGCCAGGTGCTCGTCGCGCAGCAGCAAGAACGCGGGGCTGATCGTCAGGCCCCCGTTCTGCCGCGCGGCCCGCAGCGCCTGATCGGCCGCGACGCTGGGGGCCAGGTCCAGGCCGGCGATCCCGGCGGGCCGGTCGAAGGTGTGTTCGAATATGACGAACGCGTGTGACGACGCCCCGGCCGCCGGTCGTCGCGTCAGGCCCGGTGTGCCCTCAGCGCGCCACGCCCGCTGCATCCCGGGGATCTGCGCGGTGGTGGCGGGCACCACGAAGTCGACCGCGGCCGCGCCCGGCAGCCGGGTGGTGTCCAGCCCGGCGGTCAGCTCGTCGGCGTAGCGGTCCATCACCTGAACGGCGTAGCGGTCCTCGCCCCGGTCGACCAGACCGAACGCCGCCACCGTCACCAGGCCACCGGTGACCAGGACAGCGACCACCATGGCGAGGGCCGCCCAGCCCAGCACCCGCCCACCCCTGCCTCGCGCCCCCACTCCGCCCTGATCGGCGTCCCGGCACGAACACTGAACAATCCGTTCCGGCCGGGCCCACAGGCCTCGCCCGCGGCGACGCGGTCAGGCGAGAATCCGGCCGGCGAAACCCGGAGGGGGACAGGGCTGCGGACGGGCATCGAAGGGGGGATGGCGCCCGTTTTCGCAGGGGCGGTGCCAGTGGACCATCCGGCCGGGTCCGTGTACCGGATTGCCACCGATGATGACCAACCGGCCGTGAGGCCGTCCGCGACCGGCCGGCCTGCGCCCGGGACAGGCTGCCCTCCGTCCACGGCCTACCACCTTCGCCCCGGCCAACCTCACCACAGAGCGTCCACAGCGGTTGGCCCACCACTGCCGGATCGACACTGACGCTGGGAGGGGGCCGACGATGCGGGCTATTTTGTCGAAGCTCAGGCTGCAGCGTCTCGGTCTAGGGGTCTTACTTGCTCGGCATGCGCAGGCCTTCCGCTAGCCGCGTCGAATGGCGCGTTCTCGCCGAGGGCTACTCCGGAGCCCCGATGCGCAGTTCCATCGCGAGAGGGCGGGTGCTGGCCTGGAACTATAGGACGAGCCTAGGTATCCGCCGAACCCCCTAGGCGGCGACGGTCCAAATTGGCCTACACTGCTGCGCCATCGGGACCTGATCACACCACTCACAGACGGAGACGTCGGCATCGTGAATGCTCACCCGTCACAATCATCGTCCGCGCCCCCCGACCGCTTCGGCTCGCTCGTCCTCATCGGACTCTCCTTGATCGCCTCGTTCTGGGTGGCCCAGGGCTGGGTCAAGGTGGCCCACGACTGGCTCGGCATCGCCGGGCCGGAGGGCTATCTGCTGTTCGGACTGTTCGAATGCGTCATCGTGTTCCTGGTCCGGCACGCCTACCGGGCCCGCCTGGCCCGGGACCCCACGACCGCGCTGTGGGCCGCGATCTGGACGCTGACCTTCATCAGCGTCGCCACCCAGGTCGGCCACGCGCTCGACAGCGACCACCCGGGCTCGGCGCTGGTCTACGGACCCGCGTCGCTGATCACCGTGGGGCTCTGGCAGCTGAAGATCTTCCAGGGCAGCCGCGAGGCGCTGCGCGCCCGGGGCCTGCTGGCCCCGCCGGAGCCCGGCTTCCCGATGCGCTTCCGGCGACGGTTCCGCAGCCTGGTGAAGCGGGCCGTGCTGGTCGCCTCCTACGAGGGCATCGACAAGCCGGAGGTCGCGCTGGAGCGGGCCCGGCAGCTCTACCCCGACACCGCGCTGCCCTGGGAGCGGGCTCAGGCGGTGGCCGCTCTCCGCACCGAGCAGGGCCTCGGCAAGAGCGTGATGATCAGCCGGAAGAAGGCCGCCACCATGCTGGCCGTCCGGGAGGCCGAGGTCTTCCGGGTCCGTGGCGAACGGCTCCAGGCCGACGACGCCCACGCCGAGGCACTGCGCCTGGCCACCGAGGCGGCCGACGTCCGGGTCGCGGCCGAGCGGGACGCCCGCCAGGCCGCCGAGGCCCAGGTCGCCGACCTGACGGCCGAGCTGGAGCGGGGCGTGGCCGAGCTGAACGCGGCGACGGCGAACGCCCGGGCCCAGTTCACGACCGAGATCGAGCAGCTGCGCGCGATCCTGACCAGGGAGTCCGCCCTGCGCGAGGCGGCTCAGCTGCGGTCCAAGCAGCTCGAGGACGACCTGGCCGCGGCCCGCGAATCGGCCGAGCGCACGGCCGAGCGGCTCACCAGCGCGGCCCTGTCCGGCAACCGGTCGGGCGGCTCGCGACGCGGTGGCCGGAACGACCAGCGGGACGCCGAAGGCGCCAAGCCGCCGGCCACCGAGGACACCGGCACGCACCGGATCGTTCCGCTGCGGACCGGCGAGGAGCGGGTCGCCGCCATGCTCGCCCACACGACGGACCCGGACTACCGCTGGACGGCCCGCGAGGTGCGGTCGGTGGCCGGTGCCGGCGGCGAGAACTGGCGCGACTACGTCACCGCGTGGTCGTCGCAACTGAACGAGATCGATCAGGCCGACAAGCAACGCGCAGGCGCCTGACGAACCGCCCCTCCGAGAGGCCAGCCTCTCGGAGGGGTCCGTTCACACGTGCTCCCGGACCGCGTTCGAGAGCTGAACCCGCGACTTCACCCGCAGCTTCTGAAAGATCGCCCGGACGTGCGTCGCGCACGAGCGCGTGCCGGAGGTCGACGGCGTCGGTGGTGTCGGGCTGGGCGGCCGGCTCAGCCGTCATCAGCACTTCCGGACGCCGTCTCCGTTGCCGCCAAATGTCGACGGCCAGGTGGTACCGGATCCCCGAAGTGCCGTCCGCCGGTCAGCGGCGCGGCCGTGGCCCCGCTTGCAGCGGTCGGTCAGATCAAGTGGGCCGGGGCCAGGTAGCCGTTCGCGTCGAGGGCGACGTCCCGCTCGCGCGCGGCCGCGACCACGGCCGGGTCCCAGTCGATCCGTACCCGGCCGTCGCCGCTGGTCAGCAGCGCCAGCTGGCCGGTCTCCGGGCCGACGCTCTCGAACCGCCGCCAGGCGCCGGCCGGCACCGAGAGCGTGTCGTAGGGTCCGAGCTCGACCGAGACCGGCTCCTCGTCGTTCAGCGTCACCCGCCAGGTGCCCGACTTCGCGATCAGCACCTGGGGCTCGTCGATGCGGTGCCTGGCCACTCCCCGGCCGGTCGCGGCCCGCAGCCAGGCGATCGAGAAACCGTGCGGATCGGCCAGGCGGGGGGCCTGGTCCCGGTTCTCGGTCAGCCCGTACCCGATCACCAGCGCGAGCTCCGCCCCGCCGTCGTCCAGGAACGCGTCCGACCGCCAGACCAGGTCGTCGGGGCGGGCGAGCCGGGTCCGCATCTCCTCGACCGACACGGAACGGAGCCCGGCGAGGTCGTCCTCCGACATCGGCCCGACGACGCCCACCGATGGCACCGTGCCCGGCTCCACCTCGATCAGTCGGTGGTCGAGGCCGAGGAACATGCCGGTCTCGGCCGCGGCCGCGATCACCGACGGCGCCCAGATCAGGCCGCCGCTCTCGTCCCGGCCCAGCGCGGTGTAGAGCCAGGCGTCGTCGCTCTCGCTGGTGAAGCCCCGGAAGATCCAGGTCGGGATCGAGATCACGTCGCCGTCGCCTACCGTCGCCTGGCCGTCGGTGCCGTCGACGCCCCAGCGGAACGTCCACGAGCCGGCGAAGCAGAAGAACACCTCGGCGGTGAAGTGCAGGTGGAGGTTGTTGACGGTGCCCGCGGGCATCACCGCGCCGCCGAGGTTGAACCCGTGCGGCTCGGTCACCGGCACGACCTGCTGCCCGTTCTCCGAGACGCCCGGGCCGATCAGGGGGTAGTTCACCTTCGACCGGCTGCCCGGGATCTTCGTGTCGAGGAAGGCCGCGGTGTCGGGGACCAGGTCCTTCCGCAGGATGGTCCGGGCTTCCAGCTCAGCCGCCGTGATCCGCATCGGTGCTCCCGTCGATCGTGCATACGTATGCACCATCAGACCCAGCCGGGCGATCATTGTCAATGTTCTAGGCTGCGCATACGTAACCGAACGGAGAGCCACGAATGCGCGCCAGTGCGATACGAACGTTGATGAGCGGCGGCGGGACCGCGGTGAACGCCTGGCTGTCGAGCGACAGCCCGTACATCGCCGAGGCACTCTCCCACGCCGGGTTCCACTCGGTGACCGTCGACCTCCAGCACGGCATGTTCGGGGTCGACGGCGCGATCGCGCTGCTCCAGGCGATCAGCGCCGGTCCGGCCGAGCCGTTCGCGCGCTGCCCCGACCACGACCCGGCGGTCATCGGGAAACTGCTAGACGCGGGCGCCTACGGGATCATCTGCCCCGGCATCGACACCCCGGCGCAGGCCGAGGCGTTCGTCTCGGCCTGCCGCTACCCGCCCACCGGCCGGCGCAGCTTCGGCCCGGCCCGGGCCCTCCTGTACGGCGGTCCCGACTACACCGACGAGGCCGACCGCACCGTGATGGCCTGGGCGATGATCGAGTCGGCCCCGGCCCTGGAAGCGGTCGACGCGATCGCGGCCACCCCCGGCCTCGACGGGCTGTTCGTCGGCCCGAACGACCTGGCGCTCGCGCTCGGCCAGCGGGCCGGCCAGGTGCCGCCGCCGACCGAGGTGGAACAGGCCTGGGTGACGATCCTCGAGGCGGCCCACCGGGCCGGGATCTACGCCGGCACGTTCTGCGCCAACGGCGAGATCGCGGCGCGCCTGGCGGCGCTCGGCTACGACTTCGTCACGCCCGGGAACGACCTCGCGCTGCTGCGGGCCGGCGCCCGTCTGGCCCTCCGGGCCGCCCAGGCCGCCCCCGACGGTTCCGGCTACTGACGTGCCCGCTCGCAAGATCACCAGCTTCGACGTCGCCGCGCGAGCCGGCGTCTCGCAGGCGACGGTCTCGCGGGCGCTCCGGCGGGACCCGAGCATCGGCGCGGAGACCGTCCGCCGGGTCCTGGAGGCCGCGCAGGCGCTCGACTACGTGCCCAGCGCCCGGGCCCGCGCGCTCTCGACCGGCAGCACCCAGCGCATCGCGATGGTCGTCGACCTCGACAACCCGCTGTGGTCGCTGCTGGTCGGCCGGCTCCACGACGAGCTCGCCGGTCGCGGCTACCGGCTCACGCTGCTGGCCGGCCACGGCGATCCCGACGACGTCGAGGAACACCTGCTCGGCGGCGGCGTCGACGGGGTGATCGTCAGCACGGCCCGGCTCGGCTCGTCCCTCCCGGCCACGCTCCGCCGGCGCGGGGTGCCCGCCGTGCTGCTCCACCGCTACGTCGAAGGCTCCGATCTGGACGCCTCGGTGGCCGACAACCGGGCCGGCGGAGCGGCCGCCGCGCAGATCCTCCTGGACGCCGGTCACCGCCGGATCGGCGCACTGCTCGGCCCGGACGACACCAGCACCGGCCGGGAACGGGCGGCCGGATTCCGTTCCCGGCTCGCCGAGGCCGGCGTCGACCTGCCCGACACCCGGGTCCGGGAGGGGGCGTTCGACCAGGCCCACGGGGCCGAGTCGCTGGCCGCGGTGCTGCGCGGACGCCACCGGCCCACCGCGCTGTTCTGCGCGAACGACATCATCGCGATCGGCGCGCTGAACGCGGCCTCCGCGGCCGGGCTGCGCGTGCCCGACGACCTGGCGCTGGTCGGGTTCGACGACCTGGAGAGCTCGGCCTGGCCGATCGTGTCGCTGACCACGATCCACGTGCCGTTCGGCGACATGCTCCGCTCCGCGGTGACGCTGCTGCTGGAGCGGATCGGGGGCTTCGCCGGCGGCGGCCGCCGGGTGATCCACCCGGTCACGCCGGTCCTGCGATCCACGCACTGCGCCCCCGCGCCGCCATCGCCCGGCTCCGCCGCGCCGCCATCGCCCGGCTCCGCCGCGCCGGCCGCGGGCGGCTCAGCCGTGCAGCCACTGCCGGAGTAGCGACGCCACGGCGTCCGGGGCTTCCAGCGGCGACAGGTGGCCGACACCGGGCAGCACGTGCAGCCGGGCGCCCGGGATCCCGTCGGCCAGCTCCTGCTGCAGCGCAGCCGGGCTCACCTCGTCCAGGTCGCCGCGGATCACCAGCGTGGGCACCGCGATCGTGGCGAGACCGGGACGCGCGTCGGTGCGGGACTGCTGCACGGCCAGCTCGCGGCGGAACCCGGCCGGGCCGACCGAGGACGCCATCCGCACGTTCACCGGGACGAGATCGCGGCGGCCGGCCGGGAGCGTCGCCTCGGCCAGCTCGCCGGCGACCGCGTCGAACTCCCCGGCCGCGACCCGCTCGTCCCAGCCGCGCCAGGCCTCCCGCTGGGCGTCGGTCGGGGCGCGTCCGCTGCTGTTGAGCAGCGCGAGGCGCTTGATCCGGTGCGGCTCCTGACGCACCATCTCCAGCGCGACGATCGCGCCGAGCGAGTGCCCGGCCAGCGCGAACTCCGGGGGCGCGTCGGCCAGCGCCCCGGCGGCCGCGTCGGCGATCGTCTCGTCGAGGTCGATGCGCCCGACCCGGATCGTGGCGACGTCCATCAGGCGCTCGGCCACCGGATCCCAGGCGTCGGCGTCCCCGAGCATCCCCGGCAGCAGCACCAGCTCGGGACGGCGCCGCCGCTCGAACGGCGGCTCCTGAGTCACCGGCCCACCATGCCGGCCGACAGGTCGATGTCGGCGCAGTGCAGGCCGGTCATCGTCAGCATCGCGACCAGCGCATCGGCCACCTCCGACTCCTCCACCATCCGCCCCAGCGTCGCCCGTGACGTGAACGCCCGCTCGGCCTCCTCGACGCTCACCCCGCTGCGCTCCGCCTCCAGCCGGTAGTTCCGCTCCATCCGCGGCCCCCGCACCGGCCCCGGCGACAGCGTGTTGACCCGCACCCCGGCCGTCCCGACCTCGGCCCCGAGCGTATTCGACAACCCGATCACTGCCATTTTCGACGCGGTGTACGGCGTCCGGTTGGCCAGCGGACGCTTCCCGCTGACCGACGACAGGTTGATGACGTCGCCGGCCCCGCGCGCCACCATCGGCGGCAGGAAGGCCCGGCACACCAGGTAGATCCCGCGGACGTTCACCGCGAAGACGTCGTCCCACTCGTCCGGTTCGATCTCGGTCAGCGGCTTCACCGGGCCGGGCACGCCGGCGTTGTTGACCAGGATCGAGATCTCCTCGTCGGCCAGCTCGTCGGCCAGCGCGGCCACCGACTCCGGCGAGGCCACGTCGACCGTCGCCACCCGGGCGTTGCCGAGCAGCGCCCGGGTCTCCTCGAGCGGCTCGCGCCGACGCCCGGTCAGCACCGTTCGGACGCCTCGGGCGTCCAGCGCCGTGGCGAACGCCCGGCCCAGCCCGTTGCCCGCCCCGGTGATCAGCGCGGTCCGCGCGACCAGCCGATCAGGCATGGACGTAATGGTTGGACCACGACAGCGGCGCCCCGGCATACTTCGCCGCCCGGACGTCGCCGGACCGGGCGTGCCCCTCGAACAGCTCGACCCGCGACGCCCGCCCGCACACCTCGCCGAGGTACGCGCTCGACGCCGGGTCGGTGACCTCCTGGTACGTCACCGTCCGCAGGTACTTGCCGACCCACAGCCCGCCGGTGAACCGGGAGTTGCCCCGGGTCGGCAGCACGTGGTTGGTGCCGATCACCTTGTCGCCGTAGGACACGCACGTCCCCTCGCCGAGGAACAGCGCCCCGTAGTGCTTCATAGCCGTCAGAGCCTCGCGCGGCGAACGCGTGAGGACCTCCACGTGCTCGCTCGCGAACGAGTCGGCCACCGTGAACGCCTCCTCCAGGGACGAGACCACCAGCACCTGCCCGTGGTCCCGCCAGGCCGGCCCGGCCAGGTCCCGGGTCGGCATGTCCACGAGCAGCTTCTCGATGAACGCAAGAGCCGCCGAAGCCACCGACGATGACGTCGTGACCAGCACCGCCGGGGAATCGGGCCCGTGCTCGGCCTGGCTCAGCAGGTCCACCGCGACGACGAACGGGTCGGCGTCGTCGTCGGCGATCACGAGGATCTCGGTCGGACCGGCGAACAGGTCGATGCCGACCTCGCCGAACAGCCGCCGCTTGGCCTCGGCGACGTAGGCGTTCCCGGGCCCGGCGATCAGGTCGACCCGGTCGATCGTCTCGGTGCCCAGCGCCATCGCGGCCATTGCCTGCACGCCGCCGAGCAGGTAGATCTCGTCGGCACCGGCCATCGCCATCGCCGCCACCGTCGCGGCCGGAATCGAACCCCGGATCGGCGGCGTGCACGCCACGACCCGCTCCACCCCGGCGACCTTCGCGGTCACGATCGTCATGTGCGCCGACGCGGTCAGCGGGTAGCGTCCGCCCGGCACGTACGCGCCGACGGCCGCCACCGGCACCTGCTTCTGCCCGAGAATGACGCCCGGCAGCGTCTCGACCTCGAAGTCGGTCAGCGACGCGCGCTGGTGCTCGGCGAACCGGCGCACCTGGGCCTGCACGAACTCGATGTCGTCGATCACCTGCCGGGGCAGGCTGCCGATCAGCTCCTCGATCTGCGCCGCGCTCAGCCGGAACGACGCCGGCGACCAGCCGTCGAACTTCGCCGAGTACTCCGCCACCGCGGCATCGCCCCGGGAACGCACGTCGTCCAGGATCGCGGCGACGGTCGCGGCGACGTCGGGATCGGTCACGGACGAGCCGCGGGGCGCGCTCGGGACAGACTTCAGGTAGGTGATCATGCGGAAACTCCCAACGAGAGGGGTCAGAACTGCCGGTAGACGTCGGTCCGGCGGTCGGCCAGGACGTCGTTGACGTCCGAGATCGTCTTCCGACGCGCAGCGCCGAGGTCCACGTCCACCGCTATGGACGCCACGCCGGGTCCCGCCGTCGCGAGCACCCAACCGTCCGGGTCGACGATCGACGTGCCCTCGGTCCAGGACTGGCCGCGCTCGACGCCGGTGCGGTCGCAGCAGGCGAGGTAGACCCGGTTCGCCCGGGCGGCGGCCATCGCGGTCACCACCTCGCCCGGGCGTTCGCCGTCCGGACGGGGCATCAGCGGCCAGTTCGTCGGCACGGCCAAGACGTCGGCGCCGGCCAGGGCCAGGCCCCGGGTCATCTCCGGAAACTCCATGTCGTAGCAGATCAGGACGCCGACCCGGCCCGCCGCCGTCTCGACGACCGGGGGAGCGGCGGTGCCGGGCGAGAACGCCGTGCCCTCGGCGTCCCAGAGGTGGGTCTTGCGGTAGACGGCCAGTACGCCGGACCGGTCGACGACCGCGGCGCTGTTGTACACGCGACCGTCGTCGCCGGCTTCGCAGAAGCCGCCCACGACTGTCGCGTTCCCGGCCGCCCGGCCCCAGTCCGCGAGCAGCGGGGAGCCAGGCGGGATCGCCAGCGACCGCGCCTCGGCGGCCGACGAGAACACATAGCCGGACGTGACGAGCTCCGGCAGCACGATCAGGTCGGCGCCGTCCGCGGCGGCGGCCTCGACCGCCGCCGTGGACGTACCGGCGTTCGCCGACAGGTCCCCGATCACCGGGGCGAGCTGGGCGCAGACGACCCTGGTCACGGCACCATCGGGGCCGGGGCGTCGCTGAGGATCTGGGCCATCACGTCGAACTCGTTGAACAGGTTCCACTCCTCGGTGACGCGCCCGTCGGTGACGTAGAGCTGCGAGATGCCCCAGAGGTGGACGCGCCGCCCGGTCGGCGGCCCGTACAGCCCGTACCCGCGGTGCGAGCCGGCCGCGGTCCACCGGACGCAGATCCGGTAGCCGTCGGTGTCGTTGCCCATCCAGTAGACCTCGTCGACCTGCATCCCCAGGTCGGGGAACGTCGCCAGCAGGCTGCGGGCCATGCCCTTGACGTCACCCCGGCCGTAGCCGGCCCGGTTCGACGTGCCCTTCCAGCGGACCGTGCTGCTGTAGGACCGGTCGACGGCGCTGAGGTCCCGCCGGTTGTAGACGTTGTGGAACAGCGCCCGGACGAAGTGCTCGGGGTCGAACCCGGGCCCGTCGTGCTCCGGGTAGTACTCGGGTTTGCGGCCGCCGGTCAGCCGGTCGACCTCGGAGACGTACCGCTCGGCCACCGGGGTGCCGGCGATCTCGTTGCCGAACCGGCGGGCCGCGTCGGCGACGTCGATTCCGAGCTGGGCCAGCTTCGAGCCCATGTTGTAGAGCACCCACTCCTCGAAGATCTCGTTCTCACGGATCACGCAGTTGGCGATGCCCCACATGTTCATCCGGCGCCCGGTCGCCGGCCCGTGCTCCCACGGGCCGAGGTGGTGGCCGGTCGTGATGTACCGGTGCGACGTGACGAACCCCTGCACGTCGTCGCCGGCCCAGATCACGTCGTCGGCGTACGACCGCAGGTCGGGGAAGGCGTGGATGCTCTGCATCGTGCCGGCGACGACTCGCTCGACGCCGTAGTGCGCACCGTGGTCGTCGTGAACGAAGCAGCCGGGCGCGTACGTGTCGTAGATGTAGCCGACGTCCTGGTCCTCCCAGATCCGGTGGGTGATCCGGACGATGTAGTCGAGGATGTCGACGTAGGTGTCGTCGAAGCCCTTCATCGAGTGGCGCCGCTCGCCCCGCTCGGCGGCGGCCCTCGCGGTGTCGGTGCCGGTGCCCGGACGGATCGCGATCGCGAAGTCCGGCGGCATCGTCCGAGCCGAGGGTCCGTCGCCGAGGTGCTGGCCGATCAGGGTCATGAGCAGGTCATCTTGTAGATGTACTCCTGCACCTCAGCGGTGTTCAGGTTGTCCTTGGTCGCGACGACGAACGGCGACGACTGCTTCTTCGGCACCGACTCGCCCTTCCAGATCTTCTGGGCCGCCTGGATGCCCTGCTTGCCCTCGCCGAACGGGTACTGGACGACGAGCGCGTCGGCCGCGCCGTTCTTCAGCGCCTCGACGATCGGGTCCGACGTGTCGTAGCCGACGACCTTGATCTGCCCGGTCCGGCCGGCCTCGCGGATGCCGGTGACCGCGCCCTCCGTGTTGTTCGTGGTGACGCCGAAGATGCCGTTCAGCGCCTTGTTCGACGTCGCGGTGGTGGACGCCAGGTTCGCGGCCTTCGCGGTCGCGTTCTGGGTGTACTGGACGCCGAGGAACTTGATGCCGGGGAACTCGGCGATGCCCTGCTTGAAGCCCTCGACCCGGGCGTCACCGATCGGGGTGCCGGGTTCGTTGTTGAGCGCCATCACCGCGCCCTGGCCGTTCAGCAGCTCGCCCATCTTCTTGCCGGCGAGCTTGCCGCCCTCGATGCTGTCGGACTGGATGTAGGTGTTCATGACGCTGGGGTCCTGCAGGTTGTCGTCGATCCCGATCACCGGGATGCCGGCCGCCTTGGCCTTGGTCAGCGGCGCGATCATCGCCTTGGTGTCGGTCACCGAGATCATGATCGCGTCCGGCTTGGAGGCCACGACCGCGTCGACGATCTGCGTCTGCTTGGCGACGTCCCACTCCGACGCGCCCTGGTACGAGAACTTGACCCCGTCCTTCTTGGCCTGCTCGGTCGCACCGCAGGCGACCGTTTGGTAGAACGGGATGCCCGACATGCCCTGGATGTAGACGACTTTCTTGGACCCTGACGACCCTCCGTCGTCCGAGCTGCTACAGGCGGTGAGGAGCAGGGGTAAGGCGGCGGCCAGCACGAATACCTTGCGCATCGACGTTCCTCTTTCGGGGGTTTTGACGCTGGGAGCTGGGTGAGGGGTCAGCCGCGGTCGCGGCGGTTCCGACGGCGCTGGTCGATGTAGACGGCGATGATCAAGATGAAGCCGATCGCCACTTCCTGCCAGAACGGCTTCACGTCGACGACGATCAGCCCGTTGTTCAGCACGGACGAGATGAACATGCCGACCGTGGTGCCGACGATCGTGCCGACGCCGCCGAACAGGCTGACGCCACCGAGCACGACGCCGGTGATGACCTGCAGCGAGTCCTGGGCGTGGCCGGCGATCGTGGTCGTCGAGAAGCGGGTCAGCGACATCATCCCGGCCAGACCCGCGAGCAGGCCGGAGAGCGCGTAGAGGCGGACGAGGTGCCGGTCGACGTTGATACCGGCCCGGCGGGCGGCCTCGGCGTTCGAGCCGACGATGTACGTGTGCCGTCCGAAGCGGGTGTAGGCCAGGTGCAGCCCGCCGGCGATCGTGACGACCGCGGAGATCCAGACCAGCGCGGGCAGCCCGAGCCACTCGTCGACCGAGAACTTGATCAGCGCGAGCGGCACGGTCCGGACGTCGTTGCCGTCGGTGATCAACCGGGCGATGCCGAGCGCGGCCCCGGTCGTGCCGAGCGTCGTGATCAGCGCGGGGACGCGTAACCGGGTGACGCAGAAGCCGTTGAAGAGCCCCCACACGATGCCGGAGATCAGCGCGACGACCAGCCCGGCGAACACCGGCGACCAGCCCTCGCCGCCGACCGCGCCCATCGTCTTGGCCGCCATCACGCCGGAGAAGACCAGCACCGAGCCGATCGACAGGTCGAACCCGCCGGCGACCATCACGTACGTCATGCCGACGGCCATCACCAGCAGGACGCTGACGTCGGTGAGGATGTTGCGGAAGTTCGCCGGTGTCGGGAACGCGTCCGGGCGCAGGACCGAGAACGCGATCGCCATCAGCAGCAGCACGCCCGCCAGGTAGAACGGGGTCGCGGAGAACAGCTTGGTCATCGCCCGCCTGCGCGGGGAGACCGACTCGCCGACGGCGTCCAGGGAGGGTGCGGTGTCCAGGCTCATCACGCCACCCCGTCCAGAGCGCCGGTCATCGCGCCGACCAGCTGTTCGACGTCGCAGTCCTCGGCTTTGAGCTGAGCCACCCGCTTGCCGAGCCGGAGCACCTCGATCCGGTCGGCGACCTCGAGGACCTCGGTCATGTTGTGGCTGATCAGCACCACCGCGACGCCGGAGTCGGCGACCCGCCGGACCAGTTTGAGCACGTTGCGGGTCTGCCGGACGCCGAGCGCCGCGGTCGGCTCGTCCATGAAGATGATGCCCTTGGCCCACATCACCGCCCGGCAGATCGCGACGCTCTGCCGCTGACCGCCGGAGAGGGCGGCGACCGGGGCGTCCAGGTCCTTCACGTCGGTGCCGAGAGAGCGGAACGACTCGGCCGCCTTCGTGCGCATGGTCTTGCGGTCGAGGACGCCGAGCTTGCCCAGGAAGCCGGGCTTGAGCAGCTCGCGCCCGATGTACGCGTTCTCGGCCGGGCCGAGTTCGGGCGCCAGCGCGAGGTCCTGGTAGACGGTCTCGATGCCCAGGTTGCGGGCGTGCAGCGGCGACTGCATGGTCACCGGCTCGCCGCGGAGCAGGATCTCGCCCTCGTCCGGCGCCTGCACGCCGGAGAGGCACTTCACCAGCGTGCTCTTGCCTGCTCCGTTGTCACCGATCAGCGCGACGACCTCGCCGGCGTCGACGCTGAAATCGGCGCCGCTGAGGGCTTGGACGTGCCCGTACCGTTTCGTGATCCCGCGCGCCTCGAACAAGACCGTCATGTTCCGTCCTCTCTGGAGGTGCTTCGATCAGGCCGGCCAGCGGTCGAGGCGGAGCGTCGCCGTCGCCCGGTGGGCCGCCATGCCCTCGTAGGCCGACATCTCGTCGACCGCGACCGCGAGGTCGGGGGTGGCGCCGGGCGTCACCCGCTGGTACGTCAGCGGCTTGAGGAAGCGGGAGACCGAGAGTCCGGCACTGTGCCGGGCGCCGCCAGCGGTCGGTAATACGTGGTTCGTGCCCGCCATTCCTTTGTCCGAGTATGCAACCGTGCTCGCGTGCCCCAGGAACAGGGAGCCGTAGTTGCGCAGCGCGCCCCAGTACCAGTCGTCGTCGGCGGTGTGCACCTCGAGGTGCTCCGGCGCGAACTCGTCCATCAGCGCGACCGCGGTCTCCCGGTCCTCGGCCCAGACGACGCTGCCGTGGTCGCGCCAGGCCGGGCCCGCGATGCCGTTGGTGGCCAGCGTCTCCAGCTGCCGGTCGACCTCGGCGATGACCGCGGTGGCCAGCTCCTCCGACGTCGTGACGAGCGCGGCCGGGCTGTCCGGTCCGTGCTCGGCCTGGCCCAGCAGGTCGGCCGCCACCAGTTCGACGTCGGCGGTCTCGTCGGCGATCACCGCGACCTCGGACGGGCCGGCCAGCAGGTCGATCGCGACCGTCCCGAACAGCTGACGCTTCGCTTCCGCCACGTAGGCGTTGCCTGCGCCGACGAGCATGTCGACGGGGAGCTCGCCGAGCAGCCCGAACGCCATCGCGGCCAGCGCCTGGACGCCGCCGAGGCAGAAGATCCGGTCGGCCTTCGAGATCTGCGCCGCGTAGAGGACCGCGGGGTTCGGCCGGCCGTCCGGCTGCGGCGGAGTGCAGGCGACGACGGTCGGGACGCCGGCCACCTTGGCCACGTTGACCGTCATGAACGCGCTGGCCAGCAACGGGAACCGGCCGGCAGGCAGGTACGCGCCGACCCGGGCGATCGGGATGTACCGGTGCCCGACGGTCAGGCCGGGCACGAGCTCGGCCTCGAAGTCGACGAGCTTCTCGCGGGACAGCCGGGCGAACGCCTCGGTGCGCTGCTGGCCGAGTTCCAGCGCGGCCCGGAGTTCTGGGGTGAGCGCGTCACCGGCCGGGGTGGCCGGATCGATCTCGACATCGTCTCTGTCCCAGCCGTCCAGCTCCCGGGCGTACCGCAGGACGGCGTCCATGCCGTCGCGCTCGATCGTGGACAACATCTCGCTGACCCGGGCGATGACCGCGGGGTCGCGCTGCGCCTCGGGTCCGGCGACCGCGGGGGCCTTCAGCACCTTGTAAGCGCTGGCCAGATGGGCGACGCGAGAAGGAATCAGCTGCATGGACCGGAAGCGTAGAAAGCGCGGGGCCGCTGGTCTAGCCTGATGTCTCTTGTACTTCCCATCGGGTTTCCCTGTAGCTAACCTCCCGGGCGTGACGCTCAACCAGCTGCGTGCCTTCCTTGCGGCGGTCCGGACCGGTTCGTTCACCGCCGCCGCGGCGTCGTTACAGATGTCCCAGGCCTCGGTCTCCGAGTTGATCCGTCGGCTGGAGGAGGAACACGGCCTGCCGCTGTTCACCCGCGGGCCGCGGCGGCTGATCCTGGCGACGGCCGGCGAGGAGCTGCTGCCCTACGCCGAGCAGGCGGTGGCGGCGGCCGAGAGCGGCGAGCAGGCCCTGCGTTCGCTGCGGTCGTTGGGCGGTGGGGTGGCCACGTTCGGCGTCCTCCGCAACGCCGACTACTACCTGCTGACGAACCTCGTCGAGCAGTTCTACGACGCCTACCCGAACGTCCGCGTCCGGCTGGTCGGCCAGAACTCGGTCGAGGTCGCCGCGTCGGTCGCGGCCGGTGACCTGGAGGCCGGCCTGGTCGTGCTGCCGATCGACGACGCCGGGCTGACCGTCCGTCCGCTGCTTCGCGACGAGGTGGTGTACGCCAGCGCCGATCCCGCGCATCTGACGTCGCCGATCACGACCCGGCAGCTGGCCGAGGCGGAGTTGATCCTGTACGACGCCCACTACGGCTGGAAGGACCCGACCCGGCGGCAGCTGTCCGATCGGGCCCAGCTCGAGGGTGTGAAGCTCGAGGCGCGGATCGAGGTGGAGCACGTCGAGGCGGCGCTGGGGCTGGTGGCGCGGGGGATCGGGGACACGTTCATCTGCCGGGCCGTGTCGCAGGGGTTGAACTTCCCGGCCGGGGTGGGGACGGTGCCGTTCGCCGAGCCGCTGTACGACACGATCGCGCTGATCCACCGCGAGTCGACCGTGCTGTCCCCGGCGACCCGGGAGATCGCCCGCCTGGCCCGGGAGATGCTCCTCTCCCGCCGAAGGCGCCTCCCGGCCTGACCCGGTAGGAAACTGGGTCGGTGGAGTATCTCAGCCGGGTGCCCGAGCCACCGCTCGACGGGTTCGTCGACGACATCTACTGTCTGAGCGGCGAGCCACGCCACCGGCGCGTGACCGTGCCGCCGATGCCGTCGGCGCACCTGTTCCTCAACCTGGGCGACCCGGTCCGGTTGGTCGACTCCGACCCGTCCGCCTCGCCCGCGCTGTTCACGGACGGCTGGTTCGTGGGCGTGTGGACCAGGCGCTTCGTGGTCGAATACCCGGCGCGGGTCCGGCTCGTCGGGGTGCACTTCAAGCCGTGGGGGATCTCCCCGTTCGCCGGCCTTCCGGCGAGCGAACTGCGGGATCGATGGATCCCGGTCGACGCGGTCTGGCCCCGGTCGCTGGACCGGATCCGCGACCGGATCGCGGCCGAGCCGGATCGCGTCGCCCTGCGGCTCGTCGAGGAGGAACTCCGGTCGAGGATGGTCTCGCCGCGCGGTCTCGACCTGGTCCGGTACGCCGGTCGGCGGCTGGAGACGACCGGCGGCACGCACCCGGTCGGCGCGCTGACCGACGCCGCCGGCGTGGGCCGCAACCACCTGGCTGCGCAGTTCAAGACCCATGTGGGAGTCACCCCGAAGCGGGTGGCGCGGATCTACCGGTTCGCGCGTCTGATCCTGTCGGTGGACGCCCGGGGGCCGGTCGACTGGTCGGCGCTGGCCCAGTCGAGCGGGTTCTTCGACCAGGCCCATTTCAGCCGGGAGTTCAAGGAGTTCACCGGTCACACCCCGACCGGGTACCTCTCGCTGCGGCGTCGGTTTCCGGCCCGCGAAGGGTTTCCGCCGGACAACGGGCCGATGCCGGCGGGGGATTTCCTACAAGACGACCGCACGTCCTGACGACAGGATCAGCCCCCATGGGCACAGTGATCATGCACGATGTGGTGTCGGTCGACGGCTTCATCGCCGATGACAACGACGACGTAGGGCCTTTGCACGAGTGGTACTTCAGCGGCGACACCCCGCTGACCGACGAGGACCAGTCCGGCTTCCGGGTCTCCCGCGTCTCGGCCGGGTACGTCCGTCCGATGTGGGAGTCGATCGGCGTGATCGTTCTGGGCCGGACACTGTTCGACCTGGTGAACGGCTGGGAGGGCGACCCGCCGGCCGGCGACCACGTCGTCGTGGTGTCGCACCGGCCGAAGCCCCCGGGCTGGCACCCGGAGGCGTCGTACCACTTCGTCGACGACATCGCGACGGCGATCGATACCGCCCAGGAGCTCGCCGGGAACCGGATCGTCAGCGTCAACGCCGGCGACGTCGGCAGCCAGCTCCTCGCCGCCGGCCTCGTCGACGAGGTGGCGATGGACGTGGTGCCGGTCGTGTTCGGATCGGGCAAGCGGTACTTCGGCCGGATCGACGGGCAGCACCTCCTGGAGGATCCACACGTCGTGATCCAGGGTGATCGGGTGTTGCACCTCCGGTTCGCGGTCCGTTCCGCGTCATAGCTGGGCGTCGAGGGGCCAGTAGTCGACCTCGCTGCGGATTCGCATCATCAGCCGGTAGAGGCCGTCCGCGGTCCGGCTCGACTCGTCCTTGCGCTCGTTGTAGTTCGTGAGCGCGACCAGGCACAGGCCGTCGGGAGTGCGCTGCAGCAGCCCGGTCGCGCCCGGTAGCACGCCGTCGTGACTCCAGGTCCCCGGGTCCCGGCTGGTCGACGGGCCGATCGCCCAGCCGGCCGCGTACCCCTCGCTGCCCGGCAGCCCGCTGGGCGTCGTCATCGTGGTCATCGACGTGGGGGAGACGACGTCGGAGACGTGGACGGCGAACCGGAGCACGTCGAGCGCGGTGGCCTGCCACCCGCCGTGGGAGTCCATCCGGTCGATGCGGTGCCCGTAGGGGTCGACCGTGTCGTCGGCGGCCGGGTAGCAGCGGATGACGTCGCCCGCCGGCCGGCCGTCGTTCGCGATCGACATGCCGGTGACGCCGCACCGGGCGAGCAGGTCGTCCTGGACGTGCTTCTCGTAGGTCTGGCCGGTGACCGCCTCGACCAGCCGTCCGAGCAGGCAGTAGCCGAAGTTCGAGTACGCGTAGGCGGTGCCGGGCGCGTTGTCGAGCGCGCGCTCGGCGAGCACCGTGCGGACGAGGTCGTCGGTGGACAGAGCGAGGCGGGTGTACATCGGATCGTCGTTCTCGTTCGACCAGCCGCCGGCCCCGTGCTGGAGGAGGTTCCGCACGGTGATGTCGCTGATCCGCGCGTCGGCCGGCGTCGTCACGAACGAGGCCAGCGCACCACCGGGGGCCAGGATCCGGTCGTCGAGCCGCAGATGGCCGTCCTCCACCAGGCGGAGCACCGCGGCCGCGGTGATCGGCTTGGTCAGGCTGGCGATGCGGAAGAGGGTCCGGTCCGGCTGGACCGGATGGGGACGCACCACGGTGGGTTCCGGGATCGGGAACGTCTCGCCGCCGGTGTCGACGACGATGACGCCGGGAACCGACACGGTGTCCGGAACGACCAGCCCCCCGAAACCGAACGTGTAGGCCAGCCGGCCGCGGCGGGCCACCGCGAGCGAGACGGCCGGCATCCCGTAGGCCGACGCGAAGTCCGCGACCAGCGCCGGAACGACGTCGGCCGCGTCGCGGCGGCGCCAGACCGGGCAGTGCTTGGCGACGGGCGGGGTGCCCCGGGAGAACGAGTCGAGCTGGTCCGGGCGCAGCCCGTCGGCGTCGCGGTCGCTCAGCGCGGTGCCGAGGTCGGCCGACGAGATCGCGCGGCGGGCCTGGAAGGCCGACGGCGTCTGTTCCCAGAGCCGGACGTACTGCGTTCCGGTCCCGGCCGTCCGGAGCAGACGCCAGCCGTCGGCGGTCATCGACTCGAACTCGGCCTGGGTGCGGTCGGAGTCGGACGGGCCGGTGATCGCCCACTCGGTGAGGCCGTCGTCGTGGTCCTCGATCGTCGTGAACTGGATCGGGTTGGTGGCGAACGGGTTCTCGTACACCGACACGTCGACGATCCGGCGGCCGCGGCTCCGGGCCTGGTCGATGCGCTGCTGCAGGTCGCCGATCGGCATGTCGCGGTGGACCGTGCGTTTCGAGCCGGGCATCGGCTCCCAGACCCAGGCGAAGCTGCGCCCGGCCGAGCTGCGGTAGCCGGAGAACAGCACCGGGCGTTGCCCGGCGGCCGCGTGGTCCACCCGTCCCTTGTCGACGTCCTCCTTGGTGAGGCCGACCGTGACGATGCCGCCGAGCGGCCCCTTCTCCCGCGCGTACACGACCGAGAAGCGGTCGACGCCTCCGTCGAGATACCCGTGCAGGTCGACGACGCGGTAGTCGTTCTTGAACTGGGTGAAGGCCGCGTCGAAGTCGGTGAAGTTCAGGTCGTAGCGGACCTGTTCGACGTCGCCGGACAGGTCGTGGGCGGCCTTCTGGGCGTCGCTGGGGTACTGGGCACCGGTCACGTCGTTCCCCTGTCGCTCGGAGGTCGGAGCTCTGAGCGACAAGCTACGAAGGGGAATTCAGGTACGGCATCAGTGGTGGCACGGTATTCGTATTTCCGACGATGGTGCTGTCGGGGCATTCCGGGGCGAAAAGCTCCGCGCGCCGGCGCGCGGCCGGGTCACGTGGTCAAGGTCCGCAGCTCGGCTGCGGCCTGGGCGATTCGGGCCGTGAGGTCCTCGGCCGTCTGTCCGTTCCAGGCCCGGCTCCCGCGCTCGAACACCGCCGCCCCCGTGCGCGCGGCCAGCCGGGCCGTCGGCTCCGCCACGCCTCGCGCCACCAGCGCCCCGACGATCGCCTCGGTCAGCGCGGCCCCCTTCGCGTAGGCCCGCTCCTGCAGCGCCGGAGCCGTCGCGATGATCGCGGCCCGCCGCTCGGCGATCGGACGGCCGGCGACGAACAGCGGCACCGCGGCCTCGTAGGCCCGCAGGACCAGCGACAACGACGCCAGATCCGGTGCCGACTCGATCGCTCCCACCAGGACGGACCGCAACTCGGACTCGCCGTCGAAGAGGACCTCGCGCTTGTCGGCGAAGTGCCGGAAGTACGTCCGCTCGGTCACGCCGGCCCGGGCGGCGATCTCCGCGGTGGTCGTGGCCTCGTAGCCGCGCTCGGCGTACAGCTGCAGGGCGGCCTCGCGCAGTCTCGCGCGCGCTTCGGCGCCACTCCTCGGCATCACTCCATCCTAGGTTACGTCAGTGACTGTCGCTTCCGTGGTAGCGTCAGTGACTGTCACTACGACCGAGGAGAGCCCATGGCGGCCCGACAATCCCGCGTCCTCCGATTCCACGAACTCGGCGAGCCCACCGACGTCCTGCGGTTGGAGCAGGTCGAGATCCCGGATCCGTCGCCGGACCACGTCCGCGTCCGGGTGCTGGCCACCGGCCTCAACCCGGCCGACTGGGAGCTCTGTCGCGGCTTTATGCCCGGCCCCCTGCCCCGGGGAATCGGTTACGACGTGGCCGGCGTCGACGACACGACCGGAGAACGACTCTTCGGCACCGCCGACTTCGTCGGGCAGCCGAGCGCCGGCGCGGCCGACGTCGCGATCCTGAACTCCTGGTACCCGATCCCCGACGGCCTGGCCCCGACCGAGGCGGCGACGTTACCGATGGTCGTGCAGACCGCCGTCTGGACCCTCGAGCTCATGGGGGTCGACGAGGGCAGCACGCTGCTCGTCCACGGCGCCGGCGGAATGGTCGGCTACGCCGCCGTCCAGATCGCGCTGCGCCGGGGCGCACGCGTGATCGCCACCGCCGGCCCGACGTTCGCCCAGCACCTCGAGAACTTCGGCGCCCAGGTCACCGGGTACGGCCCAGGGATGCCCGACCGCGTCCGCGAACTGACGAAAGACGTCGACCTCGTCCTCGACACCCCCCGCCCGAGCCCCGGGACGCTCCCCGACCTCATCGCGCTGGCCGGCGGCGACCCCACCCGGGTCATGACGATCAGCAACCACGACGAGGCCCGCGAACTCGGCGCCCGCGTCAACGTCGACGAGCTCCGCCCCGGCCTCACCCCGCCCGCGGATTTCCTGCCGGAGTACGCCGAACTCGCCGCCCGGAACGAGTTCCGCCTCCCCGTCGCCAGGACGTTCCCGCTGGACGATTGGCGCGAAGCCGTCGATCTCAGCCTCTCCGGCAACCCGCGCGGAAAACTCGTCCTGATTCCATAGTCGGATTCGTCGATCGCGTTCGTAGCAGGGGTGAAGCAGCACAGACAAGGAGCCGCACGATGACCACCACCCCTCGCCGAATGTTCGAGTTGCTCGAGCCGATCTGCCTCGTCACGTTCTTCGCCGACGAGTGCAACGAGGAAATGGCCGCGCTCGGCCACCGCACCTACTGGGACGGCTACTTCGCGAGCCGGGCCGCGCCGCTGGGACGGGTCCCGGCCGAGGTCGTCCACGCGGCGTTCTACAACTTCGCCGAGGGGGAGGCCGCCCGGCACATCCCGAGCGCCTGGGAGACGATCCCGGCCGAGGCGTCGGTCGCCGCGCGCGAGCGGGGCAGTGCGGCCTCGGTCCGGCGGATCCTCGGCCCGGAGCTGGCCGGCTCCCCGGGCCTGGTCCGGGCGGCCGACCTGACCACCAAGGCGGCCACGAGCGCGCCCACGAACGGCCGGATGATGTACGCCGGGATGCGCACGCTCCCGATCCCCAGCGACCCGGTCGCCCGGCTCTGGCACTCCGCGACCGTGCTCCGCGAGCACCGCGGCGACGGGCACATCGCCGCCCTGCTCGCCGCGGGCATCGGCGGCACCGAATCGCACGTGCTCGCCGCGCTCGACATGGAGATCTATCCGGCCGAGTCCTTCGGCCGCATCCACCACCTGCCGAAGGCCCGGCTGCGGGCGGTGATGGACGGCCTGCGCGAGCGCGGCCTGATCGACGCCGACGGGCGGTTCACCGACGCCGGCCGCGAGACCAAGCGACGCATCGAGGCCGTCACCGACGAACTCGCCGCACCGCCCTACGACGGCCTCACCCCGGCCGAGCTCGACGAGCTGATCGCCGTCCTGGAACCGATCACCGCGAAACTGACCGCTGACCGGCGTTGATAGCGTGGGCCGGGTGATCGGCACCCTGGCCGTGCAGAACTACCGGTCGCTGCGGCACCTGGTGGTCGGCCTGGGCCGGCTGACCGTGGTCACCGGGGCCAACGGCACCGGCAAGTCCAGCCTGTACCGGGCCCTGCGGCTGCTGGCCGACTCGGCCCGCAACGGCGCGGTCGCGGCGCTGGCCCGCGAGGGCGGCCTGGCCTCGACGTTGTGGGCGGGCCCGGAGACCGGCGCCCGCGAGAGCCGGCCGCAGGGCACCGTCCGGCTCAACCCGGTCAGCCTGCGCCTGGGCTTCGCCGGCGGTTTGGCCGCCGGCCCCGCCGCGGGCGACGAGTTCGGCTACGCGATCGACTTCGGCCTGCCCACGCCGTCGAAATCGGCCTTCGGCCTCGACCCGCTGATCAAACGCGAGGCGATCTGGTCCGGGCCGTTCCTCCGCCCGGCCGGCCTGCTGGCCGACCGGGCGAACGGCGCGCTGCGCCTGCGCGACGGCCGCGGCTGGCTCGCCGTCCCCGGCGTCCTGGCCAGCTACGACAGCATGCTCAGCGAGTACTCCGACCCGCAGCGTGCGCCGGAGATCCTGCAGGTCCGCGAGCGGATCCGCTCGTGGCGCTTCTACGACCACCTGCGGACGGATTCCGACGCGCCGGTCCGCCAGGCCCAGGTCGGCACCCGGACGCCGGTGCTCGGCCCGGACGGCGCCGACCTGGCCGCCGCCCTCCAGACCATCCGCGAGATCGGCGACGAGGACGCCCTCGATGCGGCCGTCGACTCGGCGTTCCCGGGCAGCACGCTGGCCATCGAGAGCGAGGCCGGGCGGTTCGTGCTCGGCCTGCGTCAGCCGGGGCTGCTGCGTGCGTTCGGCGCGTCCGAGCTGTCCGACGGGACCGTGAAGTACCTGATGTGGGTGGCGGCGCTGCTGACCCCGCGGCCGCCCGCGCTGCTGGTGCTCAACGAGCCCGAGGCCAGCCTGCACCCGGACCTGCTCCGACCGCTGACCGACCTGATCGTCGCCGGTTCGGCCCGCGCCCAGGTCGTGGTGATCAGCCACTCCCGGGCCCTGGTCAGCGCGCTGGAGGCGAGCGAGGCCGAGGTGACGAGAATCGAGCTGATCAAGGAGTTCGGCGAGACCCGGGTAGACGGCCAGGGCCGCCTCGACGAACCCCCGTGGCACTGGCCCGATCGCTAGTGCGCGCGCTGGACGAGACGCTCCCGGTTGAGGATGACCACCTGCTTGCTCTCCAGGCGGATCCACCCCCTCGTCGCGAAGTCCGACAGCGACTTGTTCACGGTCTCCCGCGACGCCCCGACCAGCTGCGCGAGCTCGTCCTGGGTCAGATCGTGGTAGACCCGCACCGAATCGCGCTCCGGCACACCGAAACGGCGGGCCAGCTCCAGCAGCGTCTTCGCCAGCCGGCCCGACACGTCGGTGAAGATCAGATCGGCCTGGTGATCGCCGGTGCGGCGTAGCCGCCGGGCCAGCACCTGCAGGAGCTGCCGACCCACCGCCGGGTGCTCGGCGATCCACGGCCGCAGCTGGTCGCGGTGCATCTGGGCCAGCCGGGCGTCGGACACGACCACCGCGGTCGCCGTGCGCGGGCCGGGGTCGAACACCGCCAGCTCACCCAGCAGATCGGACGGCCCCATCAGCGCCAGCACGCCCTCCCGCCCGTCCGGCGACCGGCGCAGCAGCTTGATCTTGCCCTCCAGCACGATGTAGAGCGACTCCCCGGCGTCGCCCTCGGAGAAGACGACGTCGCGCCGGAAGACGTCGAGGTACTTCAGGTGGGAGGCCAGGGCCTCAGCGGCGGCCGGCTCGACGTTCTGGAACAGCCCGGACCGAGCGAGGGTCTCTTCCATCGGTCATTCCTTGATCTCGCACACGACCGCGCCGTTGCTCACGGTCTCGCCGACGGCGACCGACAGCCCGACGACGTGCCCGGCCTTGTGCGCCTTGAGGGCCTGCTCCATCTTCATCGCCTCGATGACGACGATCGTGTCGCCTTCGGCGACCTGCTGCCCGTCCTCGGCGACGACCTTCACCACCGTTCCCTGCATGGGCGACGTGACGGCATCCCCCGAAACCGCGGTGGCGACGTTCCTCCGCCCTCCGCCGCGGGGCTTCTTGGCCGACGGGGGAGCCGCAACAGCCCCGAGGACCGCGGGAAGCACGACCTCGAGCCGCTTCCCACCCACCTCGACGACGACCCGCTGCCGCTCGTCGGAATCGGCCGCGCCCTCCGCCGACGAGCCGTCGTAGGGCGCGATCCGGTTGTCGAACTCGGTCTCGATCCACGTCGTGTAGACGGCGAACGGCGGCCCGACGAACGCCGCATCCTCCACGACCGCCTGGTGGAACGGGATCACGGTCGGCATCCCGTCCACCCGGAACTCGGCCAGCGCCCGCCGGGAGCGCTCCAGCGCCTGGGTGCGGTCGCGCCCGGTGATCACGAGCTTCGCGATCAGCGAGTCGAACGCGCCGGGCACGGTCTGGCCCTTCTCGTACCCGCCGTCCAGCCGGACGCCCGGCCCCTGCGGCGGCGCCCACTCGGTGAGCGTCCCCGGCGCGGGCAGGAAGTTGCGCCCGGGGTCCTCGGCGTTGATCCGGAACTCGATCGAGTGCCCGCGCACCTCCGGGTCGGAGTACCCGAGCTCCTCGCCGGCCGCGATCCGGAACATCTCCCGGACCAGGTCGAGCCCGGTGACCTCCTCGGACACGCAGTGCTCGACCTGCAGCCGGGTGTTCACCTCGAGGAACGAGATCGTCCCGTCCCGGGCGACCAGGAACTCGCAGGTCCCGGCCCCGACGTACCCGGCCTCGGCCAGGATGGCCTTCGACGCCGAGTAGAGCCGCGCGACCTGGTCGGCGGAGAGGAACGGCGCCGGCGCCTCCTCCACCAGCTTCTGATGACGCCGCTGCAGCGAGCAGTCCCGGGTGGACACGACCACGACGTTCCCGTGCGAGTCGGCCAGGCACTGGGTCTCGACGTGCCGCGGCTGGTCCAGGAACTTCTCCACGAAGCACTCGCCCCGCCCGAACGCGGCGACGGCCTCGCGCACCGCCGACTCGTACTGGTCGGCGATCTCCTCCATCGTGCGCGCGACCTTGAGGCCCCGGCCGCCGCCCCCGAACGCGGCCTTGATCGCGATCGGCAGCCCGTTCTCCTCGGCGAACCGGATCACCTCGTCGGCGTCGGCCACCGGGTCCGGCGTCCCGGGGGCCAGCGGCGCGCCGACCTTCTCGGCGATGTGACGGGCCTTGACCTTGTCGCCGAGCGCGTCGATCGCGGCCGGCGGCGGCCCGATCCAGATCAGCCCGGCGTCCAGCACGGCCCGGGCGAACTCCGCGTTCTCCGACAGGAATCCGTAGCCCGGGTGCACCGAGTCGGCGCCCGCGCGCTCGGCGACGTCGATGATCTTCGGGATCGACAGGTACGAGTCGGCCGGGGCCGCGCCGTCGAGGGAGTAGGCCTCGTCGGCCAGCCGGACGAACAGCGCGTCGCGGTCGGGCTCGGCGTAGACCGCGACGCTGGCGATCCCCGCGTCCCGAGCGGCCCGGATGACGCGGACGGCGATCTCCCCGCGGTTGGCGACCAGTACCTTCGTCAAAGTCCTGACCCTCGGTGTCATAAATTGAGACTAAGTTTCACCGGGCAGAATGTCTACCGGTTCCCACCGGAAGGAGGCTCGATGGCGGCAGGGCGGGACGCGATCGCCGAGGCGGCGTTCGGGCTGTTCGCGACTCGCGGCTACGAGGAGACGTCGGTCGACGACATCGCGGCCGCGGCCGGGGTCAGCCGGAGCACGTTCTTCCGCGCCTACGGGTCGAAGGAAGCGGTGATCTTCCCCGACCACGACCAGCTCCTGCACCGGGTCGAGGAGCGGCTGCGCTCCACCCACACCGACTCCGCGCTGAAGGCCGTCACCGAGGCGGTCAAGATCGTGCTGTTCCACTACGTCGCCGAGGGCGAGCGGGCCCGCGAGCGGTACCGCCTGACGTCGGCGGTTCCGGCCCTGCGGGAGCGCGAGCTGGTCAGCGGGGCCCGGTACCAGCGGCTGTTCCGCCACTACCTCAGCAAGTGGGGCGACGGCTCGGAGTCGGCCGAGCGGCGCGCCGAGCTGACCTCGGCGGCGGTCGTGGCGGCCCACAACCGGGTGCTCCGGCGCTGGCTGCGCGGCGAGTGCACCGACCCGCAGGGCGAGATCGAGGCCGCGCTGACCGACGTCCGCGGGATCTTCGACCCCGCGGCCCGCGACGAGCCGGTCGCGGTACTCGTCGTCCCGCCCGGCCTCTCGATGTCCCAGGCCGAGTCGGCCATCCGGCGCGCGCTGGGTAGCACTTAGAGCAGGCGGCCGACGCCGAGCGCGGCCGCTCGCACGGTCGGCGCCAGCCGCCGGACGTCCAGCCGCCCGGCCCAGCCGGTGATCGACACCGCGGCCACGGCCGTCCCGCCCGGGGACAGCACCGGCGCGGCCACGCACGCGATCCCGGCCGCCGACTCCTCGTGCTCCTCGGCGACCCCGCGCCGCCGCACCGACGCCAGCTCGGCCCGGATCAGCCCCGGCGCCACCACGGTCCGCGGTGTCCGGCGGGGCAGCGAGCCGCCCAGCACGACGTCCACCACGCCCGGAACCGCAAAGGCGAGCAACGCCTTGCCCACCGCCGTGCAGTACGCCGGCATCCGCCCGCCCAGCCGCGACGGAATCTCCGGCCCCCGGTGCCCGCCGAGCTTCTGCACGTACACGACCTCGACCCCGTCGAGCACGGCCAGGTGCACGGTCTGGTGCGTCGCCTCCCGCAGGTCCGACAGGAACGGCGCGGCCACGTCCAGCAGGTCGCGCGGCCGGGGGACGAGCTGACCGAGCTCGAACAACCGCAGCCCCAGCCGCACCCCGCCGGGCGTGCGCTCCACCGCGCCGAGCGTCTCCAACTCGCCCAGCAGCCGGTGCGCGGTGGCCTTCGGCAGCCCGGTCCGGCGGCTCAGCTCGGCCAGCGTGAGCTCGCCGTCGCCGGCCTGGAACGCGCCGAGGATCGCGAAACTCCGCTCCAGCATGTTCCGTCCCACGGAACGAAGTGTTGCACCGTCGGCGCCTACGGGTGCCACAGTCCAGGTCATGACCTCGACGTTGTCGACAGCGATCCACCAGGCGGCTGACCTGCTGCGACACAGCCAGGAAACCCGAACTCCGTGCGCCCCGGTCCGGGATCTGCTGCCGGACTCGTCGATCGCCACCGGCTACGCGGTGCAGACGCTGCTCACCGAGGGCCGCCTCGCCCAGGGCCGGCGGATCGTCGGCCGCAAGATCGGCCTGACCTCGCCCGCGGTCCAGGCCCAGCTCGGCGTCGACCAGCCGGACTTCGGCGTCCTCTTCGACGACCTGTCCTGCCCTCCCGACCGTCCGGTCGAGATCGACCGGCTCCTGCAACCGCGGATCGAGGCCGAGGTCGCGTTCATCCTCGGCGCCGATCTCGATACCGACGACGTCCGGCCCGACGTCGCCCGAGCGGCGGTCAGCGACGTGGTGCCGGCGCTGGAGATCGTGGACAGCCGGATCGCCGGGTGGGACATCACGATCGTCGACACGGTGGCCGACAACGCGTCCAGCGGCCTGTACGTGCTCGGCGCGTCGACCGGGCGGCTGGGGAACCGGGACCTCCGCGACGTGACGATGACGCTGGAACGCGACGGCCAGATCGTCAGCACCGGCTCGGGCGCCGCCTGCCTCGGCGACCCGGTGACCGCGCTGGTCTGGCTCGCCCGCACGGCCCGCGAGTACGGCGCGCCGCTGCGGGCCGGCGAGGTGATCCTCTCCGGCGCGCTCGGCCCGATGGTGCCGGTCACGCCGGGCGCGCACTTCACCGCCTCGCTCACCGGGCTCGGCACCGTCGAGGCCCGCTTCTCCGGAGGGACGGCGCGATGACCACGGTCGCGATCATCGGCTCGGGCAACATCGGCTCCGACCTCATGCTCAAGGTCCTCCGGGTCTCCGAGAAGCTGGAGATGGGTGCGCTCGTCGGCATCGACCCGGAGTCCGACGGCCTGGCCCGCGCGCGCCGGCTGGGGATCCCCTGGACCGCCGACGGCGTCGACGGGCTCATCGGCCTGCCGAACTTCGACGAGATCGACGTCGTCTTCGACGCCACCTCGGCCCGGGCGCACACCGCGAACGCGGCGGCGCTGGCCCCGTACGGCAAGGTCCTCATCGATCTGACGCCGGCCGCGATCGGCCCGTTCGTCGTGCCCGCGGTCAACCTCGACCAGCACGCCGGCGCGCGCAACGTCAACATGGTGACGTGTGGCGGGCAGGCCACGATCCCGATCGTCGCCGCGGTGTCCCGGGTCGCCCACGTCCACTACGCCGAGATCGTGGCGTCCATGGCGTCCAAGTCGGCCGGACCGGGGACGCGGGCGAACATCGACGAGTTCACCGGGACGACGTCGCACGCCATCGAACAGGTCGGCGGAGCCGACCGGGGGAAGGCCATCATCGTCCTCAACCCGGCCGAGCCGCCGATGATCATGCGCGACACGGTCCTCTGCCTGACCGCGGACGCGGACCCGGACCAGATCCGGGCCTCGATCGAGGCGATGGTGGCCGAGGTCGCCCAGTACGTGCCGGGATACCGGCTGAAGCAGGCGGTACAGATCAGGCCGGCCGACTCCGGCCTCGAGACGCTGGTCGGCGACGCCGAGCCGGCCTGGCAGGTGTCGACGTTCCTCGAGGTCGAGGGGGCCGCGCACTACCTGCCGGCGTACGCCGGGAACCTCGACATCATGACCTCGGCCGCGCTCCGGACCGCGGAGACGATCCGATGACCGGGCTCTACCTCCAGGACGTCACGCTCCGGGACGGGATGCACGCCATCCGGCACCGGCTGGACCCGGCCCGCGTGGCGTCGGTGGCGGCCGCCCTCGACGCGGCCGGTGTCGACGCGATCGAGGTCGCGCACGGCGACGGCCTGTCCGGGGCCAGCCTCACCTACGGGCCGGGCAGCAACACCGACTGGGAGTGGATCGCCGCGGCCGCGTCGGTGGTTCGCGATGCGGTGCTGACGACCCTGCTGCTCCCCGGCATCGGCACGATCGACGACCTGCGCAGGGCCTACGACCTGGGCGTCCGCTCGGTGCGGATCGCCACCCACGCGACCGAGGCCGACATCGCGAACCAGCACATCGAGACCGCGCGCGAGCTGGGTCTGGACGTGTCCGGGTTCCTGATGATGTCGCATCTGGCCCCGCCGGCCGAGCTCGCCCAGCAGGCGCTGATCATGGAGAAGGCCGGGGCGCACTGCGTCTACGTCACCGACTCCGGCGGCCGGTTGACGATGAACGACGTGCGCGACCGGGTGCGCGCGTACCGGGCCGTGCTGCGTCCCGAGACCCAGATCGGCATCCACGCGCACGAGAACCTGTCGCTGTCGGTCGCGAACTCGGTCGTCGCCGTCGAGGAGGGCGCGTACCGGGTCGACGCGTCGCTGGCCGGCCAGGGCGCCGGGGCGGGCAACTGCCCGATCGAGGCGTTCGTGGCGGTCGCGGACCTGCAGGGCTGGGAGCATCGCTGCGACCTGTTCGCGCTCCAGGACGCGGCCGACGACATCGTGCGACCGCTGCAGGACCGCCCGGTGCGCGTCGACCGCGAGACGCTGACGCTGGGGTACGCGGGGGTGTACTCCAGCTTCCTCCGGCACGCCGAACGGGCCGCGGTGGAGTACGGGCTCGATACGCGCCAGGTCCTGGTCGAAGCGGGGCGGCGCGGGTTGGTCGGAGGCCAGGAGGACATGATCGTCGACATCGCCCTGGACCTCACGGCAACGAACTGACCGACGCGCCACGCCGCCCCGTCGTCGGGGCACCGCCGGGGGACGTCGAGCGGGAGGGGCGACGGGTCAGCGTCGGGTGGGGTCCGGGGCTCGGATCAACGTGGCGATGCCGGCGTAGAGCAGGCGGAGGCTGGTACCGAACATCGCGTCCGGGTCGGGATCTCCGGCGACGGTCAGCGGGTAGCGGGCCGCCAGGTCGGCCGCGCGCTCGGCGTCGACGGGTGTGGCCGAGTCGCTCTGCTCCTGCAGGACGAACCCGGTGACGTAGCTCAGCAGCGTGTCGGCGGCGACCGCGCGCTCGGCCGGCGCTACTCCGGCCGCGTCCAGCGTCCGCTGGAGTCGCTCCATCAGCGCCAGCGCGGCCGGGCTGAGCAGCGCCGGGCTGGCCGCCAGCAGCGCCGGGGCGCCGGTCCGGGCGCGGAGGCTCTGACGCAGTGCCTCGAGCTGCGCGCCGACCCGCTGTTCCCAGGGCGCGTCCGGCAGGAGTGCGGCCAGCGCGGCGGTTCCGGCTGCGATCGTTTACGACCTGACCACCGCGGCCCTGCTGATCCTGCTGGTCAGAGCCGGGAACCTGCTCGTCACCGGGCCTCGGCGGGTGCCCTGGCTGGCCATCGTCGGCACCATGGCGCTGGTGGCCGGCCTGGTGTTGCAGGCGAGCTGGGACGGCGCGTTCGCGGCGCTGGCCGACGATCCGGCGAAGGTGGGGTGGTGGCGTCCGTTCACCGCCGTGTTCCTGCAGAACGGCGGGTTCGTCGGCGTTGCGTTCAACCTGGTCACGGCCGCGATCGTGCTCGCGCTGGCCGGCGCCCTGCTGCTCACCCCGACGACCACCCGGCGGCGCCTGCTCGCGCTGGCGGTGCCTCTCGCCGGCCTGACGCTCTGGTTCGTCCAAGCCAACGGTCACGGCCTGGTGAGCGCCGAGGGCTTTGTCCTCGGCGCCGCTATCGCGGCGGCCGGCGCCCTGCTCCGGCGGGCTCCCGCCCCGGAGCGCTCCCTCACGTAAGGCCGAGCAGCCGAATCAGCGCCCGCCGGACCTGCTCGAGCTCCTCCGTCCCGACCACCTCCGCCCAGCCCTCCTCGACCTTCCGCCCGGCCACCAGAGACGTCGGCCCGAGCGCGCGCCCTGCCTCGGTCAGGAAGATCAGGCTGGCCCGCCGGTCGCTCGGGTCCGGCCCCCGGCGCACGTACCCCGACGCGACGAGCTGCTCTACCGACTGCGCCATCGTCTGCTTGCGCACCTTCGCGAGCTTGGCCAGCTGTCCGATCTGGATCCCCTCCGCCGGCACGAACGGAATCACGTGCGCGTGCGCCGGCGCGATGCGCGCTCGCGCTGGCCCAGCGCACGCTCACCGCACCGCTCGAGACCCTGCTGGCCGACGAGAACATCGGGATGACCGAGTGGCTCACGCTCAACGCGCTGGGCCTGCGCGGTCGCCTCCCGCTCACCGTCCTCACCGACCTGCTGTCGACCAACGGCCTCGACGCCCCGGCTGCCGAGGCGTTGTTCGCCGGCTTGGCCGGCGCCGGCCTGATCGTCCTGAGCGACGGCGCCGCCGAACTGACCCCGGCCGGAACCGACCGCTACCAGCACCTCCGCCACCGTGTCGATGACATCAGCCGCCGTGCCTTCGCGCAGTTCGACCCCGCCCGGGTCGAGGTCGCGCGCAGCCTCCTGCAGGAGATCGCCGACCTCGACCCGTCCGGGCTCAGCCCCAGAGCTCGGTGATCGTCGAGAACACCTTCTGGTTGTGTGAGAACTCGACGGTGTTGCCGTCCGGGTCCTTCACCGCGCAGATGTAGCCGATGTGCGCGGCCATGTCCCGCGGCTCCCACTCCAGCGCGCCGACCGCGCGGGCCTTCTCGGCCACCGCGTCCACGTCCTCGCGCCGGGGCAGCTCGATGCCGAGGTGCGCGAACGGCGCCAGCGTCGTCGCCTTCTGCCCCGGCTCGATGCCGAAGTTCTTCCCGATCTCGGGCTTGAACTCGGCCAGCACGAGCACGAACGGCGAGTCGACCTGGTTCTTGTTCGACAGCCAGGCGCCCTGCCCGTTGTCGTCGACGTTGCGGGTGACCAGCACCAACGGCGTCACCGTGGTGTAGAACTCGATCGACCGGTCGAGGTCGGTCACCGGCAGCGCGACGTGCGTCCAGCGGGGTTCGGTCAGTTCAGCCATGACGAATCCTTTCGCGAATCAGATGGTGGGCCACTTGGCCCGGTCGGGGAGCCCACTCCGGCGACGGATCCCGTCACCGGCGCGCTGCGCGCGCTCGAGCAGGTCGAACTCGTCGAGCGTGGTGCAGCGGTAGTTCTCGACGACGCGTCGTCCGCCGACGAAGACCGTGTGGACGCCGCGCCCGTCGGCGGACCACACGAGCTGGTTGGCGACGTTGTGCAGCGGACGCCACTCCGGCCGGTCGGTGTCGTGCAGTACCAGGTCGGCCTGCTTGCCGACCTCGATCGAGCCGAGCCGGTCGGCCTCCTGCAGCCCCCGGGCGCCGTTCCGGGTGGCCATCGCGAACGCGGTCTCGGCCGGGAACATCGTCGCGTCCCGCCTGGCGTCCTTGAACAGGCCCGCGACCAGGTAGGTGGCCCGCATCAGGTCGTGGTAGTTCGACGCGTTGTTGCCGTCGGTGCCGATCGCGACGTTCACCCCGGCCGCGGCCATCTCCGGGAACTTGCCGATCTGCGTCACGCCGTAGGAGACCTTCAGCGCGGTCGTCGGGCAGTGCGAGACGCTCGTCCCGGTCGACGCCAGCAGCGCGATCTCCTCGTCGTCCACGTGCACCGCGTGGGTGAGGATGACGTTCGGCCCCAGCACGCCCAGCTCGGCCAGGTGCACCATCGGCCGCTGCCCGAACGCCGCCAGGAACCCCTCCGGGTCCATCGCGGCCGGCGACATGTGGAAGCTCAACCCGGTGTCGTACCGCACCGAGAGCTCCTTGGCCGCCTTCCACAGCTCGTCGCTGCAGCAGGTGTGGCCGATGATGATCGGCCAGGCCTGGATGCGGCCGTCGTAGCTCGACGCGTGCCTGCTCATCGAGTCCTCGAGCGTGGCGATCGCGGTGTCGGTGTCCATTTTCAGCGCGTCGTAGTCCTGCACCTGGTCCCAGGCCCAGGGCCCGACCCGGGCCCGGATACCGATCTCGCCCAGGGCCTCGACGACCGGGTCGATGAAGCGGACCGTGCCGGCCTCGAGGAACGTCGTCGTGCCCGACTTGAGCATCTCGAGCGCCGCGAGCTGGGCCGAGATGTGCTCGTCCTCCTCGGTGTAGAACGTGTGGATCGGCGTCAGCCACTCGAACACGTTCTCGATGAACGGGGTGTCGTCCGGGACGAAACCGCGGGTCAGCGGCTCGCCGGTCGCGTGCACGTGGGTGTTGATCAGGCCCGGCGTCACGACGAACCGGCGTCCGTCGAGCACGTCGCCCGCCGACCACGCCTCCTCGACGTCGGCCGTCTTCCCGACGGCGGCGATCAGGCCGTCCTTGATCGCTACCGCCGCGTCGGTGATCACCTGCCGGTCGTCGTTCATGCTGACGACGGTCGTGTGGACGATGAGCGTGTCGGCGTTATCCATGGGTGCCTCCGGAGCGGGTGATGAGGTGCACGCGCTGGCGCGGTACGGGCTCGACGACGGCGACGGTGTGAGCTCCGCGGGCCGCGCACCAGGCGGCGAGCGTCGGTTCGGTCAGGCCACGGCCGAGCGTCGACGCCCGCATCGTCAGCGCGAGCGTCAGGTCGTGGGGGGCGTCCACATAGGTCTGGGTGGGGGCGCCGTCCGGCGGACGGAAGTAGTCGGCGACGAGCAGGACGCCGTCGTCGGCGAGCAGGTCCAGCGCGCGATGGACGAGTTCCTCGGCCCGCGGGGCCGCCTCGGCCCGCAACACGTGCGCGAGCACGACGACGGACGCCTTCCCGGCCGGCAGCTCGACCTGCAGGTAGTCGCCACCGAGGAGCGTGACGCGGTCGCCGGGGAGCCGGTCGCGCGCCGCGGGCACGACGTGCGGCAGATCGACCCCGATCGCCCGGGCTGCGGGCACCCGCGCGCCCGCGGGCGCGCCCGCGGCGAGCAAGCCCTCGAGCCAGGCGCCGGAGCCGCAGCCGAGGTCGACGACCAGGCCGGTGCCGTCCCAGAGGCCCCGGTCGCGGAGCTCGGCCGCGACACCCCGGGCGACCGCGCCCTGGGTGGCCGCGGTGGCCGCGACCAGCTCCGGATAGAGGTCGTCGAGCGCCTCGCGGATCGGCTCGGCCGGCCGGCCGGCGCGCAGGGTGTGGGCCAGCGCGGGCCAGCCCGCCTTCGGACCGGGGGAGTGCCGGACCAGCCCGACCATCGAGGCCGGCGACGAGGGCACCAGGAACCGCTGCGCCGCCGCGGTGTTGGTCCACTGCGAGCCGTCGGTTTCGAGCAGGCCCTTGGCCGCCAGCAGCTGGGCCAGCAGCTCGAGGTCGGCCGGGTCGGGCACGCCGGCCGACTCGGCCAGTTCCGCCGCGGTCGCGGGGCCGGCCGCCAGCCGCTCGAACACTCCGAGGTCGATCGCCGCGTGTAAGGCCCAGTAGGCGGCGTAGCCGTTGATCAGATCCCACACCGGGGCCGGGCTCGTCACGGGCGGAGCACCACCTTTCCGGTGGCGCGCCGCAGTTCCAGGTGTTCCTGGGCGGCCCGGGCGTCGGCCAGCGGGAACTCGCTGTCGATCGGCGTGACGAAGTCGCCGTTCCAGTACGTGTCGAGCACCGGGGCGAACTCGGACCGGTCGTACGGGTCGGAGCCCAGCAGCTGCAGCCCGAAGTGGTACGCGTAGACGAGGTTCGTCTCGGCGACGTCACCCGTGGTGTTGCCGAAGAACACCAGCCGCCCGCGCGCGGCCAGGCTGAAGATGCCGGCCGCCCAGGTCGCCGGCCCGACGTGATCGAGCACCAGGTCGACGCCCCGGCCGCCGGTCGCCTCGCGGACCGTGCCCACGATGTCCTGGCTCGACGTGTCGATGACGACGTCGGCCCCGATGGTCCGGACGTAGTCCGCCTTCTCCGGCCGGCTGACCGTCGAGATCACGCGCAGGCCGGCCGCGCGGGCGAGCTGGATCGCCGCGGTGCTGACGCCGCTGCCGCCGGCGTGGATCAGCACGGTCTCACCGGACGCGGCCCGGCCGGTGACGTGCAGGGCGTGGTGGGCGGTCATCCAGACCGTCGGGACCACGGCCGCCTCCACCAGCGACCGGCCCTCCGGCACCGGGTACAGGTTCGCGGTCGGCACGACGACGTACTCGGCGTAGCCGCCGGGGATCGTGCCGCCGATGACCTTCGTGGCCGGGCAGTGACCGTCCCGCCCCGACCGGCAGGTCTCGCAGTCGTCGCAGGGCACGGCCGGGTTGACGACGACCCGCGTGCCGGCCGCGATCCCGTCGCCGGACTCGACCACGCCGGCGACGTCCATGCCGGCGGTGTGCGGCAGCTGGAAGCCCGGGATCAGCGCCGGCCCGCGTCGCTGCTGGATGTCGAGGAAGTTCACCGAGCAGGCCTCGACGCGGATCAGCGCCTCGCCGGGGCCGGGCTCGGGAATGGGGACGTCGTCGACGACCAGGGTGTCGAGGCCGCCGTGGGCGTGGTGGCGAACCGCTCGCATCATCCGCTCCGCTCGCTCGGGTTCTGGGCCGAGCGGCTGCACGCCGGATCGGCATGCAACGGGGGGAGGTGCTTCGCGAGTCTGTTGCCTACCCGCGTGGCGGCGACGTTAAGGCCCGACGCGCGATCGTGTCAACAACATGCGTGACGCTGTTCTGCGATACGCGACGATCAGCGGATCCCCAGAGCGGCCCGGACAGCCGCCGTCGCCAGTGGAGTCGGCCGCACCGCCGGGAGGTACGCCGACCGGGTGATGATCCTGTTCCGCGGCGACAGGCCGACCATCGCGGTGCCCGGCCGTCGGCGGCAGCCCGACGCTGACCCTCGTGGGCGACTACGAGAACCGAGGGCCCCTATCGTTCGCTTATCGAAAAACGAATACGGGTCGGCAACCGGGAGCCGCGTTCACTGGGGCCATGCCCGAGCGGATCACGATCTACGGATGCGAGCCGGACGAGTCGCTCCTGTTCCGGGAATTGGCGCCCCACTACGGAGCCGATCTCACGATCACCGACGCGCCGGTTTCCGAAACCACCAGCGAATTGGCCCGCGGGAGCCGATGCGTCAGCGTCGGGCACAAGACGCCGATCACGAATGCGACGCTCGACGCGCTCGCCCGCGCCGGCGTCAATTACGTCTCCACGCGCAGCATCGGATTCGACCATCTCAACGTGAGCCACGCGGAAAGCGTCGGCCTCCGGGTGGGAAACGTCGCCTATTCGCCGGACAGCGTCGCCGATTACACGGTGATGCTCATGCTCATGGCGATCCGGCAGGCGAAGCCGACGATCCGCCGCGCGGACGAGCACGACTACCGGCTGCCCGAGTTCCGCGGCCGCGAGCTGCGCGATCTCACCGTCGGAGTAGTCGGAACCGGGCGAATCGGCTCCGCGGTCGTCGCGCGGCTGCGTGGTTTCGGGAGCCGGATCCTGACCCACGACAGCCGTCCCGCGGCCGGGCACGTTCCGCTGGACGTGCTGTTCCGGCAGAGCGACATCGTCACGCTCCACACGCCACTGGACGCGTCGACGCATCATCTCGTCGACCGCGCCCGACTACAGCAGCTGAGGCCCGGCGCATTCCTCGTCAATACCGGGCGCGGGCCGCTGGTCGATACCGACGCGCTGATCTCCGTGCTGGAGAGCGGGCATCTCGGCGGTGCGGCGCTGGACGTCGTCGAAGGGGAAGAAGGCATTTTCTACGCCGACCGCCGGAACCGGGTCATCGACCACAAGCCACTGCTGCGGCTGCAGGAAATGCCGAACGTGCTGCTGAGCCCGCACACCGCCTATTACACGGATCACGCGCTGCGCGACACCGTCGAGAACAGCCTCATCAATTGCCGGAAGTTCGGAAGCGGGGAGCACGATGGATAGGTTGAGGATCGGCATTCTGTTCGGTGGCCGGTCGGAGGAACATCCCGTCTCGGTCAAGTCGGCCCGCGAGGTCGCCCGGCACCTCGACGGCACCAGGTACGAGCCGTACTGGATCAGGATCTCGCCGAGCGGCGCCTGGACGCTGGGCGAGGGCCCGGACGACGACACCGGCCGCCCGGCCGTGTTGTCGGGCCGTCACCTGCTCGTGCTGGACGACGGGAAATACGACGCGATCGCGCTCGACCTGGCGTTCCCGGTGCTGCACGGCCGGTTCGGCGAGGACGGGGCCATCCAGGGGCTGCTGGAGACGGCCGGTCTGCCGTACGTCGGGTGCGACGTCCAGAGTTCGGCGCTGGCCATGGACAAGTCCCTGACCTACGTCGTCGTGCGCAGCGCCGGGATCGCGACGCCGACGTTCTGGACCGGCGACGTCGACCCCGGCGATCTCACCTACCCGGTGTTCGTGAAGCCGGCCCGGTCCGGCTCGTCGTTCGGCGTCAGCAAGGTCTCCGGGCCGGACGACCTGGCCGCGGCTCTGGAGACCGCCCGGCAGTACGACGCGAAGGTGCTGATCGAGCAGGCGGTCGAGGGCGCCGAGGTCGGCTGCGCCGTCCTCGGCAACGCCGACGTCCTCGGCAACGGCGACGACCTCGTCGTCGGCGAGGTGGACCGGATCGCGCTCTCGCACGGGTTCTTCCGGATTCACCAGGAGGACGAACCGGAGAGCGGCTCGGAGAACGCGACGCCGATCGTGCCGGCCGACATCCCGGCCGAGTCGCGCGCGCTGGTGCGGGAGACGGCCACGGCGATCTACCGGGCGCTCGGCTGCCGGGGGCTGGCCCGGGTCGACCTGTTCCTGACCGACGACGGGACCGTCGTGCTCAACGAGGTCAACACGCTGCCCGGCCTGACCTCGTACAGCCGCTATCCGCGGATGATGGCCGCGGCCGGGTGGTCGCTCGCCGACGTGATCGACCGGCTCGTGTCACTGGCGCTGGCCGCCCGATGAACGAGGACTTCGTCTTCGTCGACGAGGCCGTGCCCGGCATTCGCTGGGACGCCAAGTACGCCACCTGGGACAACTTCACCGGCAAGCCGGTGGACGGGTACGTCGCCAACCGGATCGTCGGCACCCGCGCGTTGTGCATCGGCCTGGACAAGGCCCGGGAGAAGGCCGCCTCGCTCGGCTTCGGCCTGCTGCTCTGGGACGGCTACCGCCCCCAGCGGGCCGTCGACCGTTTCCTGACCTGGTCGACGCAGCCCGAGGACGGTGCCACGAAGTCCCGGCACTATCCGCGCATCGCGCGGGCCGACATGTTCGCGAAGGGCTACGTCGCGGCGAAGTCCGGTCACACCCGCGGCAGCACGGTGGACCTGACGCTCTACCGGCTCTCGACCGACGACCTCCTGCCGATGGGCGGTGGCCACGACCTGATGGACTCGGTCTCGCACCACGGGTCGGCCGAGATCACCGCGGCCGAGGCCCAGAACCGGCGTTACCTGTGCTCGATCATGGAGGAGTGCGGGTTCCGGTCGTACTTCTTCGAGTGGTGGCACTACACGCTCGAGAACGAGCCCTACCCCGAGACGTACTTCGACTTCCCGATCACGTGACCGGGAGTTCGACGGTGATGCGGAGGCCTCCGGCCGGGCCCGGGCGGAGGGTGAGGGTTCCGTCGTGCGCCCGGGCGATGCTCTGCACGATCGCCAGCCCGAGGCCGACGCCGGCCTGGTCACTCCGGATCCGCTGGGTGCCGCGCTGGAACGGCTCGGTGAGCGTCGCGATCAGCTCGGGCCGCAGCTCCTCGCCGGTGTTCTCGACGGTCAGGACCACCGACCCGGCCCGGACCGCGGTCGTGACCTGCACCGTCCCGTTCCCGGGTCGGTTGTGGACGATCGCGTTGTGCAGCAGGTTCGTCGTCATCTGGAGCAGGAGCGCGGGTGATCCGAGGGCCGGGGCGACGTCCCCGGACGTCTGCATCGTGACGCCGTGCTTCTCGGCCAGCGGCAGGAGCGTCTCGGTGGCCTCCTCGGCGACGAGCGACAGATCGACGGGTTCGCGGACGAACGAACGCTGGTCGGCCCGGCTGAGCAGCAGTAGCGCCTCGGTGAGCTCGATCGCCCGGGCGTTGACCGCGCGCAGGCGTCGGTCGAGCTCGCTGGTGGCCCGCTCGGGGTCGCTGTGGGCGACGTCGAGGAGGGTCTGGGTGATGGCCAGCGGAGTCCGGAGCTCGTGCGACGCGTTGGCCGCGAACCGCTGCTGCTCGGCCATGTTGGCTTCCAGCCGCGCCAGCATCGCGTCGAAGGCGTCGGCCAGCTCGCGGAACTCGTCCCGCCGGCCCGGGAGCCAGATGCGGTGGGCGAGCGAACCGTCGGCGGCCCGCCGGGTGGCGTCGGTGATCCGGCTCAGCGGCGCGAGCATCCGGCCGGCCAGCACCCAGCCCCCGATCAGGCCGAAGATCAGCAGGAACGTCATCGCCTGGGCGGCCCGGGGGAGAAACGCGTCGAGGAGGTCGCGCTGGGTCGGGCCCATCGGGATGCGCCGCCCGGGCGGCGGGTCCGGGACGTAACGGAGGAGGAACACCCAGACGGTCGCGAGCAGCAGTGCCCCGGTGATCAGCAGGAACCCCGCGTAGCTGAGCGTCAGCTTGAGCCGGACGCTCAACCCGGGCGGCCTATCCACGCGCGTCGCCGGTGTCGATGCGGTAGCCGACGCCGGGCACGGTGGCGATCAGGCCGGGCTCGCCGAGCCGCTTGCGCAGCGACGAGACCGTGATCCGCACCGCGTTCGTGAACGGGTCGGCGTTCTCGTCCCAGGCCCGCTCCAGCAGTTCCTCGGCGCTGATCACCCCGCCGTCGGCGCCGACCAGCACCTCGAGCACCGCGAACTGCTTCCGGGTCAGCGCGACGTACCGGCCGTCGCGGTAGACCTCGCGGCGGAACGGGTCCAGGCGCAGGCCGGCGATCTCGCGCACCGGCGGGCGGTGCCGGGCCCGCCGGCGGTCGAGCGCCCGGAGCCGGAGCACGAGTTCCTGCAGCTCGAACGGCTTGGTGAGGTAGTCGTCGGCGCCGAGCTCGAACCCGGACGCCTTGTCGTCGAGCCGGACGGCCGCGGTGAGCAGCAGGATCGGCAGGCCGCTGCCCGACGCGACGATGCTCCTGGCGATCTCGTCGCCGGACGGGCCGGGGATGTCCCGGTCGAGCACCGCGATGTCGTAGGCGTTGACGCTCAGCAGGCCGAGCGCGGTGTCGCCGTCGCCGGCGATGTCGGCCGCGATCGCCTCCAGGCGCAGCCCGTCGCGGATGGCCTCGGCCAGGTACAGCTCGTCCTCGACGATCAAGACACGCACGAATCCAGGCTACGAGTCAGGCCATATCGTCGGCGTATTGCCCGAGGTCCCGGGCCCAGTGCTGGCCGGTCAGATCCCGGCCGAAGCTGTGGTGGGCCTCCTCGTCCACCAGGGCGAAGCCGTGGCGCTGGTAGATGCGACGGGCCGCGGCCAGCACGTCGTTCGTCCACAGGACCATCCGGCGGTAGCCGGCCGCGGTCGCGAAGTCGAGGCAGCCGGAGACCAGCCGGTCGCCCAGGCCGAGCCCGCGGGCCCGCGGGTGGACCAGCAGGATCCGTAGTTGGGCGGTCGTGTCGTCGGCCGCGACGCAGAACACGCACCCGGCCCGCTCGCCGTCGACCTCGGCGATCCAGGCCGCCTCGCGCCGCGGGTCGTGCTTGTTCGCGTAGTCGGCGACGATCTGCGCGACCAGCGCCTCGAAGCTGACGTCCCAGCCGAACTCCTCGGCGTAGACGCGGCCGTGCTCGCCGACGACCCAGCCGAGGTCGCCCGGTTCGCCCAGTGGCCGGATGTTCATCGCGACTCCCCTCACTGAAACGATCGTTTCAGTGAGCAGCGTACCGCTCCACGGCCGCGGTCGTGCGGTCCACGTCGCCGGTCGCCAGCAGGTCGAGCAACGCGCCCCGGAGCACGGCCAGCGCCAGCGTCCGCTCCGCGCTGCCGGCCTCGGTGTCGCGACGGTCCGCCGGTTGCGTCGCGGCCAGGACGTCGAGCCAGTCGTCGACGGTCTGCCGTCCGAAGCCGGCCCACGGGCCGTCCGGCTGGACGAGCGACAGCGCGTAGGCCTCGGCCCAGAGGCCGAGCAGCGGCCGGTGCTCCTCGGCCGAGAGCCACCGCCACATGACCCGCACCCCGACGGAGAGCCCCTGACCGTCGTGCTCGGCCCGGCCGCGCTCGAGGAAGGCCAGCTCGTCCTGGCGGGCCCGGGCCAGCAGCGCCCGGACCAGCCCTTCCTTCGAGTCGAACAGGAACAGCAGCACCCGGGGACTGGACTCGACGGCCGCGGCCAGCGGACGCAGCGAGAGCTCGGCCAGGCCGTGCGCGGTCACGTACCGGTAGGCCCGCTCGAGCAGTTCGTCCCGCCGGGCCGAGGGCGCCCGGGTCGTCACGCGCCGAGGAAGCCGCGCACCGCGGCGGCCCGGCTGCGCCCGATCGCCCGACCGGCCCGGGCCGCCGGCCCGCGGGTGGCCGGTGAGAGCGGGTTGGTGCCGAACGCCGCCGCCGACGCCTCGTCGGCCCAGACGACGTGGGTCGTCCCAGGGCGCAGGGCGTCGATCTCGTCGTTCAGGTCGCCGCCGAGCGGGATCGGCGTGTTCTCCATCGTCGGCGTCAGTACGACGATCCGGTCGGCGCCCGCCGCCAGGTCGGCGTTGGAGGCGGACCGGACGCCGCCGTCGACGAACCGCCGGTCGCCGATCGTCACCGGAGGCCAGACGCCGGGCACCGCGCAGCTGGCGGCGACCGCGTCGACCAGCGCGACCCCGCTGTCGCGGTCGAACACCACGACCTCGCCGGTGGTGGCGTCGACCGCGGGGATCAGCACGGTCCGGAGCGGCCACTCCGGGCGCGGCAGCCGGGCGGCGACCGACGCCAGCCGGGTCTGCTCGTCGAGGGTCGGGGTGGCGAGCGCCATCGCCCCGATCCGGCGGCGCAGGGCTCCGGCGTCCGTCACCCCCTGGGTCGCCTCGCCCATCCGCGCGACGAATTCGTCGAGATCGAGCTCGACCTCCAGCTCGGCCGACGACGGCGCGAGCTGGGCGTCGTACAGGTCGGCCAGCGGCGTGCCGCTGGTGATCTGGGCCGCGACCGCCGAGCCGGCCGACGTGCCGACCACGATGTCGGCCCCGATCAGCCGGTCGGCCAGCGCGGGATCCTCGTCGGCGAGGCCCCGCAGGACGCCGAGTTCCCAGGCGATGCCGGCTACTCCGCCGCCGGCCAGCACGAGCGCGTCAACCATGGCTCGATGCTAGAGGCGCACACCCGGGAACTGCTCCGGCCGGCCCGGCTCAGTCGATCGTCAGCAGGCCGTTGGTGAGCACCGCCGGGGTGAGGTGGCGGTAGCCGACGGCGTCGAACAGCGCGGTCAGCTCGTGGTCGTCGCGGGAGAGCAGGACGCCGGGACCCCACAGCTTGTGGTGCACCTTCACGCCCTCGCGGTCGAACGTCGACCGGGGGTGCGCGACCGGGTGGGCGTCGTTGTCGCAGGACCCGCACGGGGGCGGGTAGTGCTCGCCGAAGTAGGCCAGCAGTTCGGCCCGGCGGCATCGGGTGGTCTCGGCGTAGTGCCGGGCGGTGTCGATCTGGCTGGCCAGGATCGTCTTCCGCCGGTCGCCCTCGGCCAGCACCTCGGCCGCCGCGTCGGCCGGAAGCCCGGCACCTCCCGGCCGCACCTCGCCGTCCGCGGTCAGCAGGCCCAGGTCGGTGAGCTCCGCGATCACCCGCTCCACCTGGCCCCGGCCGACGCCCGCCGACTTGGCCACCTCGGCCACGCCGACCCGCCCCCGGGCGTCCACCAGATGGTCGATCACCGCGTCGACCGTCTCCGGGTGCAGCTGCGACCGCGCGGCCAGCAGCCGCGGGATCCGGATCGACCGCTCGTCGTAGACGAGCACGGCCGCGGCCGGTCGGCCGTCCCGGCCGGCCCGGCCGATCTCCTGGTAGTACTCGTCCAGGCTGCCGGGCATCCCGGCGTGCACGACGGTGCGGACGTCCGGCTTGTCGATCCCCATCCCGAACGCACTGGTGGCGACGACGACGTCGAGCTCGCCGGCGAAGAACGCGTCCTGGACGCGGGTGCGCTCGGCCGCGGACAGGCCGGCGTGGTAGGCCTCTGCGCGGTACGAATCGAGGTTCAGCCGCTCGGCCAGGGCGGTCGCGCGGGCCCGGGTCAGCGTGTAGACGAGCGCCGGGGTCTCGTGCGCGAGCATCACGTCGACCGTGCGGTCGTCGAGCGCCTGGTCCTCGGGGACGTCCCGCCGGGTGCGCCGCACCGAGAGCCGCAGGTTGGGCCGGTCGAAGCCGGTGACCAGCACCTGCGGCGTCGTCATGCGGAGCCGGCGGGTGATGTCGGACTGCACCGGCGGCGCGGCGGTCGCGGTCAGCGCGAGCACCGGCGGACGCCCGAGCGCGTCGATCACGTCGGCCAGGCGCAGGTAGTCGGGCCGGAAGTCGTGGCCCCACTGGCTGATCAGGTGCGCCTCGTCGACGACGAAGAGCGTGACCTTCCGCGAGGTGATCGCCGCGAGCGACTCGGGGTTGGCCAGCTGCTCCGGGCCGAGCAGCACGAAGCTGATCGCACCGTCGCGGATCGCCGCTAACGCCGCCGCGCGCTCGGCGTGGTGCAGGGTCGAGTTCAGCACGGTCGCCGGGATCTGCCGGTCGGTGAGCGACCGCACCTGGTCGCGCTGGAGCGCGATCAGCGGCGAGACGACGACGGTCAGCCCCTCGAGCGCCAGACCGGCGGCCTGGTAGATCGCGCTCTTGCCGCTGCCGGTCGGCAGCACCGCGAGCGTGTCCCGGCCGCTGACGACCGAGGTCGCGGCCTCGTGCTGCGGCGGCCGCAGCGCGAAACCGAGGCGCGCCCGCGCCACCGCGTCGACGTCGAGCACCGATCCTCCCGGGTTCGTCAGTGATTTGACGGATGCCTGCCCGCGGACGGCCCGGCAGGGTGGCCGCGTGTCGTCAGCAGAAGCCATCAACCTGACCAAGAGCTTCCCGGCCGCCGACGGGAGAGACGCTACCCCGGTGCTGCGCGGGATCTCGCTGTCGATCCGGCCGGGGGAGTTCGTCTCGATCGTCGGGCCGAGCGGGTCGGGCAAGTCGACGCTGCTGTACTGCCTCTCCGGCCTGGAACCGATCACGTCCGGCGAGGTCGTCCTGGCCGGCACCCCGGTGTCGTCGCTGCGCCGGACGGCACTGGCCCGGCTGCGCCGGGATCACGTCGGCTTCGTGTTCCAGTCCTACAACCTGATCCCGTCGCTGAGCGCCTGGGACAACGTCGCGTTGCCCGGCCGGCTGGCCGGGCGCCGGATCTCCGACGACGAGGTGGACGCGGCGCTGGCCCGCGTCGGGCTGGCCGAGCGGGCCCGGCACAAGCCGTCCGCGCTCTCCGGCGGCCAGCAGCAACGCGTGGCGGTGGCCCGGGTGCTGGCCGCCCGGCCGGACATCGTGTTCGCCGACGAGCCGACCGGCGCGCTCGACACGGCGGCCGGGGAGCAGGTGCTGGGCCTGCTCCGGGAGGCCGCCGACGGCGACCGGTCGGTCGTGCTGGTCACCCACGACCTGCAGGCCGCCGCCCGGGGCGACCGGGTGCTCGTGCTGCGTGACGGCGTCATCCACCGGGAACTGGTCAAGCCCAGCGCCGAGCAGGTCTTCGAGGCGGTCACGTGCTCCGCCTGATCCTCAGCGACCTGCTCACGAACCGGCGCATCTGGCTGGGCACGCTGGTGGTCTCGGCCGCGACCGCGACGACGGTCGCGGTGGCGGCGAGCCTGGTCGAGACCGGCGTCCGGATCGGCGGGGACGTCGGGCTGGCGCTCGGGGCGGTCAGCGGCTCGGTGCTGGTGTTCAGCGTGGTCGCGGCCGTGATCGTACTGGGGACGGTGGCGAACCTGACCGTCGCGCTGCAGCGGCGCGACTACGCGCTCTGGCAGCTGGTCGGGGTGCTGCCGACGCGGGTGGGGCGGGTCGTGTCGGCTCAGTTGTTCCTGGTCGCGGTGGTCGGCGCGGTCCTCGGCTGCCTGGCGACGGCGCCGTTCCTGCAGGCGTTCTTCGACTTCTCGCTGAAGGACAGCTCTGGCCTCGGCCGGCCCCGGGTCAGCTTCGGGCCGGTGAGCATCGCGTCGGTGATCGTCCTGGTCACGGTGCTGGTGGTGCTCGGGGGCCGGCGGGCCGCCGGGCGCGCGGGCCGGGTCTCCCCGCTGGAGTCGCTGCGCGAGCCGGAGCTGCCCGGCCTGCGGATGAGCGCCTGGCGGTGGGTTTCCGGGATCGGGTTCGCGCTGGTGGCGCTGGCGGTGGCGAGCAGCCTGCCGGGGACCGCGGTCGATCGGCTGTCGGTGCCGCTGATGCTGATCGGCGCGCTGCTGGCCGCGGTGGTCTCGGCGTTCGGCCCGATCGTGTTCCCGCGGGTGCTGGCCGGGTGGACCGGTCTGGTGCCGCAGTCGATCTCCTGGTACCTGGCGCGCAACTCGGCCCGGCACAACCTGAGCCGGAGCTCGGCCGTGATCAGCTCGCTCACCGTCGCGATCGCGCTGGTCGGGACGTTCTACAGCAGCACGGACGCGGCCTCGAGCGGCACGGTCGTGCTGATCCTCGGCGGCCCGCTGCTGCTCTCGCTGCTGGGCGCGGCGGTGGCGGTCGCGATGTCGAGCCGGACCCGGGAACGCGAGGGCGCGCTGATCCGGGCGGCCGGCGGCACCGAGGAGACGCTGGTGGTGGCCGCGGTCTGGGAGGCCGTCGTCTACGTGGTGACCGCGTCGTTGCTGGGCGTCGCGGTCGTCGTCGGCACCGCGCTGATCGGCGCCTGGGCGGCGTCGGCGGCCCCGCGCTGGGGGCTGGGGCCGGTTCTGGTCACCGCGCTGGCCGGGCTGGTCCTGATGCTGGTCGCGACCGTGATCCCGACCGCACTGGCGTCCCGGCGGGCCGTGCCCGCCGTCCTGGCCGCGGAGTAATCGCTTACGGTTTCGGAGTGCAGACAGTCGGACGCGACGCCGAGCGCGCCGCGCTCGCCGACCTGATCACGTCCGGTGGTGCGCTGGTGATCGAGGGTGACCCGGGGATCGGTAAGACCGCCCTTCTGGACGCCGCCGTGGACGACGCCCGGCGCGAGGGGTTCCGGGTGCTGCGGTGTTCCGGGCTGCAGAACGCGTCACCGGCCGGGTTCGAGGCGCTGCACGAGCTGCTGCACCCGGTGCTGCCGCTGGTCGACGCCCTGCCGCCGAAGCAGCGGTCGGCCCTGCTGGTGGCGTTCGCGATGGAGGACGGCCCGGCGCCCGACCGGCTCGTCGTCAGCCTGGCCGCGCTGGGCCTGCTCGAGGAGGCGGCCGGCGAGCGCCCGGTGTTCGTCGCGGTCGAGGACGCCCAGTGGGTCGACCCGTCGAGCGTCGCCGTGCTGGGTTTCGTCGCCAAGCGGCTGTCGCAGGCTCATCTCGTGCTGGTCGCGACCTCGCGGGCGCCCGACGAGATCCTGGTGGTGCCGCGCCTGGTCCTCGGCCCGGTCGACGCGGACGCCGCCGAGGCGATCCTCGACGACGTGGCCGGCGACCTGCCCGCCGTCGCCCGGAGCCGGATCCTGAGCGAGGCCGGCGGCAACCCGCTGGCGCTGCGCGAACTCGCCGCGGCCCTGCGAGAGCACGGACCCGACCGGATCGGCCTGGAGTCGCGGCTGCCGACCACCAAGCGGCTGGAGCGCGCGTTCCTCGACCGGGTCGCCGACCTGCCCGAGCGCAGCCGGCGGCTGCTTCTCCTGGCCGCCGCGTCCGACGACGCCGACCTGCAGGACGTCATGGCCGCGGCCCGCACTCTGGACATCGGCGTCGGCGACCTCGAGCCGCTCGAGTCGACCGGCCTGATCAGCGTGTCCGGCACGTCGGTGCGGTTCCGCCACCCGCTGGTGCGCTCGGCCGTCGAGGGCGCGGCTACGGCGTCCGAGTGGACGAACGCGCACCTGGCGCTGGCCGGGGTCGTACCCGACCGGGGCCGGGCCGCCTGGCACCGGGCGTCGGCGACGCTGGAGCGGGACGAGTCGGTCGCCGCCGAGCTCGACGAGGCGGCCGACCGGGCCCGGCGGCGCGGCGCGCAACCCGAGGCGGTGCGCGCGTACCAGCGGGCGGCCGCGCTCTCGACCGACGTGGACCGGCGCGCCCGTCGTCTGGCGCTCGCGGCCGAGACGGCCCGCTCCACCGGGATGAGCACCGAGGCGGTCGCGCTGCTCGAACACGCCGAGGCGATCGCGACCGAGCCGGAGACGGTCGCCGACGTCGCCGCGACCCGGCTGAACCTCAGCCTGCAGGTCGGGATCCCCGGGCACAGCCGGGTGGAGCTGGCCGCGCTGAGTGCGGTGCTGTCCCGGCGTCCGGAAGACAGCGACCGGCGGGTGAAGATCCTCTGGGGCGCGGCGATCGCGGCCCGCGGACGGATGGCGTCAGCCGCCGACCAGCGGGAACTGGCCGCCGAGCTCGACAGCATCCCGACGTCCAACCCGCTGAAGACCGTCGGGCTCGCGCTGCTGCACCCACCGGACCGGGCCGACGAGTTGCGCGCGCAGCTGCCCGCCCTGATGCCGGCCCTGGCCTCCGACCCGCACGGGCTGGTCACGCTGGCCGTCGCGGCCGAGGCCAGGCACGACCTCGACACCGCGCTCGCGGCCTGGACCCGGAGCTACGAGCGCTTCCACGAGCAGGGCGAGACCGCCGACCAGACCCAGTCGCTGCGCGGCCGGGCCGGGATGCAGCTCCTGCTGGGCCGCCTCCGCGAGGGCCTGACCGACGCCGAGTACGCGGTCCGGATGGCCCGCGACACCGGCCAGCCGATGATGGCGGCGATGGCCCACGCGACCGTGGCCAGGGCCAACGCGCTGCTCGGGGACGTCGGCGAGGCGCAGCGGGCGCTGGACGAGTTCCACGAGCTGGCCGGGGTCGGGCCGCTGGCCGTCGCGAGCGCCGACGCCCGCTGGGCGGCCGGCCTGATCGCGCTGGGGGAACACCGGTACCGGGACGCGCTGGTCGAGCTCACGTACGTCACCGTGCACCCGGCCCGGGCGCTCTGGGCGATCGCCGACCGCACCGAGGCCGCGGTCCGGGCCGGTCGGCCCGACATGGTGCTGGACGACCTCCGGCGCGCCGAGACGGCCGCGAGCACGTCGTCGTACCTGACCGCGCTGACCGCCCGCAGCCGGGCGCTGCTCGCGGACGACGAGTCCGGCTTCCGGACGGCCGTCGAGGCCGCCGAGGCCAGCGACTCGACGATCGAGCTGGCCCGGACGCACCTGCTCTACGGCGAGTGGCTGCGCCGGAAACGGCGGCCGGTCGACGCGCGCTCGCACCTGGGGGAGGCCCTCCGGCGCTTCGACGTGATCGGCGCGCGGACGTTCGCCGAGCGGGCCGCGGCCGAGCTCCGGGCGGCCGGCGAGGCGCCGGTGCGGGCTGACGCGGCCGGCTCGGCCGGGCGCAAGAGCCTGACGCCGCAGGAGTTGCAGGTGGCGCAGCTGGCCGCCCAGGGGCTGTCCAACAAGGAGATCGCCGACCGGGTGTATCTCTCGCACCGGACCGTGAGCACGCACCTGTATCGGGCCTACCCGAAGCTCGGCATCGCCGGCCGGGCCCAGCTCGCCGCGGCGCTAGCCGACCGGTGAGATCTCGACGCTGCGCCACAAATAAAGGCAGGCCCGTGAGCGGTACGGGCGCCAGGCCTCCCCGAGCGCGGTGACCGCGGCCAGGCTGGGGAGCGATTCGAGCCCGTAGGCCCGCCGGATCGCCTGCCGGATCGCCAGGTCACCGCGGACCAGGACGTCCGGCCGCCCGAGCGCGAACATCAGGAAGATCGACGCGGTCCACTCCCCGATGCCGGTGACGCAGACGAGCGCCCGCATCGCGTCGTCGTCGAGTGCCCGGAGCCGGTCGAAGTCGAGGAGACCGGTCAACAGGTGCTCCGACAGCGACCGCAGGGCCCGGACCTTGGCGTGGGACAACCCGGTCGACGTGCGCAGGAGCTCCGGATCGTCGGCCCAGATCTCGTCCGGGGTCGGGGCCCGGCCCCCGTACCGGGCCCGGATCCGCTCGTAGATCGCCCGGGCCGAGCGCGTCGAGAGCTGCTGGCTGCTGATCGTCAGCACGAGCATGTCGAAGGGGTCGTCGCCGAGGCCCGTCACCCGGTCCGGCAGCGGGCCGAACCGGGTGATCAGGTCCTTCAGGATCGGGTCGGCGCTCGAGAGGAACGCGTCGGCCGTCGGAGTCACGACGTCAGTCTGTGCCCAGGACCCCGCGGAGGAAAGCGGTCGCCTGGTTGATCGCCGACTCGGCGGCGAACGTGCGCCGCAGCGGCTCGAGCCCGACGAAGTCGTGGATGACGCCGAGTTCGCGCACGGCGGTCACCGGGACGCCGGCCCGGCGGAGCTTGGCCGCGTAGGCCTCGCCCTCGTCGCGCAGCACGTCGGCCTCGGCCACGATGACCAGGGCCTGCGGCAGCCCGGCCAGCTCGTCCAGCGAGGCCCGCAACGGCGACGCGGTGATCTCGGCGCGCTCGGCCGGGTCGGTCGTGTACTGGTCCCAGAACCACTTCATGCCCTCGCGGGCGAGGAAGTAGCCCTCGGCGAACTGCTGGTACGAGCCGGTGTCGAACGCGGCGTCGGTGACCGGGTAGAACAGGACCTGGGCCTGGAAGGTCACGCCGCCGCGCTGCTTGGCCAGGATCGTCGTCACCGCGCTCATGTTCCCGCCGACCGAGTCACCGGCGATGGCCAGCCGGTTCGGATCGAGGTGTTCGTCGGCGCCGTTGGTCGCGATCCACTGGGCGACGGCCCAGATCTGCTCGATCTGGGTCGGGTACCTGGCCTCCGGGGCCAGGTCGTAGTCGGGGAAGACCACCGCGGCGCCGGTGCCGACCGCGATCTCGCGGACCAGCCGGTCGTGGGTCGTCGGGCTGCCGAAGACCCAGCCGAGGCCGTGGACGTAGAGGACGACCGGCAGGACGCCGGTCGCGCCGGCCGGACGCACGATCCGGACGCGGACCTCGCCGGTCGGGCCGCCGGGGATCGTCAGGTCGGTGAGGTCGGCGTCGAGCAGGGTCGGCGGCGGGTCGGTCTGCACGGTCTCGGCGATCTTGCGACCCTCGGCCGGCGGGAGCTGGTAGAGGAATGGCGGCTTCGAGTTGGCGTCGGCGAACGCCTGTGCGGCGGCTTCCAGGACGGGTTCGGTCATGAGTGGGAGCCTGTAGGCCGATTTCGAGATGGGCATCCGTGCGATGACTGACCCGGCCTAATACGTCATTCGTCTCCCGGGGTCGGGTTTCCTAGGCTCCGCGCCATGACGATCGAAGAACTTCTGCAGGCCAACCTGCTCGACGTGTTCAACGAGCGGGACGGCGAGCGCCGCCGGGCCGCGATCACCCGCACCTACCACGAGGACGTGGTGTTCTCCGACCCCGACGAGCAGGTCGCCGGCCGGGACGCGCTGGACGCCAAGGCCCAGCACATCCTCGACGGCGCTCCGGATTTCGTGTTCAGCCCGGCCGGCCCGATCCTGGTCAACCACGACCTGGGCTACCTGGCCTGGAACTTCGGGCCCGAGGGTCAGGAGCCGGTGGTGCGGGGAGTGGACATCGCGCTGGTCCGCGACGGCCTGATCGCGAACGTCTACACGCTGCTCAACCCCTAGCTCGCAGCCGGCCGACCAGCTTGCGCAGTTCGTTCAGCGCGGCGGGGGAGTAGCGGCGCCCGGCGGTGTCGACCACCTCGGTGACGCCGTCGAGCAGCCGGGCCGCCCCGGCCGCGTCCCCGAGCTGGGCCAGCGCCTGGGCCTCCAGCCACGCGCAGTACTCCGCCGGCGCCCCGGCGTCCCGGAGCTGCCCGACGAGCACCAGGCACACCTCGTCCAGACCGCCGGCCAGCACCAGCCGGGCCAGGAAGTCGGTGCCCTCGAGCCACTGCGGCGTGCCCGGGAACTCCTCCCGGAGCACCTCGAACGTGTCCACGGCGTCCTGCCTGCGCCCGGCCCCGATCAGGCTGCGTCCCAGGTCCAGCAGCGTGGTCGCCAGCCGGTCCCGGTCGGCCGGGTCGCCGTCCCGCAGCAACTCGTCGAGCGCCCGGTGGGCCAGGCCGACGTTCCGGGCCGACTTGGCCCGGCGGAGTTCGGCCGACGCGTAACCCTCGTGGGTCAGCACGATCGCCGGACGCGGTGCGGCCGCGATCCGCGCCGAACCCACCAGCCGCTCGTGCACCCGCCCCTGCCAGCGCACGGTCCCCGACCGGTACAGGCGCCCCTCGGCGTGGGTGTACGGCGACTCGTCGTGCGCGTTGTCGATCTCCACCCGGAACACGTCGGCGTCGGCCGCCCGCAGCAGCGCGCGCAGGGCGTCCGGATCGCCGGTGTACCGCTGGTCGGCGTCGATCGTCAGCACCCAGGTGGCCGGGCAGCCGCGGTGGGCCTCGTTCCGGGCGGCCGCGAAGTCGTCGTCCCAGAGCCCCCGGGTGACGGTCGCGCCGAGCCGCTCGGCCAGCACCGGCGTGCCGTCGACCGAACCGGTGTCGTGCACCAGCACGCGGTCGGCCACGCCCCGCAGCGACGCGAGGCACCCCGGCAGCGCCGCGGCCTCGTTCCGGACGATCAGCACGGCCGCGAGCAAGTCGCTCATCTACCCCCGTTCGGCTGCGGAAACGGCGACCTGAACACTCGTGCCAGACTGGGCCGATGATCGGTGCGCTCGACCGTGGCCTCGGCATCCTGCGCCTGCTCGCTCAGCACCGGCGCTTGAGCGTCCCCGAGATCGCCGACGCGCTCGGCCTCAGCCGGGCCACCGCCTACCGCCTGGTCGACCGGCTCCGCGACGAGGGCTGGCTGATCAGCGAGGGCCACGGCGGCCCGGTGCGGCTGGGCCCCACCGCGGCCCAGCTCGCCGCGGCCGCGATCGAGTCGGTCAACCTCCGTGACGTCGCGATCCCGGTGCTGCGCGAGCTGGTCGCCGAGACCGGGGAGACCGCCAACCTCGCGGTGCCGAACGGCACCGAGATGGTGTTCCTGGCCCGTGAGCAGCCGCTGCGCACGGTCAGCGTGGCGGCCCATCCCGGCTCGACCCGCCCGTTCCACAACACGTCGGTCGGCCGTGCCTACCTGGCCGCGCTTCCGGCCGCCCGGCTCGACGACCTGCTCGCCGGCCTCGAAGCCCCCGGCCTGCGGGAGAAGCTCGACGTCGTGCGGGTCCGGGGCTGGTCCGACGACCGGCGGGAATACGACCCGTCGAGCTGTTGCTGCGGCGCGGCGATCCGCGACCACACCGGTGAGCCGGTCGGCGCACTCAGCGTCGCCGGGGTGGCCGAGCGGATGGACCCGGTGATCGACCAGATCGGTCCCCGCGTCCGCGACGCGGCCGCCCGAATTTCTGCCAGCCTCGGCTTCGCCGGGCTAGGGTCGATCCAAGCCAGTGAGATCAAGTCTCACTGAATGAGAATTTGAGGGACGTCCGCATGCGCCTCGCTCACGCCCGCACCGCCGACGGCGACCTGCCGCTCGTCCACCGCGACGACCAGTGGTACGACCTGCGTCCGCTGCATGCGGCCGTGACGCCCGCGGTGCTGGCGCCCGAGGCGCTGGCCGCGATCCGGACCGCCGACCTCCCGGCGGTGGACGCCCCGGAGACGTTCGCCCCGCCGCTGGCCGGAATCGGCAAGATCCTCTGCATCGGGCTGAACTACACCGATCACGCCGAGGAGACCGGCGCGACGCCGCCGGCCGAGCCGATCCTGTTCATGAAGGCGCCCGACACGGTCAACGCCCCGAACGACGACGTGCTCATTCCGCGCACCTCGGTGAAGACCGACTACGAGGTCGAGCTGGCGATCGTCATCGGCTCCACGGCCCGCTACCTGGCGTCCCCGGACGACGCGCTGGAGCACGTGGCCGGCTACGCGATCAGCAACGACGTCAGCGAGCGCGCGTTCCAGACCGAGCGCGGCGGCCAGTGGGACAAGGGCAAGAACTGCGAGACGTTCAACCCGTTCGGGCCCTGGATCACCACGTCCGACGACGTCTCCGACCCGCAGGACCTGGAGCTGCGCCTCTGGGTCAACGGCGACCTCCGGCAGAACGGCAACACCAAGAACCAGATCTTCGGCGTCGCGCACGTCGTCTGGTACCTGAGTCAGTTCATGACCCTGTACCCCGGCGACGTCATCAACACCGGCACCCCGGCCGGGGTGGCGCTGGGCCGCGCCGACGGCGCGTTCCTCCGCGACGGCGACGTCGTCGAACTCGAGATCACTGGCCTCGGCCGGCAGCGCCAGACGTTCCGGCAGGCCTGAGGTGGCGGCCCTGTCCGGCCTGAAGGCGCTGGTCACCGGCGGTGCGTCGGGCATCGGTCTGGCGATCGCCACCGCCTTCCGGAACGAAGGTGCCCAGGTGGCCGTCCTCGATCGGTCCGACGCCGGCCCGGCCGACGTCGTCTACGTCCGCGCCGATCTGTCCGACGACGACGCCGTACGGGCCGCGGTCGACGAGGCGGTGCACGCGCTCGGAGGCCTGGACGTCCTGGTCAACAACGCGGGCGTGGGCGCCCAGGGCTCGGTCGAAGACAGCACCGACGACGAGTGGCACCGCGTGCTCGACGTCAACGTCGTCGGCACCGCGCGGGTCTCCCGGGCGGCCTGGCCGCACCTGCGGAAGTCCGAGCATCCGGCGATCGTGAACACGGCCTCGGTGGCGTCGACGGCCGGCCTGCCGCAGCGCGCGATCTACTCGGCCAGCAAGGGCGCGATCTCGGCGCTGACCCGGGCGATGGCGGCCGACGGAATGCCCGACGGGATCCGTGTCAACGCGGTCAATCCGGGTACGGCAGACACACCCTGGGTCGGGCGTCTGCTCGACAGCGCGCCCGATCCGGCGGCCGAGCGGGCCGCGCTGGAGGCCCGCCAGCCGCACGGGCGCCTGGTCTCCGCGGACGAGGTGGCCCAGGCCGTCGTGTACCTGGCGTCCCCACGAGCCGGGTCGACGACCGGCACCGAACTGGCGGTCGACGGCGGCATGCAGGGCCTCCGTCTACGTCCCCGGTCCTAGCCTCGACTCTCCACTCTGGACGGCGGTCGTCCGCGCCCCGATGATGGGCGGCGACCACTCCACTGAGGAGGGCTCGATGCGAAAGTCGTCCTTTCGATCCGCCGTCGCCCTGGCGGTCCTGCTGGCCACGGCGGTGTTCCTGGTGCCGTCGCCGGCCGTGGCCGCCCCGGGGCTCGTCTACGGCCTCTATCAGATCATCGGCTCGCCGTCCGGCAAGTGCATCGCCGATCCCAACGCGTCACCCGACAACGGCGTCCAGATGATCATCTGGCCCTGCCACAATCCGCCCACGTCCGAGCAGGAGTTCTGGGCCGAGAAGCACGGCACCGAGGATTGGGAACTCTGGAGCAACTTCAACGGCAAGTGCCTGACCGTGCTGAACGCGTCCCTGAAATCCAACGCGCCCGTCATTCAGTACGACTGCACGCTCGGTGCCAACGAGCTGTGGCGCTTCGACAACTACCGGATCATCAACGAGAAGAGCAAGCTCTGCCTGACGGTGAAGAACGCCAGCACGGACAACGGGGCCGCGCTGCTTCAGTTCACCTGCAACGGCGGCCAGAACCAGGTGTGGACGTTCAAGACCCTGACCTGACTCCGTCCGGCCGAGCCGGACGGGCAATTCTACGGTAGCGTAGGTTACGGAGACGTAACCTATGCTGCTGGAGTACGGGATGACCCTGTCGACGACCGATTTACTCCGCGAGCTCGAACCGGTCGTGGAAACGAACCTGAACCGGCATCTCGCCACGGCCAAGGAGTGGTTCCCGCACGAGTACGTCCCGTGGAGCCAGGGCACCGACTTTGACGGCGTCCTCGGCGGCCAGGCGTGGGCCGAGGAGCAGTCCACGCTCTCCGACGTCGCGCGGACGTCGCTGATCGTGAACCTGCTGACCGAGGACAACCTCCCCAGCTACCACCACGAGATCGCGACGCTGTTCGGCCGCGACGGGGCCTGGGGCACCTGGGTCCACCGCTGGACCGCCGAGGAGGGCCGGCACGGCATCGCGATCCGCGACTACCTGCTGACGACCAGGGCGGTCGACCCGATCGCGCTGGAGCGGGCCCGGATGGTGCACATGGGCACCGGCTTCGAGAACGCCTACCTCGACGACACCGCGCTGCACGGGATCGCTTACGTGTCGTTCCAGGAGCTGGCGACCCGGGTGTCGCACCGCAACACCGGCCGGATCAGCGACGACCCGATCTGTGACCAGCTGCTGGCCCGCGTCGCCGCCGACGAGAACCTGCACATGATCTTCTACCGCAACCTGCTCGGGGCCGCGTTCGAGCTGGCCCCCGACCTGGCGATGCGTGCGGTCACCGATGTGGTCCGGACGTTCCAGATGCCCGGGCACACGATCGAGAACTTCGGCCGGAAGTCGGTCCAGATCGCGATGGCCGGCATCTACGACCTGCGGATCCACCACGACGAGGTGGTGGTGCCGGTGTTGCGTAATTTGAAGGTGCTGGAGACGGCGGGATTGTCTGCGGACGGCGAGAAGGCTCGGGATGAGCTGGTCGAGTTTCTGGCTGAGCTCGACCGGCAGGCGACCCGGTTCTCCGAGCGCCGAGACAAGCTCAACGCGAAGAAGTCCGCCAAGACGACCTGAGCCCGCCCCGGAGCCTCGGGAGCCTCGGGGGCCGGCCCGCCCCACCCGGCGTTCCCGACCCCCGGCCGCTCCATCCACCGAGCCCGGCCCCCGCCGCCGGCTGCCGTCGCCCCAGCCGCCGGCTACGGTCGCGCCCGCCGCCGACTGGGCCGAACCCACCGTCGGCCACGGCCGCGCCCGCCGTCGGCTACGGGCCCCGGCTAGGGCCCGCCCCGCTGTCGGCTGCGGTCGCGCCCGCCGTCGGCTACGGACCCTGGCTAGGGGTCGCCCCGCTGTCGGCTGCGGTGGCCCCGCCGTCGGCTGCGGCCGCGCCCAGCGCCGGCTGGGCCGAACCCACCGTCGGCTACGGCCGCGCCCGCCATCGGCTACGGCCGCGCCCGCCGTCGAATACGGGCCCCGGCTACGGCTGTGCCCGCCGTCGGCTACGGGCCCTGGCTAGGGGTCGCCCCGCTGTCGGCTGCGGCCGCGCCCAGCGCCGGCTGGGGCGGAACCCACCGTCGACTACGGCTGCGCCCGCCGTCTGCTACGGCTGCGCCCGCCGTCTGCTACGGCTGCGCCCGCTGTCGGCTACGGCTGCGCCCGCCGTCGGCTACGGGCCCCGGCTAGGGCCCGCCCCGCCGTCGACTGCGGTCGCCCCACCGCCCGCTAGGGCCGCGCTCACCGTCGGCTAGGACCGCGCAGCCGACTGGGCCCAGGCCCGCGGTCGGCTACCGCCGCGCCTACCGCCGGCTGGGGCCCGCGCCCGCGGTCGACTGAGGCCGCGCCCACTGCCGGATACGGGCCGCCCGAACACTCGACTGGGGCCGCCCCGCCGTCGACGGCGGTCGCCCCACCGTCGGCTACGGCCGCGCCCGCCGCTGGTTTCGGCGGCGCCCAACGGCAGGTGCGGCCGTGAGCCCCTGTCGGTCAGCGGCGCGCGCGCCACACCGCGATCGCCATCAGCTCATCTCATGACGAGCGCACACCGCTAGGAACCCGCTCCCGCGCAGGCGTGTGGCCCGCTTCCGCGCGGGTGTGTGGCCCGCTTCCGCGGTGTGTGGCCCGCTTCTGCGCGGGTGTGTGGCCGGCGCCCCGCCCTCCGCGGCCAGCAGCAGCGTATTCGCTCCGCTCCACGGCCGAGCGACGCGTACGCCCCTTTCGTAATCCGCCGGATCGCGGCCGCGGCCAGCGCCTCCGCGTCCGCCTCCGCGTCCGCGTCCGCGATGCCGGGCCGATCGCCGCGGCCGGCCTGCCTCTCTCGCCAATTCGGGATCGCGTTTCCTCGGCCGCAACGATCGTCCGAGTCGTACATCACCGCGAGGCCGCGGCGGCCGAGCCCGACGCGCGACCCGCATACGAGGAAACGCGACCCCGCCGAATAGGGCCACCCGCGCCGACCCGCGACCGGTGAACCCAGCGCCGGAATGCTGCCGGGGCGCTCGGCGCCGGCGGCGGTCGGCCGCGGAGACGATGCGCCCCGAAGCCGCCATGTGCTTCTCATGGCCCAACCGTGGCGGCTGAGGACGCCCTCAAGCCCGCGCACCCTCACCTACTGACAGACGACCCCACGAGCGCCACTGCCAGGCCACACCCCTCAAGCCCAGCACCCCACTTCATCATATGAATAACGTAAGCTGCCGCAATGGACTTCGGTAGCTCGCTCGGGCCGATACGCCCCCGTCGATCCGGCCGGCTCGGCGACACCGTGGTCACGTACCTCGTCGACCGCATCGTCTCCGCCGACTACCCCGTCGACAGCGCCCTCCCCACCGAACCCGAACTCTGCGAAGAATTCGGCGTCTCCCGCACCGTCGTCCGCGAGTCGATCAAGCTCCTCGAAGAAAAAGGACTCGTCCGCGCGACCCCCGGCCGCGGCACCCGGGTCCTCGAACCCCCGGGCTGGAACCTGCTCGACCCGATCGTCCTCGAGGCCCAGATCCGCCACGACCGCGAACTCAAGATCCTCGACGATCTGATCAGCGTCCGAGCGGCCCTGGAGAGCGACATGGCCGCCGCGACGGCCCGAACCATCAAAGCCCCCCAGCAGCAGGAACTGGCCGACCAACTCGACGTCCTCGCCGACCTCCTCGACGACGCCGGGGCCTACGCCGCCGAGGACGTGGCCTTCCACGAGCTGATCATGGTCGCGTCCGGGAACCGCCTCGGGCACGCGATCATTCACAGCATCCACAGCAAGGCCCGCCTGTCCAGCCGCTACAACGGCACGCCGACCCGGGCCGACCAGGAACAGTCGATGGCCGAGCACCGTCAGATCGAGGCGCTGATCCGGGCCGGCGACGCCGACGGCGTCGCCGTGTTGATGCGCACCCACATCGTCGGCTCCTGGAACCGCCGCCGCCCCGAGGTCCACCGCAGCCTCACGGCTTTGCCCACTGTGGAGTAGGTAGTCCATTCTGGTCGGGAAGACACATCCGGCCAGAGGAGTCGCGTGACCGTCACCGAGCTCGCGGAGAGCTTCGATCCACTAGGGGCGCACTACGACGACCCGTACCCGCTGTACGCCCGGGCCCGCCGCGACGAGCCGGTGTTCTACTCGCCGCGCCTGGACGCCTGGGTCGTCACCCGGTTCGCCGACGTCGACGCCGTCCTCAAGGATCCCGAGGCGTTCTCCTCGGTCAACAGCCTCCGCCCGATCCGGGAGCCCTACCCGGGCACGGTCGCCGTGCTTCTGAACGGGTACCCGCAGACGCCCGACCACGTGACGTCCGACGGCGACGTCCACCGCCGGCTGCGCGTGCCCTACACCAAGCACCTGACCCGGCCCGGGCAGCTCAAGGCCCGGGAGGCCGAGATCCGCGCGCGGGCCGACCGGTTGATCGACGGGTTCGCCGACGACCGGAGCGGCGACCTGATCGCACGCTATTCGACCCGGCTACCGGTCGAGACCGCCGCCGAGCTCTTCGGCTTCGCCCCGGACGACGTCGAGCTGGCCAAGGCCGGCAGCGAGGTGATGTTCTCGCTGGGCAGCATCGACGTCACCAAGGAGCAGGAAGAGCAGGCTGCGCACACCGTCCTCGCGTTCCAGCAGCTGCTCGCCGGCTACGCCCGCCGTCGCCGCGCCGAGCCGGCCGACGACCTGATCACCGCGGTGGCCACGGCCCTGGCCCCCGGCGACGAGCCGCTGACGTTCGACCAGGAGGCCGAGCTGGTCGGCACGTTCGGCAGCACGTTCGGCGCCGCCCACATCACGACCGCCGACGGCATCGGCAGCGCGCTCTGGCTGCTGCTGGGCGACGCCGAGCAGTGGGACCGGCTGGTCCGGCAGCCCGAGCTGGTGCCGTACGCGGTCGAGGAGGTCCTGCGGTTCGAGTCGCCGATCCCGGCGATGTTCCGGCGCACGACCCGGCCGGTCACGGTCGCGGGCGTGGACCTGCCCGCGGGCGCCGACGTGCTCCTCGCGTTCGCCTCGGCCAACCGCGACGAGGACCGCTTCCCCGACGCCGACCGCTTCGACGTCACCCGCAAACCGAGCCGTCACTTCGCGTTCGGGGCCGGCATCCACACGTGCGTCGGCGCGGCGATGGCCCGGCTGCAGATGCGGATCGCGCTGCAGACGCTGATCGAGCGGCTGCCCGGCCTGCGGATGGCGCCGGACCAGGACGTCCGGGTGCGCCGGTCGATCAACGTCCGCGGCCCACTGGCCCTCGACCTGCACTGGTGACCCAACGCCCGCACCTGCATCCGTTCCCCCGGTCCCGGCCGTAGACGTAGGCGTGGCAACCAGCCACGTGTCTACGGGAGGACTCATCGATGAACCTCGTCCGACTCGGCACCCGGGCGGTCGCGACCGCGGCGGCTGCTCTGCTGCTCTGCGGCGTCGCGGCCAGCCCGGCCTCGGCGACCGGAACGCCGAAGGGCACCAAGTCTCTGGCCGCGGTCCTGACCAGTGACAAGAGCGGATTCGACCACAACAGCAAGGACTTCGACATCCTCACCGCGGCCGTCCTGGCCGTGCTGAAGGCCAAGCCCAACAGCCCGGTCAAGGTGCTGGCCGACGGTAAGACGCCGGTCACCGCGTTCATCCCGACCGACGGGGCGTTCGAGAAGCTCGTCTGCGAGCTCACCGGCAAGTGGCCGACCGAGAAGCAGGCGTTCACCGCGGTCGCCGGGCTGGGCATCAACACGGTGGAGGCCGTTCTGCTCTACCACGTGATCCCGGGCGCGACGATCGACAAGGCCGCCGCGCTGAAGTCGGACGGGGCCAAGCTCAAGACCGCCACCGGCAAGACCATCACCGTCGATGTGTACCGCTACTGGCACCACAAGAAGGGTGTCCGCCTGATCGACGCCGACCGCAACGACCGCGACCCGCGCGTCGTCGTGTTCGACGTCAACAAGGGCAACAAGCAGATCGCGCACGCGATCGACCGGGTCCTGCGCCCGAGCGACCTGCCGTGATCTGAGTCGGTAGCCCGGCCTGGCCGGGCTACCGACGCAGTTCCCCACGCAGGACGCTGACCGCCGAGTGCGTCGGATCCCCGTCGAAGGCCTCGGCCGAGATGTCGATCCCGCGCCACCCGGCCGGGTCCAGCCCGGCCGGAACCGGGAACCGCGCCACCTCGCCCGGACGCACGGTGCCCATCGCCTGCATCCGGGTGGTGCCCGGCACGAACATCCAGGCCTCGTAGTACCCGTTGGTCAGCGGCAGGTCGTGCACGTCGACCTCCAGCGCCAGCCGTCCGCCCGTGCGGACCAGCCGCGCGTCCCCGGTTCCGCCCGCCGCTCCGATCGGCGTCAGCGCCGTCGCCGCGACTACGCGCGGCGCCTCCGGCTCCCGCAGGTGCTGCCACCCCAGCGTCGCTCCGATGCCGATCACGACCCCGAGGGCGGCTGCGGCCACTGCCACCAGGCCTTTCTTTTTTACGCGACGCGGCGGAACACCGTGGGCGGGAAACCCGGGGGTGGCCGGAATCTCGGCGCTGATCGCGTCCCAGACGCGAGCCGGCGGCGGGGGCGGCTCGAGGTCGTCGGCCTCGGCTTCCCGGCCCAGCCCGACCACGTGCCGCAGCGTCGTCAGCTCGTGCCGGCACACCGGGCACTCGGCCAGGTGCGCGCGTTCCCACTCGGTGTCGACGCCGGGCAGCGGCACGTCGTCGTCGAGCGCCAGCATGGTCAAACGTTCAGGGTCGACGTGCCGCATCGTCCACCTCCTCCCACGTCCGGCGTAACTGGCTGACCCCGCGTCGCAGGTGCGATTTCACCGTGCCGAGCGGTAAGCCGGTCAGGGCCGCGATCTGCGTATGCGTGAGGTCGTCGAAGAATGCCAGCTGGACGACCCGGCGCTGCTCGGGGGTGAGCTGAGCCAGCTGATCGGCGACGACCAGCCGGTCGAGCACCCGGTCCGGGTTGGGTGGGGCCGGTTCGGCCGGCCCGACCGCCTCGACCACCCGGGCGACCCGTTCCTCGCGCTGCAGCGTCCGCAGCCGGTCGACGAGCTGGCGCTTGGCGATCGCGATCAGCCAGCCGGCCAGGCGTCCGCGCTCGGGGTCGAACGTGGCCCGGCCCCGCCAGGCCGCGACGAACGTCGCCTGGGTGAGGTCCTCGGCGTCGCTCGGGCTCGGCAGCGTCTGCCGGCCCAGCCGGTACACGAGCCCGCCCCACCGGTCGTACATCGCGCGCAGCGCGTGCTCGTCCCCGGCCGCGAAGCGCGCCGCGAGCAGGGCGTCCGGGTCGGACGGCGGATCCCCGCCTGGTGTCATCAGCCGGCCTCCTCGACCGTTCCTACGGCCGGTCGGCGTCGTTCGGATGCACCCCCTCGATTATGCGGACGCACGCGGAGCGCGCATCTCGACGTTCTCTCAGATGTTCGACGGTCGTCACGCCGGCGAGATACGGTGCGGGCCGTGGACAACGGGAAACGGCCGCTCGAGAGCGGCGTGCGCACGGACTTCCGGGACGCGATGAGCTACGGGGACTACCTCCGGCTCGACCTGGTCCTGGGTGCTCAGCAGCCGCTCTCCACCCACCACGACGAGATGCTGTTCATCGTCCAGCACCAGACGTCCGAGCTGTGGCTCAAGCTGATGCTGCACGAGCTCCGCTCGGCCCGTGACCTGCTCGACGCCGACCAGCTGTCGTGGTCGCTGAAGCGGATCGCCCGGGTCAAACGGATCCTCGAGACGATGACCGAGCAGTGGGCCGTGCTGGCCACGATGACGCCGAGCGAGTACGCCGAGTTCCGCACGATCCTCGGGCCGTCGTCGGGATTCCAGTCGTACCAGTACCGCGCGGTCGAGTTCCTGCTCGGCAACAAGAACCCCGACATGCTGACGGTGTTCGAGTCCGACCTCCCGGCGTTCGACACGCTCGCCACGCTGCTGGCCGAGCCGAGCCTCTACGACGCGTTCCTCCGGCTGCTGGCCCGCCGGGGCTACCCGATCCCGGCGCCGGTGCTCGGCCGGGACGTGCGCGAGGCCTGGGTCGAGCACCCGGACCTGATCCCGGTCTTCGAGGGCGTCTACGACGACCCGGCCGCGGCCTGGGACGTCTACGAGACCTGCGAAGACCTCGTCGATCTGGAGGACGCGTTCCAGTTCTGGCGGTTCCGGCACCTGCGCACGGTGCAGCGGATGATTGGGACGCAGCCCGGCACCGGCGGCTCGTCCGGCGTCCCGTTCCTGCGCCGGGCCCTCGACCTGACGTTCTTCCCCGAGCTGTACAGCGTCCGCGCGCGCATCGGCGGATGATCCACGACGACTGGGACTCGTCGCCCGGGAGCACGACGTCGCTGCTGCGCACGATCGTCGGGACGTCGCTGCGCCGGATCGGCGGCTGGATCGCGGTCGCGCACCTGGTCGCGCTGGCCGGTGCGGCCGGCCTGCCCGAACCCCGGACCCGGACCGCGCTGGCCCGCCTCAAGGCCAAGGGCCTGCTGGTGGCCGAGGCCCGCCGGGGCGTGGCCGGCTACGCGTTGGCCCCGGACGCGGTGCCGATGCTCGAGCGCGGTGACCGGCGGATCTACCACCCCCGCACAATGGGCCCGGCCGACCGGTGGTGCCTGGTCTCGTACTCGGTGCCGGAGTCGAACCGCGACCTGCGTCACCAGCTGCGTCGCCGGTTGACCTGGATCGGGTGCGGTGCGGTGTCGCCGGCGCTGTGGATCTGCCCGGAGTATCTGACCACGGAGGTCGAGGAGATCCTGGCGGAGCTGGGGCTCACCGCGACGGTCTTCCTGGCGGACGAGATCCGCGGCGGGCCGCAGGTGGAGCGGTGGTGGGACCTGGCGTCGATCCGGGCGCGCCACGACGCGTTCCTCGACGGCGCCGGCACCGACGGCACGGACGGCACCGGCGCACCGGACGACCTGGCCGAGGCCTACCGCGCCTGGATCCGCGGCCTCGACCGCTGGCGGATCATCCCCTACCTCGACCCCGGCCTCCCGGCCTCCTTACTCCCCGCCGACTGGCCCGGCCACCGCTCCACCGCACTCTTCCTGCAGCTCCGCGACCAGGTGCTACCGCGGGCGCACGCCTACGTCAGCGGAGTGGTCGGCTGAAGCGCGGATCGGCGACCCTGGTGGCGCCGACACCGGCGTCCATCAGCGCGGAATGCGCCTGCCGGACGTCGTCCGGAATGTCGACGTGGGCGATGAAGCCGCGGCCGGCCGGCCCGTAGCCGTCCGGATCGTCGGAGAGGCGAGGGATCTCGCCGAGCAGCAACCCGATGTAGCGGTCGCTCGGCCACATGCCGAAGGGCGGATCGACGAGCGCGAGCCCGTCGAAGTGCGTCCGGTGGGCCGCGTAGTTGACGACCTCGACCTCCGGGGCCTCGTGCCGGAAGCAGGCGTGCATCCGCAGCTGCATCGAGGCGTCCTGGACGATCGCGATCCGGCGGTGCGCGACGCCGGCCGCGGCGAGCACGGCGAGCGCGTTCCGGACGTTGTTGCCGCAGTTCGTGGACCGGGTCTCGAGCAGGTCGGCGGGCAGGCCGTGCCGCTCGCGGAGGTAGCGGTCGAAGAGGTCGGCCTCGGTCCGGTCGTCGACGTCGTCCCAGCCCAGCTCGGTGCGGGCGGCATCGCGCAACGCGTCGGTGGAGTGCCCGGCGCCCCCGACGACGAGGTACCGCTGGGCCGCGCCGGCCTCGATCGCCGACGCGAAGACGTCGCCGCCGGCCAGGATGCTGCCGCCGAACAGGATCAGGACGTCGACCGGGCCGCCGAGCGCCTCCGGCGTCAGGGCCTCGACGTCACGCCGGGCCAGGAAGTCGACGAGCGTGTTCAGGTGGCGCACGCGCCGATCGTAGTCAAACGCTTGCCGCGCGCCCCGGTGGCCTGGGACGGTAACTAGAACACGTTCTCGATTCCGGAGGTGCGCGTGGAGGCGGTGCGGCCGATCGCGGCGGACGCGGTGACCGGGTGGTCCGACGAGGTCGACGTGCTGGTGGTCGGCGCGGGCATGGCCGGGGTCAGCGCCGCCGTCGACGCGGCCGCCGCCGGGGCCCGGGTGCTGGTCATCGACCGGGGCGGGCGGCTGACCTGCACCAGCGCGATGTCCGGGGGCCACTTCTACCTCGGCGGCGGCACCGCGGTGCAGCGGGCCTGCGGCTGGGACGACACCCCGGCCGAGATGGCCGCCTACCTGCGCGAGATGTCACCGGAGTGCGACCCGGAGAAGATCCGGCTCTACGCCGAGGAGAGCGTCGAGCACTTCGAGTGGCTGGAGGCGCTGGGCTTCGAGTTCGAGCGCTCGTTCTACCCGCACAAATGCGTCGTCCAGCCCGGCACCGAGGGCCTGACGTTCACCGGCAACGAGCTCACCTGGCCGGTCCGGACGATCGCCCGTCCCGCGCCGCGGGGCCACAAGCCCCCGTTCGTCGGCGACACCGGCGGCGGGGGATTCGTCGTCGAGCTGGCGCTCAAGCGGCTGGCCGACCTGGGCGTCGAGGTCCGGTACGACACCGGGGCGACGGGGTTGGTAGTGCGGGACGGCTCGGTCGTGGGGGCGACCTGGCGCCGGTACTCCGAATCCGGGGCCATCGCCGCGCGGGGAGTGGTGCTGGCGGCCGGCGGGTTCGTGCTCAACCCGGAGATGGTCGAGGCGTACGCGCCGCAGCTCGGGGCCCTGTTCACCCGGGGGATGGCGCTCGGGAACACCTACGACGACGGGCTCGGCATCCGGCTCGGCGAGTCGGTGGGTGGCGTCGCCGACCACATGGAGAGCGCGTTCTTCACGTCGCCGTTCTATCCGCCGGAGGGGAACGTCCGGGGGATCGTCGTCAACCGGGACGGCCGCCGCTTCGTCAACGAGGACGCGTATCACTCGCGGGTGTCGGCCTACGTCTTCGACCAGCCCGGGCAGACCGCCTACCTGATCCTCGACTCGGCGACGCTGGCCGAGCCCAGCTACCACTTCCAGCCGCTGGTCGACGGGTGGGAGACGGTCGAAGAGATCGAGCGGGCGCTGGGCATGCCGGCCGGTGCGCTGGTGGCCACGCTGCGCGACTACAACGCGGCCGCGGCCGGCGGCGAGGACCCGGAGTTCCACAAGGCGTCGAAGTTCGTGGTCCCGCTCGACCAGGGGCCGTGGGGCGCGTACGACCTCACGCCGGGGACCGCGTTCTACTCCGGGTTCAGCTGCGGGGGGCTACGGGTCGATCCGGACGGCCGGCTGCTCCGGGACGACGGTTCGGTGGTGGCCGGGGTGTACGCGGCCGGCGCGTGCGCGTCGAACATCGCGATCGACGGGCGGGGGTACGCGTCCGGGACGCAGATGGGGGAGGCGTCGTACTTCGGCCGCCGGAGCGGCCGGCACGCGGCTTCCTGGGCGCGAACAGCTGATTCTTAAGTTCTCCTGCCTAACGTCCGGGCATGAAACGGGCGCCCCACCGACACCTGCTCGCTTCGCTGCTGCTGTGTGGCGCGCTCGCGGGCGTCATCGTGGCCGCGGCGGCGTTCCCGGCCACGGCGTTCGCCGGCCTCACCGCCAAGACGGCCTCGGACGACTTCAGCGACCTGCCGACGAACCTCGAGTTCCCGCCCGCCCCGCAGGCCTCGACGCTGTACGCGTCGGACGGCAAGACCGAGATCGCCGAGTTCTACGACGAGAACCGCAAGAACGTCGGGCTGAACCAGATCGCGAAGGTCATGCAGCAGGCCATCGTCGCGGCCGAGGACAACCGGTTCTACGACCACGAGGGCGTCGACCTGAAGGGCGTCGTCCGGGCGTTCGTCAACAACGAGGTCGAGGGCGGCGCGACCCAGGGCGCCTCGACGCTGACCCAGCAGTACGTCCGGGCCAGCCTGAAGTACGCGGCGACCACGGCCGAGGAGAAGCAGCTCGCGACCGAGGACACGGCCGGGCGCAAGGTCCGCGAGATCCGGTACGCGATCGCGCTCGAACACGAGCTGTCCAAGGACCAGATCCTCGAGAACTACCTGAACATCACGTACTTCGGGAACAACGGCTACGGCATCTACGCCGCCTCGGAGGCCTACTTCAGCAAGCCGCCGTCCCAGCTGACGCTCGCCGAGGCGGCGATGATCGCCGGGATGGCCCAGAACCCGACCCAGTACAACCCGGTGGCGAACGATCATCGGGCCGCACTCGACCGCCGCGAATACGTCCTCAACCAGATGGTGAAGCTGAAGTACGTCACCGCGGCCCAGGCCGCCGCGGCCAACGCCGGTGACCTCGGGCTGAAGCCGAAGACCAGCGCCCAGTCGTGCGAGAACGGCAACACCGCGTACGGGTTCTTCTGCGGCTGGTTCCTCGACTGGTGGCAGGCGAACCCGGCGTTCGGTGCCACCACCGCCGACCGCCTCGACAAGCTGAAGAAGGGCGGCTACTCGATCGTCTCGTCGCTCGACGTCGGCATGCAGAAGGCGGCCCAGCAGCAGGTCGATGCCCAGCTCGGCGCGGACAGCCGGTTCGCGACCGGCGTCGTGCTGGTCGAACCGGGCACCGGACGGGTGAAGGCGATGGCGGTCAACCGGAAGTACGGGATCAGCGACGGGGCCACCGTCAACCCGCTGCTGTCCGGTTCCGCGGTCTCACCCGGCTACCAGGCCGGGTCGACGTTCAAGATGTTCACCGCGCTGGCCGCGCTGCAGCAGGGCATCCCGCTCAGTCACACGATCTACGCCCCCGAGCGGTACGTCTCGCAGTACCCGGGCGACTGCGCGACCGGCGGCGACCGGTACTGCCCGAAGAACGCGTCCCCGGCGATGACCGGCGATCAGACGATGTCGAGCGCATTCGGCGAATCCGCCAACACGTACTTCGTCCAGCTCGAAGAGCAGGTGACGGTGAAGGCCGCGGTGGCGGCCGCCCAGCAGGCCGGGGTCGTCCTGCGCGGTGCCGGTGACCTCGGCCTGGCGAAGGACGCGCAGACCAGCGACGCGGCCTGGGGCTCGTTCACGCTCGGGACCGCCCAGGTGTCGCCGCTCGACATGGCCAACGCCTACGCGACGGTCGCGGCCCGCGGGAAGGCCTGCACGACGCTGCCGCTGACGTCGATCAGCGACCGGAGCGGCACGCCGGTCGCGGGCGTGGCCGACCCGACCTGCAAGCAGGCGTTTTCGCCCGAGGTGGCCGACGCGGCCGCGGACATGGCCCGGTGCCCGGTCGGGAACCAGTCCGAGGTCGGGATCTCCTGCACGCACCCGGGCGGCACCGACACCGCGGAGAGCGTCGGACGGGCGATCGACCGGCCGGTGGCGGGCAAGACCGGCACCACCGACGACGACAACGCGGCCTGGTTCATCGGCTTCACCCCGAACCTGGCGGCCGCGTCGTTCCTCGCCAACCCCGACAAGTACCAGGACGAGGTGCCGAACACCCGGATCCCGATCGACATCGCCCGGGACACGCTGGCGTCGGCGCTGACGAACCTTCCGGTCAAGAATTTCATCGCGCCACCGAGCGAATTGGCGTTCTGAGTACGATTTCCGGGTGTCCGGGCCCGCGCTACGGTTCCAGATCCTCGGCCCGTTGCGGGTCTGGCGCGGCGACGTCGAACTCGACGCCGGTCCGCGCCAGCAGGCCCTCCTGCTCGCGCTGCTGCTGGCCAACTACGGCCGCCCGGTCAGCACCAGCGAGCTGATCGGTCTGATCTGGGACGACGACGCTCCGGCCAGCGCGGTCAACGTCGTCCAGAAGTACGCGGGCGCTCTGCGCCGGCTGCTGGAGCCGGGGCGGCCGTCCTACGACGCCGGGTCGTACCTGCGTCGACGGGGAAACGGCTATCTCTTCGTCGCCGATTCCGGGACGTTGGATCTGGCCGCGTTCCGGGAGGATCCGGCGGCGTCGGTCGGCCTGTGGCGGGGGCCGGCCGGTGACGGGCTGAACTACGGGCCGACCGCGGCCGCCGTGTTCGCCGCGCTCAACGACGAGTTCTTCGACGCCTGCGTCGCCGCGGCCGGGGCCGGGCGGCAGGTGCGGCGCGGCCACGCACGGCGCGGCCAGGCGCGCCCGGCCGCCGCCCTAGCCCGCCAACCCGACCCGCGTCGCCCCGCAACCGCCAAGGCCCAGCCCGAAGCCGCCGCCGCGACCGCGACGCCGACCGCGGCGACCGCAACCGCCCCCGCGGCCGCGGGGGCTGGGGCGGCCGAGGTGGCGGCGGCCGAGGTGGCGGCGGGGGTCGATGCCGAGGTGGCCGCAGCGGCGGGGGCCCCGGCGGCGGGGGCCCCGGCGGTGGAGGCCCGGCGGCGGAGGCCGAAGGCGGCAGAGGTCGGGGCGGCGGCGGCCGGGCTCGTGCTGGCGGCTCAGGCTCAGCTGACCGCGGCGCCCGCGATGCGCTCGGGCTACGCCCCCCGACCCCCGACCTCCTCGACCGCGCCGAAGAGGTCGCCCGAGTGTTCTCGGCCGACGAGCTGGCCGCCGGCTGGCGCCTGGCCTGCCAGACCCTCCCCACCGAGAACCTCCAGATCCAGGCATTGACTTCGAGCGCGCTCTAAGTCCTAGCGTCGTCCCCATGGAGATGGTCGAACTAGGGCGCACCGGACAGCAGGTCAGCAGCCTGGCGCTGGGCGCAATGCAAATGGGAAACGCCACCGACGAGCCGGACTCGATCCGGATCCTCGACCGGTTCACCGAGGCCGGCGGCACGTTCATCGACACCGCGGACTGCTACGAGTGGTGGGGCTTCCGCGGCAGCCGGGGCGGCCAGAGCGAGGAGGTCCTCGGCCGCTGGATGGCCGACCGCGGCAACCGCGACCGGATCTTCCTGGCCACCAAGGGCAGCGGCCTCCCCACCCACGACGACGCCCTCTGGGCCGCCGACGGCACCCCGAACTGGGACCTGGCCCGCCGGACGTTCGCCGGAGCCGGCGCCGACACCCTGCGAAAGGCGCTGGACGGCAGCCTGCGCCGGCTCGGCACCGACCACGTCGACCTCTACTACGTCCACGTCGACGACCGGTCGACCCCGCTCGAGGAGACCCTCGAAGCGCTCGACGGCCTGGTGAAAGCCGGAAAGATCCGGTACCTGGGCTGGTCCAACGTCCGCACCTGGCGGCTCGAAGCGATCAAGCAGCTCTGCGACCGCTACGGCTGGACCGCCCCGGTGGCCGTCCAGCAGCAGCACTCCTACCTGCGGCCGAACCCGTCGGTGGACAACGTCTCGATCGTCGGCAACGAGCAGCTCGACTGGCTCCGGGCCAACCCCGGCACGGCGCTCGTCGCCTACTCGCCGATCCTCAAGGGCATTTACGACAACGTCGCCAAGCGGTCGCAGTTCACCGACTACACCGGCCCGGACACCGACGCCCGGCTGGCCACCGTCGACGCGATCGCGGGCGAGACCGGCGCGACCCCGAACCAGGTCGTCGTCGCGTTCCTGATGGCGCAGGACTCGCCGCGGGTCGTCCCGCTGATCGGCCCGCGCACGCCCGAGCAGCTGGAGAACCTCCTCCCGGCCGCGGACGTCAAGCTGTCCGCCGACCAGCTGGCGCGCCTGTCGGCCTGATAGACCGTCAGCATGACCGATCTGCATTCCGCGCTCGACGGGTGGAACCCGGAGCCGGTCGCGGCCGACGGCCGGCTGACCGGCTGGCCGGCGACGGCGCTGGCCACGCTGCTCGGCCGGCCGGAGGAGTTCACCGACGGATCACCCCTCCCGCCGCTGTGGCACCACCTGTACCTGCTGGAGACGCCGGCCCCGGCCTCGCTGGGCGAGGACGGCCATCCGCGGGACGGCCACTTTCTCCCGCCGATCCCGGATCGGCGGAGGATGTTCGCCGGGGCGCGCGTCCGGCAGCACCGGCCTCTCCTTCTGGGGGACGTCGTGCAGAAGCGGTCGCGGGTCGCGTCGGTCCGGGTGAAGGACGGCCGCTCGGGGCAGTTGGCGTTCGTCACCGTGCGCGCGGAGTTCGTCGTCGGGGGCGAGGTGGCGGTCACCGAGGAGCAGGACCTGGTCTACCGGTCGCAGGCCGCGGGCGCGCCGCGTGCGATCGCGGCCACCCCGGCCGAGGCCGCACCCGGCGCGGACTTCCAATTCGACGCCACCCCGGCCACGCTGTTCCAGTTCAGCGCGCTGACCTACAACGCGCACCGGATCCACTACGACCTCGACTACGCCCGGGACGTCGAGGGCTACCCGGGCCTGGTCGTGCACGGGCCGTTGCAGGCGATCGCGCTGGTCGAGCCGCTGCGCCGGGCCGGGCGGCCGGTCTCCGAGGTCAGCTACCGGCTGGAACGGCCGGCCTTCGCCGGCTCGTCCTTCCAGGTCGTGGTGTCGGACGCGACCCTGGCCGGCGGGGTGTCGCCCGGGACCCCGTCGATCACCGGGACGTTCCGGTGACCGACCTCAGCGACGAGGAGCAGGCGGTCGTCGCGACCGTGCGGGAGTTCGTCGACCGGTCGGTGAAGCCGGTGGTTCGCGAGCTCGAGCACGGGAACACCTACCCCGAGGCGCTCATCGAGCAGATGAAGCAGCTGGGGATCTTCGGCCTCGCGGTGCCGTCGCCGTGGGGCGAGGCGCCGGTGTCGATGCCCTGTTACGCGCTGGTCACGGCCGAGCTGGCCCGGGGCTGGATGAGCCTGGCCGGCGCGATGGGCGGCCACACCGTCGTCTGCAAACTGCTCGTCGCGTTCGGGACGCCGGAGCAGCAGGACCGGTACCTGCCCCGGCTCGCGACCGGCGAGCTGCGGGCGACGATGGCGCTGACCGAACCGGGCGGGGGCTCGGACCTGCAGGCGATGACGACGTCGGCCCGCCGGGACGGCGACGGGTACGTCGTCGACGGGACGAAGACGTGGATCACGAACTCGCGCCGGTCGGGGCTGATCGCGTTGCTGGCCAAGACCGACCCGGCGGCCGAGCCGGCGCACCGGGGGATGTCGATCCTGCTGGTGGAGCACGGACCGGGGCTGACCGTCTCGAAGGACCTGCCCAAGCTCGGCTACAAGGGGGTCGAGAGCTGCGAGCTGGTCTTCGACGGGTACCGGGCGCCGGTGTCGGCGCTGCTCGGCCCGGACGAGGGACGCGGGTTCGGGCAGATGATGAAGGGGCTGGAGACCGGGCGGATCCAGGTGGCGGCGCGGGCGCTGGGCGTCGGGCGGGCGGCTTTCGACGACGCGCTGCGCTACGCGCAGGAGCGGGAGAGCTTCGGGAAGCCGATCTGGCAGCACGAGTCGATCGGCAACTACCTGGCCGACATGGCGACGAAGCTGACCGCGGCCGAGCAGCTGATCCTGTACGCGGCCCGCCGGTACGAGACCGGGCAGCGGTGCGACCTGGAGGCCGGGATGGCCAAGCTGTTCGCGTCCGAGACCGCGATGGAGGTCGCGCTGAACGCGGTGCGGATCCACGGCGGCTACGGGTACTCGACCGAGTTCGACGTCGAGCGGTACTTCCGGGACGCGCCGCTGATGATCGTCGGCGAGGGCACGAACGAGATCCAGCGGAACGTGATCGCGGCGCAACTGGTGGCTCGCGGCGGCTTGAGGTAGAACAGGTTCTAAATCAGCCCCGGCCCGGAGGAGCGAGATGACGACCTACGAGATCGCGGGACAGCCGGTGACGATGCCGGTCCAGGTCCGGGACGCGTCCGCGGGCACCGTGCTGTTCGACGTGGACGCCACGGCCGCCGCCTCGCTGATCCCGGCGGACTTCGAGGTGATCGAGGTCCGGCCGGGCGTCGCGCAGCTGGCGGTCGTGCTCGTCGACTACCGGGACAACGACCTCGGCGCGTACCACGAGGTCGGGCTGACGTTCTTCGTCCGGCCGCGGTCCGGCGGCGAGGACGGCACGTTCATCACCCGCCTCCCGGTCGACCAGGAGTTCACCTGCGAGGCCGGCCGGACGATCTGGGGCTTCCCGAAGACGGTCGAGCGCATCGACGTCGACGACTCGCTCTGGACCCTGTATCTGGACGGCGAGCTGGCGTTCTCGTTGCAAGTGCCCCGCGGCGGCACCGACGAGACCCCGCCGACGCCGATGACGACGTACTCGCTGATCGACGGCGTCCCGCACCGGACGACGTTCACCCAGGGCGGGTCGGGCTCGCAGGTCGTCTTCGGCGGCGAGGGGGTGTCGGTGGTCCTCGGGTCGCACCCGGTCAGCGCGGAGCTGGCCGCGCTCGGGCTGCCCGGCGCGCCGGTCGTGCTCAGCACCTGGATCGAGCGGATGCGGGCCACGTTCGAGGACGCTCAGCCGCTGAAGGAGTAGGTCCGGCCGCGTGCAGGCTGCGCACGGCGGCCGAACAGCAGGTCGCCGGCGTTGGCCAGGCCCCGGCCTCCCAGGTTCACCACCTACACGAACCGCCTCGGCCGGAATCGACACGGTGCGGACCACCCGAGGGCGCGGGCGCCGACCGCGCCGGTCCCGGCCGCGATCGCGACGAGGAAGACCGCGTCGGGGATCGTGTCGGCGTTGCCGGCCAGCGCGAAGAGCGTGTGGCCGACCAGCGCGCCGAAGCAGGCGGCGAGCGTGTGACGGCGGGTCCAGGCGGCCGAGCCGGTCCAGCGGCGCAGGACGTAGGAACCGGCGGCCACCAGCGCCGCCGCCCCGGCCACGGCCAGCAGCGGCCACCCGCCGCCGGGCAGGAACAGCGAGTGCTTCGCCCCGGCCAGCGGCCACAGCATCCCGAGGAACCCGAACGCGACGAGCCCGGCCAGACCGGCCACCGCCCCGACCCCCGGCACCGCGCCGTCCCCGGTCGCCAGCGGGAACCGCCCACGGACGCCGACGACGGTCAGAGCCACCGCGAGCAGCGCGACGATCACCACCCCGGCGAGCGGCATCGTGTAGCCCGGATCCTCCGACGCCGGAACCGTCAGCCGGATCAGCACCGCCCCCAGCGCGAACACCACCCCGGCCGTGATCAGCCCGCCACGCCGCAGGTACGGCTTCGTGCCGTGCTCCGCGAACAGCATCTCGACCAGCACGATCGGGATCGCGATGCTGAACACCGGGTGGTACACGAGGTTGAGCAGCGTGTACGCCGAGTTCACCCCGAACAGCCGGGGCGCCCACTCCGCCGCCCCGTACAGGTGCGGGCTGGTCAGGCTCTGCAGCACCAGCCCCTCCTCCACGAGCCCGTAGGCCACGCCCAGGATCACCACGCTCACGAACCCGCCGCCGGTGCGCCGGACCACCTCCCGGATCAGCAGCGCGCCACCGCCGTAGATCGGCACGAAGACCAGCACCGCCCAGGCCTGCGACAGCGGGATGTTCCCGAGGCTCACCTCGGCCACGAACGGCGCCAGCAGGATCAGCGCCCAGGCCGCCTTCCGGTTGCGCGGCCGCGGATCCGGGACCACCGGAAACGCCGCCCGCACCACCCGACGGTTCACCGCGACGATCAGCGCCGCCAGCAGGCCGAGCTGCACCACCTGCACTCCACGCAACCAGCCCGGATACGCGCCCGACAGGAGCAGCCACCCGACCGCGACGAAGCCGACCACCGACACGATCCGCACCCGCCGGTACGCCCGGGCCGCCCCGGCCAGCAGTCCCCGGGCCACCCAGACGTACAGCACCGCGACGACGAGGATCGGGATCGGCCGCGTCCACAGCGTCGCGGCCAGCGCCGCCGGGTCGGCGTCGGGGTCGCGGGCCTGCTGATACGCGAGCACGTCGTGGCGGAACACCAGCGTGAGCACGGCGAAGAGGACGCTCGCGGTCAGGCTGGCGACGAGCAGCCTGACGACGAGCCGGACGGCCTGCTGCGGTTCGGTCATGCCTCAACGGTAGAAATCCGCAGGTCAGAGCACCTCCGACGGACGACGGGGGTTCCGTCTACGACTTCAGGATGAGGGCCGCGGGCGGACCAGCCCGAGGTCGTAGGCCAGCACCACGGCCTGCACCCGGTCGCGGACGCCGAGCTTGCGCAGGATCGCCGAGACGTGGGTCTTCACGGTCGCCTCGGTGACGAACAGCTGGGCGCCGATCTCCGCATTGGACGCTCCCCGGGCCAGCAGCGTGAGCACCTCCCGCTCCCGCTCGGTGAGCCGGTCGAGGCTGCCGGCCTGCACCGGGGGAGTCACGTCGGTGGCCACGAACCGGTCGAGCAGCCGGCGGGTCGCGGTCGGGGCGAGCAGCGCCTCGCCTCCGGCCACGACCCGGATCGCCTCGACGAGGTCGGCCGGCCGGACGTCCTTGAGCAGGAATCCGCTGGCTCCGGCCCGGAGCGCCGCGTACAGCGGTTCGTCCAGGTCGTACGTCGTCAGGATGATGACCTTGGGCGCGTTCCCGGCCGCGGTCAGCCGGGCGGTGGCGGCGATCCCGTCGGTACCGGGCATCCGGACGTCCATCAGGACGACGTCGGGACGGGTCTCGGCGGCGAGCCGGACCGCCTCCTCGCCGTCGGCCGCCTCGCCGACTACCTCCAGGTCGTCGCGGGCGTCGAGGATCATCCGGAAGCCGGAGCGGACCAGCGCCTGGTCGTCGGCGATCAGGACCCGGATCGTCACGAGCGCTCCCGGATCGGCAGCCGGGCCGCGACCTCGAACCCACCCTCCGGCCGCGGGCCGGCCGCCACCGTGCCGCCGAGCAGCCCGGCCCGTTCGCGCATGCCGAGGAGGCCGTGACCGGCGCCGTCGGTACCTCCGCCGGCGGTGCCGTCGTCCCGGACCCGCACGTACACCTCCGACTCGTCGATCCGTAACAGCACGTCCGCCGCGGCCGCGCCGGAGTGGCGCAGCGTGTTGGTCAGCGCTTCCTGCACGATCCGGTAGGCGGTCAGCTGCACCGCCCGCGGTGGTTCTCCTCCACCTTCCCGGCGGACGTCCACCCGCAGGCCGGATTCGCCCAGTGTGGCAGCCAGTCGGTCCACATCGTCCAGGGTGGGTTGCGGGCTGTCGCCGTCCTCGTCACTGCGCACGCTGCGGAGGAAGATGCGGAGCTCGGCCAGGGCTTCGCGGCCGGCCTGCTCGGTGCGGCGCAGAGCCTCGCGGGCCTGCTGCGGGTTCGCCTCGAAGACGTCGTCGGCCGCGGCCGCCTGCACGACCATGACCGACACCGTGTGGGCGAGCACGTCGTGCAGTTCGCGGGCGATCCGGGCCCGTTCCTCCAGGACGGCCTGGCGCTGCTCGGCCACCCGCCGGGCGCCGCGGGCCCGGGCCAGCGCGCCCCAGCTCCAGGCCAGCAGCACCGCGCCGAACCAGGCCGCGGCGAAGCCCCACCGCTCCCGGGCGAGCGCAGGCCCGCAGATCGCCGCGACCGCCGGGGCGACGATCCACAGTGACTCCGGGGTCGGTCGCAGCCAGGCGTACGTACAGAGCACGACGAACGCGATGCCCGGGCCGAACGTCGGATAGAGCACCTGCAGACCGGCGCTGACCAGCAGAACGACCGCGGTCGCGGCCGACGGCCGGTCGGGGAGCCACCACAGCGCGACCGCCTGCACCAGAATCGACCCGACGGCCAGGACGCTCGCGTACGGGATCCCCGAGCCGAACGTGAGGGCCGGAGCCGTGACGACGACCGACCCGACGGCCAGGGCGACGCGCCACCGCGCCGGCAACCGAGCCGAGTAGCCGTCCACGCCGATGAGCGTAGTGCGAAGCCGTAGTGGCCTAGTAGGCTCGCGCAGGCACTAGGACAGAACGGAGCCGCATGCTCTCCTCGATGAGCGTCAGCCGGCACTCCGACGTGCCCGTGTACCGGCAGATCGTGTCCCAGGTGACGCTTCTGATCGAGATGGGTCTGCTCACCGACGGCGAGCGTCTGCCCGGCTCGCGGCTGCTGGCCGGCAACCTCGGCATCAACCGCAACACGGTCGCGCACGCCTACGGTGAGCTGCGCGAACTCGGGCTGATCGAGCCGCGCGGGCGCAACGGCATGGTCGTGGTCGGCGGCTCCGAGGCCCGGTCGTCCTCCGAGGCCCGGTCGTCGTCGGAGGTGCGGTCGTCGTCGGAGGTGCGGTCGTCGTCCGCGGCGCGGATCAAAGCTCGGGAGATCCTCGCCGTGGCCGCCCGCGAGTGCCTGCGGCTGGGGCTCGGTGCGGACGAGATCCGCGACCTGGTCGGCGGCCTGGCCACCTGGGAGGCCGGGCAGGCCCTCGACGTGCGGTTCGTCGAGTGCAACGCCGAGCGGGCCGGCTACTTCGCCGACGAGCTCACCGGGCAGCTCGGCGTCCCGGTGAAACCACTGCTCCTGGGTGCACAACCGGCCGAGCCGCCCGACCTGGTGCTGACCACGTTCTTCCACCTGGCCGAGGTGCGGGCCCGGCTGCGCCGCCCGCCGACGGAGGTCGTCGCGATCGTCGCCACCCCGCACCTGCAGACGCTGGTGCAGATCGCCCAGGTGCCGAAGGACCGCACGGTCGGCGTCCTGTACTCGACGACCGACCAGGCGACCGCGATCCGCGACTCGCTCGCCTCGGCCGGGATCACGAACATCCAGGTGCTGGCCGGCCCCGACGACCTGCGCGGAGCCGATCCCGTCGTCGTCCCGAGCGAAATGCCCGAGCTGGCCCGCGCCCTGCGCGGGCGGGTGAGGGTCATCGAGTACGGCAACATGCTCGACGCGGCCTCGGTCCGGATGGCCGGTGAGGTCGTTCGCGATCTGCAGCTCAGCAAGGTGTGGCATAGTCCGAGCCATGAATGACCCAGTGAGCTATGACGCAATCGCTCAGCGGCTGATCCGGTACAGCCCCGGCTTCTCCCCGCGGGTCATCACACGCGCGGCCGGGCCGTTCGTCTACGACCGCGACGGCACGGCGATCCTCGATTTCACGTCCGGCCAGATGAGCGCGGTGCTCGGCCACTCGCACCCGGACGTCGTCGCGGCCGTCACCCACTCGATCCAGAACCTGGATCACCTGTTCAGCGGCATGCTCAGCGAGCCCCTCGGCGAGTTCGCGGCTCGCCTCACCGCCACGCTGCCGCCGTCGCTCTCGAAGGTTCTGCTGCTCACGACCGGCGCGGAGTCCAACGAGGCCGCGCTCAAGATGGCCAAGGTCTTCACCGGCCGCTACGAGGTCGTCTCGTTCGACCGGTCCTGGCACGGCATGACCGCCGGGGCGGCGTCGCTGACGTTCTCGGCCGGCCGTCGCAGCCTCGGCCCGGCCATGCCGGGCAGCCTCGTGCTCCCGACGCCCGACCCGGTCCGCTCGCCGTTCCGCAACGCCGACGGGACCCACGACTGGAAGACCGAGCTCGAATACGGATTCCAGCTGATCGACCGCCAGTCGTCGGGCAGTCTGGCGGCCTGCCTGATCGAGCCGATCCTGTCGTCCGGCGGGCTCATCGACTTGCCCCTCGGCTACCTGGCCCGGCTCACCGAGCTGTGCCGCGAGCGCGGCATGCTGGTGATCCTCGACGAGGCCCAGACCGGCCTCGGCCGCACCGGCACGATGTACGCGTTCGAGCGCGACGGCGTCGCTCCCGACCTGCTCACGCTCTCGAAGACGCTCGGCGCCGGCCTGCCGGTCGCCGCCGTCGTCACGTCGGACGAGATCGAACGCGTCTGCCACGAGCGCGGCTTCCTGTTCTTCACCACGCACGTCTCCGACCCGCTCGCCGCGTCGGTCGGTCTCGCGGTGCTCGACGTCATCGAACGGGACGGTCTGGTGTCCCGCGCCGCCGCGCTGGGCGCACACCTCGGTCAGCGCCTGCGCGACCTGCGCGAGAAGGACGACACGATCTTCGACGTCCGGGGGCGGGGGTTGTTGCAGGGCGTCGAGCTGGCCGGCGACGCGGCCGAGGCGCTGGCCGCGGCGGTCACCGACGAGTGCCTCCGCCAGGGCCTGCACGTCAACATCGTGCAGTTGCCGGGCATGGGTGGGGTGATCCGGATCGCGCCGCCGCTCACGATCAGCGAGTCCGAACTCGACCAGGGCATCGACATCCTCGGCTCAGCGATCGGAACCGTCCGGAGTCACTAGGCCGGTTCGGTCGGGCCGGCCCCTGAGCCGTCGCTCTACGGCTCGACCTCCCCGAACGGCCCCGCTGACAACCGGCCCAGGGGCAAGGTGGAGCCATGGACCTCACCGGACGGCACGCGCTGATCACCGGAGGCAGCCGCGGCATCGGGCGGGCGATCGCGCTCGCCCTCGCCGACGTGGGCGCGGACGTCGCCATCACCTACGTCCGCGACGAGGAAGCGGCCAGCGAGACGGCCGGGAAGACCGGCGGCCCGGCCTACCGGGCGTCGATCGCCGACCTCGACCAGACCGCGGACGCGGTCGAACGCGCCGCCGCCGACCTCGGCGGACTCGATCTCGTGGTCAGCAACGCCGGCATCGCCAGCCGGGGTCACACGGTCGTCGACACCGACCCGGCCGAACTGGAGAAGGTCCTGCGCGTGCACGCGCTCGGCCCGCACCGGCTGGCCCAGGTCGCGCTCCCGCACCTCCGCCGGGCCGCCCGCTCCGACCTGGTCTTCATCTCGAGCATCGCCGCCCGCACGACCCCTCCCGGCGGGGCGCCGTACACGATGGGCAAGGCCGCGGCCGAGGCCCTCGCCCACACGCTGGCCCGCGAGGAACGGGCCCACGGCGTCCACGTGAACATCGTCGCGCCCGGTCTCGTCGACACCGAGATGGGGTTCCGGCTGGCCCGCGCGACGGCGGGCGTCGCCGACATCCGGGAGGTCGACGCGACCTCGCCGTTTGGGCACGTGTGCTCGCCGGCCGAGGTCGCCGACGCGGTCATCTTCCTGGTCACGACCGGCTACGTCACCGACCACCGGCTGACCGTCGACGGGGGCGCCGGAGGGTTCTGACCGCTCACCGAGTGACGAACCGGGAGACGTCGGCCACGTGATCGACGTGCGCCTTCGGGACGACACCGGAGTAGATCGCGGCCTGGCAACCCGGGCAGGAGAGCTGCCGGAACACGACCTCGTCGTCGACGTAGTCGGCCGGGTTCGACACGATCTGCGGGCCCGCCTCGGCGACCGGGCCGTCGTAGCGCAGCAGCGCGAGCGTCGCGTCCACCGTGGTGTCGGCCAACTGCTGACCGCAGTGCGCACAACCCACGACCGAACCGGCCACGACCAGGTTGTCGTCGATCCGCCGGGCTTCGGCCAGGTCGACCCGACCCTCGGAGACCGGGTCCGGCTGCGAGCGGTCCCTCCGCCGGGAGGCCAGCTCGGCGCGCCGGGCGGCCGTCGCCGAAACGTCGACCTGGGAGTCGGACAGCACGACGCCGTACACGTCCGCCGCGGCGGACGCGGTGACCTTCAGCTCGCGCACGTCGTGCGCGACCGCCTCCGGATCCCGCCGCAGCGGGTCGCCGTAGCCTCCGCCGCCCTGCCAGTTCATGTACAGCACCTCGCCGGGCGCCAGGTAGGACTGCGCGTAGCAGGGCGCGATCTCCGCCTCGCCGCCGAAGTCCTCGACCGACTGCGGGATCCGTCCGCTCGCGAGTGCACCGTGGACGTCCGCTCCGCGGACGAGGACCTCCAGCCCGGTGTTGCCGGGGTAGCCCCCGGCCAGCCCGCCGTTCTGCGACACGGCCTTCCCGGCCGACGCGAAGACCAGGCCGGCCGGCACCTCCGAGCCGTACAGAGCGACGGCGAGCGACGCGCTGACCCCGCCTCGCTGGCGGCCCGGACCGCCGGAGTCCGGTTCCTCCCGCCGCCACAGCGTCAGCAGCGGGTAGAGAAATTCGGTCATCTCGACGTCGGGGACGCGGCCCATCGGGATGCAGAACAGCCCGCCGGTGTCCATGCCGTCGACCGTGGGGCGGGCTCCGTACCCGCCGGCCATCGGCTCCATCATGATGTTGAGGAACGGCACCGGCGCATCGCCGCGCTGGTCTAGCCCGGCGACGACCGCGGTGTCCCAGGTGCCGCAGCAGGCCGCCTGGACGCTCCGGCCCAGGTCGGGGGAGCAGTCGAGCAGCTGCGACAGGCACTCGGCGACCAGCGTCCCGGTGAGCCAGGCCGGACCGATCGGGCCGCGCCCGACCGCGGCCGGGAACGTCGCGTTGTTGATCGTGCCTTCCTCGGAGACCAGGTCGAAGCAGCGCATCAGCCCGCCGGCCGACCAGGGGATGTCCTGGGCCAGCATCGGCAGCAGCGCCAGCATCACGCCGCCGCGCATCCCGGCGTACGTGCAGTTGATGACGCCGGCCTGCGGGTCGGTGCCGGTGAAGTCGAACGTCAGCCGGTCGTCCCGCTTGGACATCGCGAGCTCGATCTTGTGGACGCCCCGGTCGCCCTCGTGGGACTGGTCCTGGTAGCCGGTGGCCTTCCAGGTGCCGTCGGGCAGCGCGCGCAGCTTCTCGCGCAGCCGGCCCTCGGCGTCGGACATCATCCGCTTCATCACGGCCTTGACCGTGTCGGCGCCGTACTGGTCGATGACCTCGTGCAGACGCTTGCGGCCGACCGTGTTCGCGCCGACCTTGGCCCGGAGATCGAGGCTGACCAGCATCGGCACGCGCGAGCGGCGGACCCACAGGTCGGCCACGTCGTCCTGGAGCTGGAAGTCGCGGACGACCTTCACCGGGGGCGTCGGGAGGGCCTCGGAGAACACGTCCTGGGCGGCCGGGCTGAACGAGCCGAGGCCGACGCCGCCCAGGTCGGGCTCGTGGCAGATCGCGCTGGTCCAGGCGAACAGCTTTCCGTCGTGGAAGACCGGCTGGTAGACGATGACGTCGTTCTGGTGCAGGCCGCCGCCGACCCAGGGGTCGTTGCAGAGGAACATGTCGCCCTCGCGGATGCCCGGGTTGGTGGCCCGGTGCCGGAGGGTCCAGTAGATGGCCAGGTCGACGGCGCCGACCAGCATCGTGTTGTAGAGGCCGACCTGCACCTCCTGGCCGAGCTCGTCGCAGATCGCGAAGTCGAAGTCGTTGGCGTCGGTGACGATCGGGGAGCCGGACATGCGCTTGAGCGCCTCGCCCATCTCCTCGGTGACCGACCAGAGCCGGTGCCGGATGACCTCGTAGGTGAGCGGGTCGAGCTCGTCGATCCGGTCCTGGGCGACCTGGTGGATCTCCAGGGTCCCGGGGAGCTGGGCCGCGAGCTCGGCCGGGTCGGCGGGGCGGCTGGCGAAGTGCTCGGAGCCGGGGATGGGCATGGTCATGAGCGGGGCTCCCGGGTGATCGTCAGGTTGCCGAGGTGGTCGACGGTGCCGGTGGTGCCCGGCGGGACGACGACGGTCGTCGTGGGGACTTCGATGACGGCCGGGCCGGTGAGGACGTGCCCGTGGCGGAGCTTGCGGTAGTCGTAGACCGGGGTGTCGACGTAGCCGTGGCGGGCGTCGAGGCAGACCTTCCGGGTCGTGTGCAGGGCCTCGGCCGGGTCGGGGCTCGCGGCGTCGGCGAGCTTGGGGAGCTGCGGGTCGAACGGCAGCGTGCCGGTCGCCCGGACCCGGAACGTGATCGCCTGGATGCCGGCCGCGCTGAAGCCGGTGCCCTCGCCGAACAGCTCGGCGTAGCGACGTTCGAAGTTCTCGGCGACCGTGGTCAGGTCGTCGCCGTCGGCCACTTCGACCGACACCTCGGCCAGCTGGGACGTATAGCGCAGATCGATCGAGCGGACGTACTCGACCCGGTCGTAGGTCAGGCCCTGCCGGTCCAGCTCGGTTGCGAGCGCGGCTTGCAACTCGTCGAAATGGGCTTGGACGGTCGCGTCGGGCAGGGGCATCAGGCCCGGGTCGGAGAGCTCGCGGGCCAGCACGATGTCCGAGGAGGCGAGGCCGTAGGCCGAGAACGCCGAGGCGACCGGCCCGAGCGGCACCACCACCTCGCGGACGCCGACCTCGGCCGCGTAGGAGGCGCAGTAGGCCGGGCCGGCCCCGCCGAACGCGTAGAGCACGAACTCGCGCGGGTCGTGGCCGGCCTCGACGACGGTCTTGCGGAGCAGGTCGCCGGTCTGGGCGTTCTGGATCGCGTAGATCGCGGCGGCGGCGTCCTCTGTGGTCAGACCGAGGGGCTCGGCGATCCTGGTGCGGATCGCCTCCTCGGCGGCCCGCTTGTCCAGCGCCTTCCGGCCGCCGAGCAGCCCGGACTCGGGCAGGATGCCGAGCACCAGGTTCGCGTCGGTGTTCGTCGGCTCGGTGCCACCGGTGCCGTAGCAGGCCGGGCCGGGCACCGACTGGGCGCTGTGCGGGCCGACCCGCAGGTTGCCGCCGGCGTCGAGCCAGGCGATCGCCCCGCCACCCGCGCCGATCGCGTGCACCTCGAGCGTCGGGACGTTGATCGGGTGGTGGTTGATGACCGTCGTGCTGGTGCGGACCGGCTCGCCGTCGACGACGAGGCCGACGAGGAACGTCGTGCCGCCGACGTCGGTCGAGATGATGTTGCGGTGGCCGAGCTGCCGGCCGAGGGAGACCGCGCCGACGACCCCGCCGGTGAGCACCGAGCCTACCGTGCTGATCGCGGTGCGGGGCGCTTCGGCGGCGGCGATCGCCCCGCCGTTGCTCTGCATGACCAGCAGCGGGCCGGTGAGGCCGCTCGTCTTCAGGCGGCCTTCGAGCGTGCCCAGGTAGCTGCGCAGGCCGGGGCCGATCTGGGCGCTCATGATCGTCGTCGCGTTCCGGGAGAACTCCCGGATGCGGGGGCTGACCTCGCTGGAGAGCGCGACGAAGACGTCGGGGTCGAGTTCGTGGATCAGCTCGCGGACGCGCTGCTCGTGCGCGGGGTTCTTGAACGACCACAGCAACGAGACGGCGATCGAGCGGATGCCGTGGCCGAGCAGGCTTTTCGTGGCGGCCCGGACCGTGCGTTCGTCGAGCGGGACGACCGTGCGGCCGTCGCGGTCGAGGCGTTCGACGACTTCGAGCGCGTGCCGCTTGGGGATCAGCGCGTGGCTCTTCGTCTGCCCGAGGACGTTCTGCAGCTGGTCGGGGGAGGAGCCCAGGTACCGGCCTTCGACGTTCATGATGAAGATCGAGTCGCGGTGGCCCTGGGTGGTGAGGAACCCGACCGGGGGCACGTTGCCGGTGACCAGCGCGTTCAGTGACGACGTGGTGCCGTGGGCGATGTGGTGGGTGTTCGCGAGCATCTGCTCGAGCGGTTCGCCGACGGTCTCGGCCAGGACTGCGAGGACGTCCATGACGCCCTGGGAGTAGTCGGGCGGGGTCGACGGGGCCTTGGCTGCGACCAGGTTCCCGGAGTCGTCGTCGAGCACGGCGTCCGTGAAGGTTCCGCCGACATCCACACCGATGACGTAAGCCATGTCAGTCCGCCTTGCAGTCTGTGTCTGGGCTCACACAACATAGGCAGCGGGTTACGTGGACGTCAATAGACCGACGCAGGTGTAAATGTTCTCGGGCTGATACCGTCCGCGCATGTCGGACACCACGTGCCACATGTCGATCTCGCTGGACGGATTCGTCGCCGGACCGGACCAGAGTCGCGAGAACCCGCTGGGGAAGCGGGGCCTGGAGCTGCACGGCTGGCACATCGGCGACCCGCGCGCGAACAAGGCCGACAAGGTCGCGGCCGAGTGGCTCATGCGTCCGCGGGGTGCGTACGTGATGGGGCGGAACATGTTCGGCCCGATCCGGGGCGAGTGGGACGAGGACTGGACGGGTTGGTGGGGCGCGGAGCCGCCGTACCACGCGCCGGTGTTCGTGCTGACCCATCACGCGCACGATCCGATTCCGCTCGACGGCGGGACGACGTTCTACTTCGTCACCGAGGGGTTCGAGGCGGCCTACTCCGCGGCGCGGGAGGCCGCGGGGACGGAGGGGGTCGACATCGCCGGCGGGGCGTCGGCGGTGCGGCAGGCGCTGGCGGCCGGGGTGATCGACGAGTTGACGCTGGACATCGCGCCGGTGTTGTTGGGGGCGGGGGAGCGGATCTTCGACGGGGAGGTGGGGTTCGATTTCGAGCCGGTGGAGGTGCTCCACTCCCCGCTGACGACCCACGTCCGCTACCGCCGGATCGGTTCCTGAGCCGGCCATTGAGCTACTACTCGGTCGTCTGGCACTTCTCGAGCGCCGAGTTCCGGCCCGCCGCCGGCGTTGTAGGAGGCGCCTCTCTGGCCGGATTCCTCCTCGCCCCGGTGGAATTGGTCCTGCCGGTCGCCGAGAAGGCAGCGGCCACGGCCAGGCCGGTCGCCAGTTCCCGGCCGAGTTACCGAGTGTGTCCGAAGTTTGATCCGATCCACCGCGACGCGGCGCGGCGGGCGCTTCGGGATCGGTCGCCGGGGTGGGCTTTCCGGGCAACCGGTCGGGGGGTCAGGCTGGGATCGGGGCCGGGAGGCGCCAGGGTGGGTGGGCGTGCCAGTGGGCGGGGGTGGGGCGCATCAGGAGGGCGCTGTCGAAGCGGGTCGAGCCCGGTGGGAAACGCTCGCTGAAGAACGTCGACCGCATCGCCTCGACGCCGAGCGGGACGAGTTCGAACCGCTCGGCGACCAGTTCGACGCCCTCCAGCGTGCCGGCGCGGTAGCCGGCCGACCATCCGAGCGAGTCCCGGGCGAAGAACGCGGTCGCGGCCTCGACGTCGGGGAACACGGAGCCCGGCGGCATCCGGTCGACGATCGGACCCGCCAGCGCGACCTCGTCCGCCGCGTCGGTGAGGTGGACTTCCAGGCGGTCGGGGCCGGTCGTGCGGGATAGGTGCGCGCGCTCGTGGACGCCCGGGAACAGGCGGCCGCCGGCCAGCGCGGTCGGGGTGGAGTCGGTGTGCCGGTGGCGCAGGATGAAGACACCGTGGCCGGGTCCTGGGCCGTCGGACCACTCGACCGCGATCCGGTGCGCGGCGTTCGCGCTGCGCAGCCCGGTCCGGGCCGGGAAACCGGCCGGACGGATCGCGTCGAGCCAGAGCAGGCAGATGCCGGCGACGGCTGCTCCGTCGACCAGCCGCGGGCGGAACGGCGCGGGCACCAGGCGGGCCGCGACGTCCGGGTCGACCCGCACGTTCACGAGCACCCGCTGCTCGATCCGGCAGTCGACGCGACGCAGAGGTGTCATGCCCTCAGCATGCCCCGATTTGAGCGACCGCTCAAGCCGAGGCCGCGGGTCTGCTTGGACCACCATGCATCCATGCACGTCTACCTCGAGACCGACCGCCTCGTCCTGCGCCGCTTCACCGCCGCCGACGCGGACCTGCTGATCGAGCTCGACAGCGACCCACCCGTCCTGCGCTACCTGTCCACCTCCCCGACCCCACCGGAGACCGTCCGCGAGCGCGTCCTGCCGATCATCCTGGCCGGCTACGAGATGTGGGACGGCAAGTTCGGCGTGTTCGCCGCGCAGCACAAGGACACCGGTGCGTTCCTCGGCTGGTTCTTCCTCCGCCCGGAAGACGGGACGACGACCGACGAAGTAGAACTCGGCTACCGCCTCCGCCGGGACGAATGGGGCAAGGGATATGCCACCGAAGGCTCCCGGGCCCTCATCGACCGCGCCTTCACCGAACTGAAAGTGCACACGGTCTGGGCCGACACGATGGCCGTGAACCGACCCTCCAGGAACGTGCTGGAGAAACTCGGGATGACGCTGACCGGCACCATCGACACCCCGCCCGACCTGGCGGACGTCGAGGGCGCCGAACACGGCGGCGTGCGCTACGAGATCAGTACTCGCCCTTGATGACGAAGTACGAGCCGCGGATCGTGCCCGCCAGCTTCGACTTCTGCCGGGCGAACTTGAACGAGGAGAGCTCGTCCGGCACCTCCATCCCGTCGGAGAGCTTGAACCCGACCGCGCGCTTTCCGCCGTCCTCGAGCGCGTACAACACGTTGATCGACAGGCCGCTCTCGTAGAAGACGTACGCCCACTTCGTGTCCTCGACCTGGAACGTCGTCGCCTCCAGCGGGGGCGACGCGATGACGATGCCGCGCTCGTCCGCGAGGATCCGGCTCACCCAGGCGATCGTCTCCTCGGCGTCGGCGGCCGGCTCGACCGTGAAGACGTGGTCGTACTTGTTCTTGAAGTACCGGGCCTCGTTGGCGCGGAGGCCGGCCAGGGTCGCGGCCACCGGCGACGACTCCAGCCCGACGGTCGAGACAGCGGCGAAATCCACGGCGTAGGACATACGACCAGCGTAAACTCACAGAAGGCGTTCGAGCCGGTTCAGGTCCTCGCGCACGACGGCGAGTGCGTCGGCGGCCGACCGGGGCGCCGCCGAACCGTCCCGGCCGCGCAGGCCGGCCACCGCCATCTCGGCCAGCTCGTCGCAGACCGCACCCAGGTCGTCCCGGCCGCCGGGCCGGTACCACCACGCCACCCAGTTCACCATCCCCAGCACGCCGAGCGCCGCCACGCGCGGATCGACGGTCCGGAACGTGCCGTCCCCGACCCCCTCCTCGATCACGCCCGCGATCGACTTGAGCACCGCGCGCCGACCGGCCTCGTGCGCGGCCGCGATCTCCTCCGGCAGGTCGGCCTCAGACCGCACCAGCAGCCGGAACCGGTCGGCGTGCTCGCCCTGGCGCCGGGCCGTGCCGGCGACGATCGAGCGCAGCTTCTGGGCCGCGTCCACGTCCGCCCGCGCGGCCTCGGCGGCGATGTCGTTCGCCGCGTCCTGGGTGATCTCGGCGACCAGCTTGGCCAGCAGCTCGTCCTTGCTGCTCACGTAGTGGTACAGCGCCGGCCGGGTGAGGCCGACGGCGTCGGCGATGTCCTGGAAGTTCGTCCCGGCGAAGCCGCGTTCGGCGAACAGCTTGGTTGCCTGGACGTAGATCTCCTGCTCGACCAGGCCCCGACGAGTCTTCGTCCGCTCGCTGTTCATAGTCGATCACGGTATCGAATGACGCTCGCGTTGACTTTTCGCCACGCGCGTTGAACCATGAGAATCATGAAGCACGTACGCGTAGGGCTCGTCGTCCCCAGCTCGAACGTCACCGTCGAGACCGAGATGCCGGCGCTCCTGCGTCGCCACCCCGACGCGTCGTTCTCGTTCCACGCCAGCCGGATGCGGATGGCCAAGGTCTCGCCCGAGGGCCTCGCCGCGATGAACGCGCAGCGTGAGCGCTGTGTCCTCGAGCTCGGCGACGCCGCCCCCGACGTGCTCCTCTACGCCTGCCTGGTCGCGCTGATGGCGGCCGGCCCGGGCGAACACCAGCGCGTCGAGGCCAAAGTCGCCGAGCAGCTGGCCGCGGGCGGCGCCGAAACGAAGGTGCGATCCAGCGCCGGTGCCCTCACCGAGGGCCTCCGGGCCCTGAAGGCCCAACGGATCGCGCTCGTCACCCCGTACCTGCGCCCCCTCGCCGAGAAGGTCGTCCACTACCTCGAGGCCGAGGGGTTCGCGGTCGCCGACTGGCGCGCGCTCGAGGTCGAGGACAACGCCGAGGTCGGCCGCATCCCCGGCGACCGGGTGATGGCCGCGGCGCGGTCACTGGACCTCACCGGCGTCGACGCGCTGGTGATCTCCGCGTGCGTCCAGATGCCGTCCCTGGAGCTCGTCGAGCAGGCCGAGCAGGAGTTCGGCCTGCCGGTCCTGTCGGCCGCGACGGCCGGCGCCTACAGCATCCTGCGCGCCAACGACCTGCCGGTCGCGATCCCGCACGCGGGCTCGCTGCTGACCGCCTGAGGAGGAGAGATGGACCACCTCGTCCGCGGCGTCGACCACGCCGCGTTCCCGACGTTCGACCCGGCCGCGACCGTCGCGTTCTACCGCGACACGCTCGGCTTCCCGGTCGTGCACTCGATCTGCGCCGCGGGCTGGGGCCCGGAGGCCCACCCGGACTTCATCCACTTCTTCTTCGACATCGGCGGTGGTGACCGCCTCGCGTTCTTCTACTATTTCGGCCTGCCGACTCCCGACGTGACCAAAGGCGACGTCTACGCCCGGTTCGACGACGAGACGCCCGACTGGTTCGTCCGCTCGCGGCACCTGGCCCTGCACGTCGACTCGGAGGAGAACCTGCTCGAGTACCGGCGCCGCCTGGACGCCAGCGCCTGGCCGGTCGAGATGCAGATCCAGCACGAGACGATCGAGTCGATCTACACCCACGACCCGAACGGGTACATGGTCGAGATCACCCGGGCGATGCGCCCGGTGACGCCCCAGGAGGATCTCGACGCGAACCTGACCATCGACGCGCTCGTCGACGTCGTCTCGCGCCCGGGCGCGACCCTCGACGACCTGCTCGTCCGGAAGGCCGAGCTGATCGTCGAGCGGGCCGGGCACTGGCAGGACGCCCGATGAGGCTGTTCGTGCTCGACGTCCCCGAGAACGCGTCGATCGCCGCGGTCGCCCGCGACCTGCCCGACGTGACGGTCGGCCGGATCGGTCCGTACTTCGTCCTCGAGTCCGACCGGCCGATCTCGATCGACCGCCGGGCCACCGGCGTCCGGCACGCGGTCTGGTACAGCTGCGTCGCCGGCCTGGACGGCGCCCGGATCGCCCAGTGGGACAAGAACGCGCTCCGCACGGAAGCCCGATGACGCGGCTCGGCGCCGGGCGCTACGCGGACGCCGGCCCGGCCGTCTCCGACGACGTCGCGACCTCGGTGCACGAGCTGTCCACGGTCGACGGTGCGGCCGTTACCGGCGTCCTGCGCGTCCCCGGCCGGGCGCGCAGCGTCGTCACGCTCATGCACCCCCGCCAGGACGTCACGCATCACACGCTGGTGCCGTACCTGCTGGCCGCCGGGTACGCGGTCTGGACCCAGGGCTCGCGCTCGCTCAACAACGACCTGAACCTCCTCCACGAGCAGGCGATCCTCGACTTCGCCGCCGGCCAAGTCTTTCTCCACGAGTCCGGTTTCGACCACGTCGTTACGCTCGGCCACTCCGGCGGCGGCACGCTGGCCGCGTTCTACGTCGAGCAGGCCGCGCGGACCGATCGTCTCGGCACCGCGCCCTCCGGCCGCCCGGTCGCGCTCCCCGACGCGACGATGCCGCTTCCCGACGGCGCGATCTTCCTCGCCCCGCACCCGGGCCAGGGTGCGCTGCTGCAGCGCGTCATCGACCCGTCGGTCACCGACGAGGCCGACCCGCTCTCGGTCGACCCGGCCCTCGACCCGTTCGCCGCCGCGAACGGCTTCCGCGACGCGCCCGCCCCGGCCGAGTACGGCGCCGACTTCGTCGCCCGCTACCGCGCCGCCCAAGCCGACCGCGTCCGCCGGCTCGACGCCACCGCCGCCGCGATGGTGGCCGAGGCCCGGTCGGCCAACCGCTCCTACAAAGCCCACGCGGACGCTTCGCAGCGGCGCCGTGCGCTGGTCCCACGTCTGCTCACGGTCCATCGCACCGACGCCGACCTGCGCAACGTCGACCTCTCGATCGACCCGAACGCCCGGCCGTACGGGTCGCTGTTCGGCCGTCGCCCGGACCTCACGAACTACGGGCTGGTCGGCTTCGGCCGGCTGTCGACCGCCGAGGCCTGGATGTCGACGTGGAGCGCGAACACCACGAACGCCGACTTCCTGCGCTGCGCTCCCGGCGTGACCGTGCCGACGCTGCTGCTGGAGTTCACCGGCGACCAGGCCTCGTTCCCGTCCGACATCGCCGCGTTCTCCCAGGCCCTGGGCGCGGACGACCTGACCGTCGACGCGGTGGCCGGCACCCACTTCGGACGCCCGCTCACGCCGGACGGGCCGTCGGGCAACGAGCTCGCGTCGGCCGTGATCGAGAAGTGGCTCGGAGCCCGGTTCCCGGCCTGACCGCGCCGGAGCGGTGGAGAGGGATCAGTAGGCCGGGTCGGCGCCGAGGGCCCGGGTGAGCCGGGCGATCGTGTCCCGGGCCGCGCGGTCGCCGACGCGGTCGGGCAGCCACGCACAGGCCAGATAGGCCGCGCGGACGTCGGCCACGGCACAGATCGCCGACAGGCACTCCTCGATCTGCGCGAGCGTCGGCCCCGGACCGGACGGGAACCGCGCGCCGGGCAGTTCGGCGCCGTCGATGACGTCGATATCGAGGTGCAGGTAGACCGGAACGGAGCCGAGGTCGCCGACGGCGGCGGCCAGCGCGGCCGGGTCGGCGGGAACGCGCCGGACCCGGCCGGCGGCGAGGGCGTCGCGCTCGGCCGGGTCGAGGTCGCGGGCGTCGGCCAGGACAACCCGGGCGTCGGGGATCGGCCGGAGGCCGAGGTCGTCGCCGAACAGCCCGGGCGTCCGGCCGGTCAGCATGGCCAGGGCCATCCCGCCGAGGTAGCCGCTGGTGCTGATGGCCGGGGTGTTGAAGTCGCCGTGGGCGTCGAGCCAGACGACGGCCAGGTCGGGGAAGCGGCGCTGGACCGCGGCGACCGCCGCGCGGGACGTGGGGCAGTCGCCGGAGAGCACCAGCGGCCGCGCGACCCGGGCCACCTCGTCGGCGACCGCCCGGTGCAGCCGGTTCATCCGCGCGGCGACCGGGCCGCCGGGCAGCGACGGGGGAGTGACCTCGATCGCGCCGGCCGGGACCGGGAAGTCCGAGAGGTGCTCGTCGAGGTGCCAGGGTGTGACGATCAGGTCCCAGGCGTGACCGGTGCGCTGGTCGGGCATGGACGCTTTCTTAGCAGGGTCAGCCCGCGCGGCGGAGGTACATCTCGAAGACGGCCTCGAGTACCGGACGCTCGTCGGCCGCGTCGCGCAGGCGGCCGCGGACGGTCACCAGCGCGCGTTCCGGGCCGCGGGGCTCGACCGACTCGACCGTGAGCGTGCCGGCCAGCGTCATGCCTCCGGTGACCGGGGCGGTGAGCTCGATCGAGCGGATGCGCCGGCCGGCGATCACGTCCCAGTGCTGGTAGACGCCCAGGACCGCGAGCCGCTGGAGCACGCCCAGGGTGTGCAGCCCGCTGGCGATCACCTCGCCGAAGTAGCTGTCCGCGGCCGCGACCGGGTCGACGTGGAACGTCTGCGGGTCCCACTGCCGTCCGAACTCGACGATCTCGTCCGCGGTGACCGTATAGCGGCCGAGCGCGGCCTCCGCGCCGACCGTGAGGTCCTCGGCCCGGAGCAGTCCCACGATGGCCCCTCAGTCGGTGAATTCCACGAAGTCGATCCGCCCGCTGGCCAGCGCCGACGCCGCGAACTCGGCCCACCGCCGGTCGAGGCGGGCCGTCACGACGCTATCAGCCTCGCGACGGAGCCGTTCCCCCACGTCGAACAGGGTGAGGACCGGCTCCCGGGCGTCGGCGCACGACAGGACGACCGGGCCCCGCACCCGGCCGACCAGCGCGTCGGCCGACGCTCCCCAGGCGTCCGGGAGATCGACCGGGACCGGAGCACGGCCGGACGCGCCGACCGTACGGTCGCGGAGCACCCAGGCGGCCCGGCCGGAGTCGGGGACCGACGCCGGGTCGCAGCCGGCGAACCGGGCCAGCGCGACCCGGACGACCTCCGGGGCGAGATCCGCGAAGCGGTCGAGCGTGACCTTCCCGGCCCGGGTCATGTACGAGACCAGCAACGTCTCGACCGGAACCTCGAGCCGCCCGGGGAAGGACTCCCACCAGAGCATGCTGCGGTGGGCGGTCTCCTGCAGGTGCTCGACCTCGGGACGGCGCTCCTCCTCGTACCGGCGCAGCGCGGTCTCCAGGTCGCCGGCCTCGTCCAGGGCCCGGACCAGCGCGATCCCGTCCTCCATGGCCAGCTTCGTGCCCGAGCCGATCGAGTAGTGCGCGGTGTGGACCGCGTCGCCGAGCAGGACGACGTTGCCGTCGTGCCAGCGGTCGCAGGTCACCGTGCGGAAGCGCAGCCAGCGGGTGCGGTTGCCGATCAGCGGGTGGCCCTGCAGTTCGTCGTGGAACGCCTTGGTGAGGTAGCCGAGCGAGTGCTCGTCGCTGGCGTCGAACGGGGTGTCGTCGGTGGTCGCGTCGAAGCCGGCCCGCCGCCAGGTGTCTTGGTCGGTCTCGATCAGGAACGTGCTGCGGTCGGCCCGGTACGGGTAGGCGTGCGCGACGAACGTGCCGAACTCGGTCGTGGCCGGGCGGAACACCGCGCTGGGGAGCGCGAAGTCGGTGCCGCACCAGAGGTAGAGGCCGCGGTGGGTGGTGATCCGGGCGCCGAAGTCGCCGGCCTCGCGGGTGGCGCTGCTGACGCCGTCGGCGGCGACGACGAGGTCGGTGCCTCGTGGTGTGGGGATCCGGGACCCGTAGTGGACGCGGACGCCCGCGGCCTCGGCGTGCCGGCGGAGGATCTCCAGCAGCGTGGAACGGCCGATCGCGATCAGGTCGCCGGCCGGGAGGCGGACCGTAGTGTCGCCGACGGTCATCGCCATCCCGTGCCGGTAGGAGGCGCCGACGATGTCGGCCAGGCTGGCCGGGTCGGCGGCGGCGAGGTTGCGCTGCGTCCGGCTCGCCAGCCCGACGCCGAACCCGAACGTCTGCTCGGGCGGGCTCTGCTCGTAGACGTCGACCTGGCACTCCGGGCGGCTCAATTTCAGCAGCCGGGCGACGTACAGCCCCCCGGGGCCTCCGCCGAGGACGGCGACCGATCGCAGCTTCATGCTGTCCACCGTAGATCTCGGTCGACGTTAACGTCAATCTTTTGACAGATGTGTCCGACCGGGTTAGATTCCCAGCATGACCTGGACCGACGGCGTGATCCGGTACCCCGACGACGTCGTTGCGCGCTACCGCGCGGCCGGGGCCTGGGGCACGCGGCCGATCGCGGCCGAGTTCCGGTCGATCGCGGAGCGGTTCGGAGATCGGGACGCGGTGGTGGCGCCCGACGGCCGGCTGACCTACCGCGAGCTGGACGGGCGGGCCGATCGGCTCGCGCTCGGGCTGGTGGAGCTGGGGCTGGCGCCGGGCGACCGGGTCGTCCTGCAGATCGGCAACCGGCTGGCGAGCGTGGTGGCCTGGTACGGGCTGCTCAAGGCCGGTCTGGTCCCGGTCTGCACGCTGACCGCGCACCGCGAGTACGAGATCCGGGCGATCGCCGGGAAGACCGGGGCGGCGGCGCACCTGGTCGAAGCCGGGGGCCGCTTCGACCTGGTGGAGTTCGCGCGGAGGCTGGGGATCGGAACGCTGCTCCGGTTGGACGCGCTGCCGTCCGGGAACGACGACGCCCTGGCCCGGAAGGTCGTCGACCGGATCCAGTCGTCGCTCGACCCCGACGGCGTGGCCGCGTTCCAGCTCTCCGGCGGCACGACCGGCGTGCCGAAGGTGATACCGCGGCTGCACGCCGAGTACTGGTACAACGCGCGGGCCTACGCCGAGGCGTCCGGCTGGGACGAGACGACCCGCAACGGGCACCTGATCCCGATCGTCCACAATGCCGGCATCGTCTGCGGGGTGCACGCGCCGCACAGCGTCGGCGGGTGCCTGGTGCTCACGTCGCCGGGGCTGGACGAGGCGTTGCCGCTGCTGGCGGCCGAACGGGCCACCGACGTGCTGTTCGGCCACGGGCACTACGGGGCAGTGGCGCATCCGGCGTTCCCGGCCGTGGTGCCGTCGTTGCGCCGGGTCGTGCTGTCGGGAGCCAAGGTGCCGCTGCCGCTGTTCTCGGCGTTGGAGGCGTTCGGCGTCTGGGCCGGGCAGTTGTTCGGGATGGGGGAGGGGTTCTTCGCGCTGAGCGCTTCGGGGGCGCCCCGCGAGGCCCGGCTGACCACGGTCGGGACGCCGATCTCCCCGCTGGACGAGTTCCGCGTGCTCGACCCGTCGTCCGAGACCGTGGTTCCCGACGGGGAGGTGGGTGAGCTGGCCTGCCGGGGCCCGTACACGCTGCGGGGCTACTACGACGCGCCGGAGATCAACACGGTGGCGTTCACGTCCGACGGGTTCTACCGGACCGGTGACCTGGTCGCGGTCCGGACGTTCGGGCCGGAGCGCGCGCTGTCGATCGAGGGGCGGCTGAAGGACATCATCAACCGCGGCGGCGAGAAGATCAGCGCCGAGGAGGTCGAGGTGCTGGTCCTGCGGCACCCGGCGATCCGGGAGGCGGCGATCGTGGCGATGCCCGACGAGCGGCTGGGCGAGCGGTCGTGCGCGTACCTGGTCGGGTCGGAGGTGTCGCTGCCCGACCTGCAGGTTTTCCTGGAAGGGCTGGGCGTGGCCAAGTTCAAGTGGCCCGAGCGACTGGAGTGGGTTCCGGCGCTGCCGAAGACCGCGGTGGGCAAGCTGGACAAGAAGGCGTTGGCCCGCCGTATCGCCGCGGCTGTGGAGAGCGAGCGGATTGTCGGCGGGGGCTCGTAGTATCGCCCGCGTGGACGGGGCTCTGGACGTACTGCGGCGGGTGTTCGGCTACGAGGCCTTCCGGGGCGAGCAGCAGGCCATCATCGAGCAGGTCATCGGCGGTGGCGATGCGCTGGTGCTGATGCCCACCGGCGGTGGCAAGTCGCTGTGCTACCAGATCCCGTCGCTGGTCCGCGAGGGCACCGGCGTCGTCATCTCGCCGTTGATCGCGCTGATGCAAGACCAGGTCGACGCGCTGACCGCGCTCGGCGTCCGGGCCGGCTTCCTCAACTCGACGCAGGATCTCGAGGAGCGGCGGGCGGTCGAGAAGTCGTTCCTGGCCGGCGAGCTCGACCTGCTCTACCTGGCCCCCGAAGCGCTGGCCGGCGGCGAGTCGCGCACGATGCGCCTGCTCGAGAAGGGCACGATCGCGCTGTTCGCGATCGACGAGGCGCACTGCGTCGCCCAGTGGGGCCACGACTTCCGGCCCGACTACCTCGCGCTCTCGATGCTGCACGAGCGCTGGCCCGACGTGCCCCGCATCGCGCTGACCGCCACCGCCACCTCGCGCACCCACGCCGAGATCGCGTCCCGGCTCAACCTCGACGACGCCCGGCACTTCGTCGCCAGCTTCGACCGGCCCAACATCCGCTACCGCATCGCGCCCAAGGCCGAGCCGCGCAAGCAGCTGCTCAACCTGATCCGCACCGAGCACGACGGCGAGGCCGGCATCGTCTACTGCCTGTCCCGGGCGTCGGTGGAGAAGATCGCCGAGTTCCTCGTGTCGCAGGGTATTGCCGCGCTCCCGTACCACGCCGGGCTCGACTCCCGGACGCGCGCGCGGAACCAGGCCCGGTTCCTGCGGGAAGACGGGCTGATCATCGTCGCCACGATCGCGTTCGGCATGGGCATCGACAAGCCCGACGTGCGGTTCGTCGCCCACCTCGACCTGCCGAAGTCCGTCGAGGGCTACTACCAGGAGACCGGCCGCGCCGGGCGCGACGGCCTCCCGTCCACGGCCTGGCTGGCCTACGGCCTGCAGGACGTCGTCCAGCAACGCAAGATGATCGACGGCTCGGAGGGCGACCTGGCCCACCGCCGCATGCTCGCCCAGCATCTGGACGCCATGCTCGCGCTCTGCGAGACCGTCGACTGTCGACGCTCCCGGCTGCTGGCGTACTTCGGGCAGGAGGGCAGCGGGCCGTGCGGCAACTGCGACACGTGCCTGGAGCCGCCGGAGTCCTGGGACGGCACGGTTCCGGCCCAGAAGCTGCTCTCGACCGTGCTCCGGCTCCAGCGCGAGCGGGGCCAGAAGTTCGGGGCCGGGCAGTCGATCGACATCCTGCTCGGCCGGCGCACCGAGAAGGTCAGCCAGTACCGCCACGACGAGCTCACGGTGTTCGGCATCGGCACCGACCTGAGCGACCCCCAGTGGCGCGGGGTCGTGCGTCAGCTGCTGGCCCAAGGTCTGCTCGCGGTGGAGGGCGAGTACGGCGTCCTGGTGCTGACCGACGGCAGCGGCCCGGTGCTGGGCGGGCAGCGCAAGGTCATGATGCGCCGCGAGCCCGAGAGGCCGGCGAAGTCGTCCGGATCGTCGGGGCGCGCCGGGAAGAAGGAACCGGTCGCCGACCTCGCGCCCGAGGCCCAGGAGGTCTTCGAGCGGCTCCGGGCCTGGCGGGCGACCACCGCGAAGGAACAGAACGTCCCGCCGTACGTCATCTTCCACGACAAGACGCTCCGCCAGATCGTCACCGACGGGCCGGCGTCGCTGGCCGAGTTGAGCCAGGTGAGCGGCGTGGGGGAGAACAAGTTGGCCCGGTACGGGGAGAAGATCCTGGAGGTCCTGGCCGGGTGACACCATCACAACGGGCCGCCGGTGACGCGCGACCGGGTACCTCGATGTTCATCAGCTACAACCGGCGCGATCGGCAGTACGTCGAGAAGCTCGCCGCCCACCTGGCGGCAGAGGGCATATCGCCCTGGTGGGATCAGCAGCTCCGCACGGGTGCCCGCTACATGCGCGAGACGCAGAATCGCATCGACGCCTGCGATGCGCTCATCGTCGTCTTGACGCCGGCGGCAGTCGATTCCGATTGGGTCATCGACGAGTTCCTCTATGCGCTCGGCCAAGACAAGCCAGTCCTGCCGTTGCTTCTCGAAGACTGCCGAATTCCCCTCCGGCTCACCGGTGTGCACTACGAGGAGGTGCTCGATGGCCGTCTGCCTACCAGCGACTTCTTCGCTCAGGTCATCGAACAGCCGCCAATTGGGTCGCGCGCACTGACGACCGCGGACCAGAGCCGACCGGCAGACGCTCCCTTGCTCGAGCGCCTCGCGCCAGGCCGGTACGGCCGTCCCCTGGCCGGCGATGTCGGCGCGGTCGAGTCCCTCTGCTTCAGCCCGGACGGAACGCTGCTGGCAACGGCCGGCCACGACCGGGCGGTCAGATTGTGGGATCCGGCGTCCGGCGAGCCGATCGGCGGGCCGCTTCTTGGCCATGGTGGTTGGGTGATGTCGGTGGCTTTCAGCCCTGATGGCAGCCTGGTGGCTACGGCCGGCACCGACAAAACTGTGCGGCTCTGGGATCCGGTGCTCGGAAGGCCGGTTGGTGAACCACTCAGCGGCCATGGGGGTTGGGTGATGTCGGTGGCCTTCAGCCCTGATGGCAGCCTGGTGGCTACGGCCGGCACCGATCAAACGGTCAGGCTGTGGGACCCCGCCAGCGGCAGGCCGGTCGGGAATCCGCGCATCGGCCACCGTGACTCCGTCGTGTCGGTGGCGTTCAGCCCGGAGGAAGAACTTCTCGCGAGTGCCAGTACCGACGGAACTGTACGAGTCTGGCGTACCGACAGCCCGAGGCCGGCTGCTCGGCCGGCGTATCCGGTCGGCACGCCGGTGTCGTCGATGGTGTTCCATCCGGACGGGAGCGCCCTGGCGACGTCCGGCACGGATGGGGCGGTGAGGCTCTGGCGCCCAGTGACGGGCGATCCGATCGGCGACTCGATGTCCGGGCAGAACGAAGCAGTGTTCACGGTCGCGTTCAGCCCGGACGGGAGCGTCCTGGCCGCCGGAGGTTCGGATGGGGCCATTGAGCTGTGGGATCCGGCCACGGGTAAGCCGGCCCACGACGCCCTGACCGGCCACCGGGCTGCGATTTCCTCCGTTGCGATCAGTCCGGACGGCACTCTGCTGGCTAGCGCGAGCGCACACGACGAGACCGTCCGCGTGTGGCGGCTCCTCGGTGACTGATGCGTTGACCATTCTGGTTCGCGCCGTTGTGCTGCCAGAACGTCGGGCGTTGGTGGTAGGTATCGGTGCAGGCCCTGGGCCAGCGCGATGTGGTTGGGGTCGCCGCCTTTGCGGCGGCGCAGCACGCCCCAGAGGCGGTCCCCGGCGAGGGATTAGCAACGCGAAACGGCGGTGCGGCGAGTTTCCGCAGGCTCCACCGCGTGAACGGCGGGGACGGCCTCCCGCCCACCGAGGGTCCCGAGCTTTGAGCTCGACCTCGTTGAACCGGTGGATCACACCCGGATCGGGTTCCGACCCCGGCGGACCAGCTTCATCGGTCAACCTGCGCGCTCTCACCAGATCCGGCAAACAGCCCACCACCCTGCCTAGAGCACCCCACCCACCAGGCTGGACGAACCGGGATCGCCGCAGTCAGCCCCCAACACCGCGAACCTTCGTGGACAACGCACCAGCAACCTATGGCGAACGTCCCTCGCAGATGTCGCACGACGAATCGTCCACCGGGTGGTACCGGTCCGACTCCGGTACATCGGGAAAATTCGTGACCAGTAATTCGACCCTTGACTGACGTCGACCCTTCGTATCGTTTCGCGCTTTGAGTGCGGCCGCGCTGTACTGATGACGGGCGTGCAAGACCCGCCGGCCTCCCGTTACCGGGTAGAGCGCCCGCACCACCTGGTCGTCGTCGTACGACAGAATCCAGCGGTAGGTATCGGCACCGTTCAACGTCGCGGCGAGATCACTGTGCTGCTTCTCGTCGAAAGCCAGGTGGTACAGGAATTCGGACTTGTCGACGTATGGTGGATCCAAGTACACGAGAATTTCGTCGGGTGCCAACCGGGGGCGATAGTCACGGCCGATCCGGGACAGAGTCTCGTGCCAATCCGAGGTCCAGACGTCGAGGATCCGGCCGGTGTCGCCCAGCTTGCCGATGGCCTCGATGCGCTCGGCCAGCGTCGCCTTGTTGAACCGGCAGTCGATCTTGTACTTGGTCGTCTCGGTCTGCTTCTTTCCGCCGATCGGGCCCGCTCGCCCGTGAAGAATTCCCGAGAAGGTCGTCCTGTTCATGAACAGGCACTTGAGGGCTTGATCGCGCACGGTCCGCGGGCTGGCTTGCTTCCACCACTCCCACCGCGCGACCGTGATCTCCTCATCCCGCATCGCGTCGATCAGCCAGGCCGTATCGAAGACGGCGGTGCGCCAGAACGACGCCACCAACGAGTCGTAATCGGCGAGGATCGCGTGTTCGACGACGCCCGTTCCGACGAGCCGCAGGGCCGTCGACGCGCCGCCGCAGAAGGGCTCGATCATGAGGCGCGGCGGGGGGACGTTCCCTTGAACGATGGTCTCGATGGCGGGAACGAGCCGGCGTTTGGCGCCGGGATAGCGAAGAGGGCTCACCACGGACTGCGCGAACTGGCTCTCGTTCTCAATCGGCCCCGGCTTGTTCCTGACGTCGTCAGGATCCCAGGGGGTGCGTCGGGCCACCGGTTGCTCTGGTGGGCCATCCCCGCCGTCTTCCACGCACGCTCCTAGTCGGCCGTACCGCTCATCGTCACACGGTATCGCCCTCTCTCAGGGTGCACCAGCGCGCTCGTCTCCAGTGTGGATAGTAGAAGTTCCGACCCGGAAGGATCTGTACCGAGCATCCAGAAACGCTGACCGTTCGGGCGATTCGGGTCGGAAAAAGCGCGCGGCTCAGACGTCGTTGATCCACTGTGGAACACTACGGCTCGCCAGGGGGAAGTCAGCGGGCAGCATTTCTGCATACCACGTTTACGCTCCAGCGCTTGCGGTCGACAGGGATCCGGCACTGGTGAAGGGGGAACGGGATGGCGATGCCGATCGGATCCGCTCGTGCTCAAGCGGAGGCGAATCCGCTCAACGTGTTGCTCGACGGCAAAAACGTCGGCCGTGTGTTCGATATCGACTTCCGCGGGGCGACCGTCATCACCAACGATGCCTGGAAGCGAGACGTCGGAGGGATTCCGGAGTTCTGCTTTCTGCTGGCCACGGTTCGCGAGGCGGGCGTGCCCGCACGCAGTCCGGACGACGACGAGGTGCTGCTTCTCCGCGTCGAAGGCACCGCTCCGATACCCCGACAGGCCGAGCTGACCGAGATCCGTGAGGCGGCGGCCCGGCACGAGGCCGTCTGGGGTGACGCGGCGCCGGACCCGGCTGCCCTCACGCTCGACTCGTCGGCCGTTCCGATCGACAACCTGACCCGCGACCGGATGCAGTACAGCGGTCTGCGCTGCCGCATCCTGGGGACCTTCTACGCCGACATCACGTCGAATCAGGTCCCTTATCTGGCGTTCGGCAGCGACCTGGACAACATCTATGCCGCCACGTCCTACCGCGTCTACAAGCCGTCAGCTGCCGCGCTCGAGGTCATTGCGTCGTATCCGTCGGTCACCGAAGGGGAGGCGGAGTCGGGGGCGGCTCCGCAACTGCTCCCGATCGGACACGTTCGCTACGCGAGCACGCGTCGACGAGCCAAATTGCGCAGTGAGCACGAGGTGCCGGTCGCGGTCCGCGTCACTGACTTCATCGAGCAGAAGACCGCCATCTTCGGCATGACGCGTACCGGGAAGTCCAACACCGTCAAGACGCTGACGACGGCTGTCTTCCGGCACGCCTCGGAGAACGGCGAACGGATCGGGCAACTGTTGTTCGATCCTCAGGGCGAGTACGCCAACGTCAACCAGCAGGACGGAACCGCGCTGGCGGACCTGGGCGCCGAACATGTGTCGATCTATCGTTACGGGCTCCGGTTCGGCGAGGACGGTCGGGCCCTGCAGCTGAATTTCTTCGATCGGGAGATGCTCGAGCCGGCCCGGCAGGTCATTGCCGACGTGCTACTGGCCGGCACGAGTAACGCGAAGTACATCACTCGATTCGTGAGCGCCGACCTCTCCGATCCGGATCCCGCCGACTACCCGGACGCGCGAGCGCTCGACAGCGCGAAGCAGCACATCGCACGGGCCCGCATGTTCTTCTATGCGCTCCTCGCCAAGGCGAACTTTCGCCTGCCCAGGAGCTGGTCGTACACGCTGAAGATGGCGGCTCGCATCGCTGACGCGATCATCGCTGAAACCGGCGCCACGATCGTGAAGCTGGACGGTGGCTCGATTCGCATCGAGTCGAGGCAGGACCTGATCAACGTCTGCGAGTGGCTCGTCAAGCATCGCGACGACGGTCCCAACACCGACCGGCAGACGATCGCCTACTGGCTGCGTGAGGAACAAACTCAAGCGGTGATGTCAGTCTTCGAGTCGAGTACCAACCGCGCCGGTATCGCCCGCATGCGAGACGTCGAGCCGTTCCACAACCAGCATGCCAGCGGTAACTTCGCGGTCGAGATCTACAACGAACTCGCCGAGGGCAGGATCGTCATCGTCGAGCTTTCGCGCGGCACGCAGTCGGTGCTGCAGGCGATCTCCGAGCGCATCATCATGGAGGTGCTGGACCGCGGAGGTGAGGTATTCCGCCAGAACGAGAATCCGCCGAAGATGCAGATCGTCATCGAAGAGGCGCACACGCTCTTCGAGAAGTCGAAGTTCGGTAGTCAGGAACGTGACCCGTACGTCCTGCTGGCGCGCACGGCGAGCAAGTTGAAGATCGGGTTGATGTACGCCACTCAGGAAGTTCGCTCCGTCGCCGACGAAGTGCTCAGCAATACCTACAACTGGGTCGTGGCCCACCTCAACAGCAAACATGAGGTCAACGAGTTGTCGAAGTATTACGACTTCGAGTCTTTCGGCGATGCGATCCGCGGTAGCGAAGATCGTGGCTTCGTGCGCATGAAGACCATGAGCGGGCGTTACATCGTGCCGGTGCAGATCGCAAAGTTCGATGCCGAGATGATCGGTGCGGCTCGGACGACCGCCGAGGCCGCGCGAGTCGTCCCGTCCGGACTCCCGTCCGGTGACGCGCTCGGACCGGCTGCGCCGACTCATCGTGAGGATCTCCGCAGCGATGATTTCGACGGACGACGGTAGGGCCGCATGCCGTACGTGAACGAGTCAGGCAACCACGAGCGCGCCGATCGGCTCAATCATCGCGGCCTGATCGTCGACCCTGCCGTGACCGCGGCACTCAAAGGAATGAACCTTCCGGACCGGGCGATGGCCCGCGATCGGATCCAGGACGACATCGGCGCCCTACGAACGTCACGGCTGGATCTGCCGCTGGTCGGCCGGGCTACCAGCCGAGCCGTCGCCGTGGACGGCAGTCCGGCCGAGGTGGAAGTTCTTCCAGATTTCCCCGCTGCGCGCGTCGGCTATCTGCAGGTAGCGGTTGCCCATGTCGACCTGAATCGCATGCTCGCACCGCCGGCGGATCGATTCGTGGATCCTCGGGAGATCGGCCGGGCGGCGGTCGGCTATGTGCTGAAGAGCGTCATTCCGACTTCGGTGATCAACTATCGCGACGGGCAGGACCAGCCCGCGGCTATCCGGCAAGCTGTCGACACCATCTTTCGTGCCAGCCGGATGGGGGACAGCGAAGACGACCTCGCGTCGCTCACCGACGTGTTGCTTCACGTGTGGCCGGGCACCCCCGACGCGCCGGCCGCCTTCCTCGAGGTGCGGAAGTGTCCGTCGTGCGGGTGCGAAGGACCCCATCGGGTCGGTTCGGCGGCAATTTCCTGCCCCAGTTGTCGGGAGCCGATCTATCCGACCGACGTCCTTCAGCTGCACCTCGAGGTCGCCCCGGAGGGCAGTAACCTCACCGTGCTCGGAAGGCTGATGAACGTCGTCGAGGTTCTGGTCTTTCTCTGGTTCATCCGATGCTTCGCGCAGGGGAGTGAGTACCAGCACACGGCCTTCATTCTCGACGGCCCGCTGTCGGTGCACGGTGCCGCGGCCGACCTCAAACGAGGCGCGGAGCGTTTTCTCCAGGCCGTCCACGAGACGGCGACGCGACGAGGATGGAAGAGTCCCCCCATTCTCGGGTTGCAGAAGACCGGCGTGCTCGTCGACCACGCCCATCAGCTGGCAAGCCTCGACCTGCTACCACCGGGCACCCTCGTCGAGCTGCCCGACGGATATCTTCGGCGCTGGGTTGTTCCCGGACCGGCTTCCGCATACGGGAAAGACACCGACTTCGGGCGGCGTTTCCTGTACCGCACGCAAGACGGCCGCGTGCACGTCTTCGCCGTGCCGCGTCTCTCCGGAGGGACGGTCACCGATGACCGCCTCGCGGTGAATCGGAACGCCTATCCGACCTTACGCACCACGGTGGATCTTCTGGACACCGTCGGCACGCGACTCTACGAGGACGCCGTGATCCCGGTTGCCCTGGCGCACAACTACGCGAGCCTGCCAGTGGGAATCGGCAGCGAGGTCTTACGGACTCATGCCCAGGTCACGCTGGGAATTCGCCCCACTGCGCTGCCGCCGCAACCGCCTCGCTGGCCACATCGCTGAGGAGCTCGCAGATTCGCTGACACACTAAGAGCGGGGGGATCTCATGAAGCGTGCGTTAGCGGTCGGCATCGATCACTACCCGACCATGACGAATCTGGGCGGATGCGTCGCCGACGCGGAGGCGGTCGCGGAGCTCCTGAGGCGCAACGACGACGGCAGCCGGAACTTCACCGTGCAGGTGCTACTGGGCACCGCGACCAATCCCGGCGGCGTGACGCGCGGCCTCCTGCGCGACGAACTGGGGCGGCTGTTCGCGAACTCGCGTGACCATGACCTGCTGTTCTATTTCGCCGGTCACGGTGGCCAGACCGCGTGGGGCGCGGACCTCATGACGCAGGACGGCACCCACAACAGCCCCGGTGTGTCGATGAACGACCTGATCACGCTGGCGAACGGCTCGGCCGCGCGGAGCGCCACGATCATCCTGGACTGCTGCTACAGCGGCGACGTCGGGAACGTCGCCGCGCTGCAGCCGCTCTCGATCGCCGAGCAGTTCCGGCACGGCGTCGCGGTGCTGCGGGAGAACGTCGTGGTGATGACCGCGAGCCGGCCGACCGAGCCGGTCGGCGAGGCTCGCGGCCACGGCGTGTTCACCCGCGTCTTGCTGGCCGGCCTGGAGGGCGGTGCGACCGATCATCTCGGCCGGATCACCGGGCTCGGCCTGTACGAGTTCGTCAGCGCGGCGTTCGACGCGTGGGCGCAGCGCCCACTGCTCAAGGCGCATCTGACCGAGCCGACCGTTCTCCGCGAGGGGCGGCCGTGGCTGGACGTCGAGCTGTTGCGTGAACTGCCGCAGCATTTTCCCAAGGCCAAAGCGCGCGTCCGGCTCAGCCCGGACCACGAGGGTGAGGGGCGACCGTTCCCCCCGGGCTTGACGGGAACGGCGGAGCAACAGCAGTTCGACTACTTCGGGCGGCTGCGCAATGCAAACTTGCTCACGACCGACGAAGGACGAGCGTTGTACTGGGTAGCGCTGGAGGGCGGCGAGGTGTATCTGACCCCGATAGGCCAGTACTTCTGGGACTTGGCGCGGCGGGATGCCCTGTGACGATCGTGGGATTCACCGGCCACCAATCGCTCTCGGCGCCGACCGTCGGTCTGGTCGTCAGCGCACTCCGCGCCGAGCTGGCGGAGGTCGGTGAACCACTGGTCGGGATCTGCAGCCTGGCCGTCGGGGCCGATCAGCTCTTCGCGCGCGAGGTGCTCCGTTGCCGGGGGAGCCTGAGGGTCGTCGTTCCGAGTGCGGGATACCGGACGACGTTCGCCGACGACGACCGGCCCGAATACGACCGGCTGCTGGCCCGGGCTCAGCAGCACCGCGTGCTCGCGTACCCGACGCCGTCCGAGGAGGCGTACCTCGCGGCCGGGCACGCGATCGTCGACTCGTCCGACGTGCTCCTCGCGGTGTGGGACGGCGCCCCGGCGGCGGGGCTGGGTGGCACCGGTGACATCGTCGCGTACGCGCGTGCGCGGGGCATCGAGACTCGCGTCGTCTGGCCCGTCGGCGCGGGCCGCGTCTGAAACGCGAGGTCAGGCCGTCGCGGGTTCCTGGGCCGGGGAGCCGGCCAGGACCAGGGCGGCCGCGATCGCCAGCGCGAAGCCGGCCACCGCGGCCGGTATCCAGCCCGATCGGACCGTGTCGCCGAGCCACGCGAACCCCACGCTCGACGGGACGACGACCTCGACCGTCCAGAGCACGGCGGTGACCCGGGCGACGTTCCCGTGCTCGAGCGCGGCGGCGTAGAGGAGCGCACCGGTCACGCCGAAGACGACGAGCGCCCAGACCGCCGGCTCGGCCGGCCAGCTCCCGCCCACCGTGATTCCGTGCACCGCGATCGCGGCGCCGCCGAAGGCGGCTCCGGCCACGACGGCGCACCCGACCACCGCCCACTCCCGCCCGGCCCGCGCGCGCCGGGCCGTCCACCAGCCGGCCGCGGCCAGGGCGACCGCCGAGGCGGCCACCACCACGGAGACCGCGGTGGAGAACCCGCCCTCCGTCTGCGTCCCGGACGCCCCGGCGAGCAGCGCCAGCCCCACCACGGTGACCGCGATCGCCCCTCCGTCGGCCCGGCGCAGCACGGTGCCGAGGAACGCCCGCGCCCCCAGGGCGGTCACCGCCAGCGACCCGGCCAGCACCGTCTGCACCAGGTAGATCGGTAGCGTCCGCAGCGCGACCAGCGACAACAGCCAGGCCACTCCGTCCAGCCCGAGTCCGGCCAGATACGCCGGTTCCCGCCACACGAGCACCGTGCTGCGGGCCCGCCGAGCCCCCACCGCCTGCAGCAGCGAGCCCGCCCCGTAGGCCACGGCCGCCGCGATCGCCAGCACCAACGCCACGTCTCGCACCCGTCCAGGTAACCGGCGCCGACCTGAAGGAACCCTGAGTCCTCCGGATGGAGGACCCCCGGGTCCTTCCGGCCCCGCCCTCCTGGTGCATGCCCGCCAGCTCCCGGAGCCGCGACGCTCGAGACATGCCAGCAATCACCGCACGAGACCTCCGCAAGAGCTACTCCGGCCGGACCGTCGTCGACGGCATCGACCTCGACGTCGAGGAGGGCGAGATCTTCGCGCTGCTCGGCCCCAACGGCGCCGGCAAGACCACCACCGTCGAGATGCTCACCGGCGTCCGCCATCGCGACTCCGGCCGGATCGACGTCCTCGGCCTCGACCCCGACCACGACGGCGAGAAGCTCGCGCACCTCGTCGGCGTCCAGCTCCAGGACTCCCAGCTGCCCGACAAGCTGCGCGTCGAGGAGGCGATCGCGCTGTTCTCGAGCTTCTACCGCGACCCGATCGACGGCGACACGCTGCTGGAGCGCCTGCACCTGTCCGAGCACCGCCGCCGCCCGTTCGGCAAGCTCTCCGGCGGCCAGCAGCAGCGCCTGGCGATCGCGCTCGCGCTGGTCGGACGTCCCCGGGTGGCCGTGCTCGACGAGCTGACCACCGGCCTGGACCCCAAGGCCCGCCGCGAGACCTGGGGCCTGATCTCCGGCCTGCGCGACGACGGCGTCACGGTCGTCCTCGTCACGCACTTCATGGAGGAGGCCGAGCACCTCGCCGACCGCCTCGCGCTGTTCGAGAACGGCCGGATCGTCGCCGTCGACACCCCGGCCGGGCTCATCGCGTCACGCACCGACGGACGTCAGGAGATCCGCTTCCGCCTCGACGGCGACGCGGTCGCCGAGCTCGAAGGCCTGCGCCGGCTGCCCGGCGTGCAGACGGTCGCCCTCCAGGGCCCGACCGTCGTCGTCACCGGCACCGGGGACGTCATCCTCGCCGTCACCGCCCACATCGCCCGCGAAGGCCTGACCGCCCGCGATCTCCGCGTACACCAGGCCACCCTCGACGACGCCGTTCTCACCACCGGGAGCAACCAGTGACCGCGCCTCTGACCACCCTGTTCAAGACCGAGACCAGGCTCTTCCTCCGCGAACCGGCGACGCTGATCTGGGGTTTCCTGCTCCCGGTGATCGCGTTCGTCATCCTCGCGGTGGTCCCCGGCACCAGCCGGCCCAACCACGACCTCGGCGGCCTCAGCTACGCGCAGGTCTACCTCGGGATCATCGCGCTGATCTCGCTGGCGATGGTGTCGTCGATGAGCCTGCCGCAGTCCCTCGGCATCTACCGGGAACGCGGCATCCTCCGCCGGTTGTCGGTGACGCCGATGCGGCCCTGGCGCCTGCTGGCCACCCAGATCGGCATCCACCTCGCGATCACGCTCGCCACCGTCGTCGTCCTCCTGCTCGTGGCGACGCTGACGTTCGACGGCGGGTTCCCCGGCAGCGTGCCGGGCTGGATCGTCTCGCTGGTCCTGTCGTCGGCCGCGATGCTCGGGCTGGCGTCGCTGATCTCGGCCCTGGCCCCGAGCGCGAAGATCGCCAACGCGATCGCCACCGGGCTGTTCTTCCCGCTGATGTTCTTCGCCGGGCTCTGGCTGCCGCAGCAGGTCATGCCGCACTGGCTGGCCACGCTCTCGCACTACACGCCGCTCGGCGCGGCCAGCCAGGCGCTGAGCTCGTCGATCGACGGCCACTTCCCGCCGACGCTGTCGCTGGTCGTGCTGGCCGCCTACGCGGTGGTCTTCATCGGAGCGGCCGTCCGTAGGTTCCGCTGGTCCTGAACGTCAGAATGGAATCGTGGGAAGGGAGGCGGCCGTGAGTACCTCGCCGGAGGCGACCGTTGGTGCGGTGCCGTTGGACGCGGTGACCGACGCGAACCTGCGGCGCTGGATGCCGCTGACGCTGCTGGCCGCCTCCCTCGTGGTCGCGGTGACCGACACGGTCCTCAGCCATCGCAGCGCCGACGCGATCCCGTTCCGGGTCGCGATCCCGGTCCTGGCCGGGGTCACGCTGCTCGCCGCCGGGTGGACCTGGGTCTTCCACCCGTCGGTGCGCGGCCGGCCGGTTACGTACTTCCTGGTCCGGCTGGTGCTCACCGCGATACTGGTCGGCTTGAACCCGTGGTACGGCATCTACACCTGGTACGCGTACGTCGAGGGCCCGAACTACCTGCCCGACCGGCTGGTCTACCCGGCGATGGGCGGAGTCGCCATGATCGCCTCGGCCAGCTACATCGGCGGCTACCCGACGACCCCGGTGCTGATCGTCGTCTGGCTGCTGCTGTCCGCCGGGAGCTTCGCGCTGGTGCGATTCGTCACCGGGGTCGTCCGGAAGTCCCGCGAGCAGGAGATCGAGCGCGGCCGGATGCTCGAGGAACTGACCGCGACCAACCAGCGTCTGGAAGAGACCCTGGCCGAGAACCGGGGACTGCAGAACCAGCTGGTCACCCAGGCCCGCGAGGCCGGGGCGCTCGACGAGCGGGCCCGCCTGGCCGGCGAGATCCACGACACGCTGGCCCAGGCCCTGACCGGCATCATCCGCCAGCTCGAGGCGGCCGACCGCACCGGCGAGCTGGCCGGCGCCACCCGTCCGCACGTCGATCAGGCCGCGCAGCTGGCCCGGGAGGGCCTCTCCGAGGCCCGTCGGTCACTGCAGGCCCTCCGGCCGGGCCGCCTCGAGGGCTCTACGCTGCCGAAGGCGATCCAGGGCGTCGCCGCCGGCGCCGACCTCCCGGTCGACGTCGACGTCACCGGACCGGTCCGCGTGCTCCCGACCGACCAGGAGGTGGTTCTGCTGCGGGTCGTCCAGGAGGCCCTAGCCAACGTGACGAAACACGCGTCCGCGACGCGCGTCGGCGTGACGCTCACCTACTTGGAGGACGCGGTGATGCTCGACGTCCGCGACGACGGCGTCGGTTTCGATCCGGACGCCGTCGGCGAGCGGCCCGACGGCACCGGGATGGGGCTCACCGCGATGCGTGACCGGCTGGCCCGGGTCGACGGCACGTTGATCGTCGAGAGCACGCCCGGGGAGGGCACCGCGCTGGTGGCCACGCTGCCGTGCGGCGCCCCGGTGACCGCGTCATGATCCGGCTGATGCTCGTCGACGACCACCCGGTCGTCCGCGACGGCCTCCGCGGGATGTTCGACAGCATCGACGACATCGAGGTCGTCGGCGAGGCCTCCGACGGCGAGCAGGCGGTTCTCCTCGCCGTCGTCGAGCAGCCGGACGTCGTCGTGATGGACCTCCGGATGCCCGGCGCCGGCGGCGTCGAGGCCATCCGCGAGCTCCGCCGCCGCGGCGTCACCGCTCGCGTCCTGGTCCTGACGACGTTCGACGCGGACGCCGACGTGCTGGACGCGGTGGCCGCGGGCGCCACCGGCTACCTGCTCAAGGACGCGCCCGGCGACGAGCTCGTGCGGGCCGTGCGCAGCGCCCACAAGGGCGACGCGGTGCTCTCGCCCGCGGTGGCCAGCCGCCTGATGAGCCGGGCCGCCGCGCCGCCGGCCGTGGCGAGTCCGGGCCTGAGCAAGCGGGAACTGGAGGTGCTGAGGCTGGTCGCCGCCGGGGCGACGAACCGCGAGGCGGCCCGGACGCTGTTCATCTCCGAGACGACGGTCAAGACGCACCTGCTGCACCTGTTCGAGAAGCTCGGCGTGCGTGATCGCGCGTCGGCGGTGGATGCGGCCCATCGAGCCGGGTTACTGGGCTGAGCCGACGCGGGGCCACCGCGGGGTCAGCGGGCCGGGACGTCGGCGAGGAAGGCGCGGATGTCGGCGTGCGACCGCGCGTCGGCGTCGCGGTGATAGGACACGCCGGGAGTCGCTCCGGGGGTGGCGTGCTCGTGGGTGAAGCCGTGCTCGGCGCCGCCGTAGACGTTCAGTTGCCAGTCGGCCCGGGCGTGGTCCATTTCGGCGGCGAACTGCTCGACGTGCGCCATCGGTACGTGCGGATCCCGGGCCCCGTGGCAGACCAGGACGCGGGCGGTGACCGCACCCGGCTCGGCCGGAGCGCTGGTGGTCAGCGTTCCGTGGACGCTGATCACGCCGGCCAGCTCGGCGCCGGCCAGCTCGGCCCCGGCGCGGGCGAGGGTGAGTGCGGCCAGGCCGCCGAAGCAGAATCCGATCACGGCGTACGCGTCGACCTGGGGCGCGGCGGCCAGCGCGGCCCGGCCGCGGGCGGCCAGCAGGTCGGGATCGTCTCGCAGGGCCGTCACCTGGGCCAGGATGCGTTGCCGATCGCCGGCGGTTCCGTCGCCGTACAGGTCCGCGGCGAACACGGTGTAGCCCAGTTCTGCGTACCGGCGGCTCTGCTGCTGGGCGTGCGAGTCGAGGCCCGCGCCGCCGTGGAACAACAGAATTCCCGGACGGTCGCCCGGGGGCGCCGAGGGCCGGTACAGCAGCCCGGTGAACTGGGAATCGCCCTCGCGATAGGACAGAGAATGCACGTCGACGCTGAAATTCGTCACGCCGAGAATGTAATGCGATGGATTTCCAGCATATCAGCATCGCAATTTTGGAAAAACGGTCGATCGGATCGACTTCGACTGCCGAATGGTCCGCCGATTCGTAGCCTTGTCGGCGAGAACCCGCACGGGCCGGTTCCGTGGCCGGCCTGCTCGGCGGTGATCAGCCACACCGCCTCGGGAACGTCGATCGCGGGTCAGGGTGCCTTTCTGACCTGGGCGGTCGTGCCGTGGGCGACGACGGTTCGGGGACTGGCCGGGTCGCTCTTCGTGGGGCAGTCGCACGTGATCCGGTAGGTCTCCGGCCCCGGCGGCAACGTGACGCGCACCGCGCCCGCGGCCTCGGCGTCCACATGATCGGGAGGGCGCGCGAACGCGACGTCGACCTTTCGCTCGTCGGAGGTGGCGCGGACGTCGGCGGACGTCGCGTCGGTGACCGTCACCGACTGCTGCGCGCGCAGGCGCAGCGGACCGGCCGGACGCTCGACCCGGAGCCAGCTGTCGCTGACGGTCGCGGTGAGCGCGCCGGTCGGGCCGACCGCGCGGACCGGCGCGTCGCTGGTGATCGTGACCGCGGTGCGGGGCGGGACACGCACGACGTGCAGCCCGCCGCAGTCCGGGACGAACCCGCTGCAGGTGACGCGGAGCCGCAGCCGGTCGCCGGACAGCGACCAGGACGCGTTGCCGTCGGCGGTCGCCTTGCCGGTGAGCGTCCGGTCGACCTGGACGCGTCCGGGGTCGCCGGTGACCAGCCGGACGTCGGTGCCGCCGGCGTCGACGACGAGCGAGTCGCCGGGCAGGTCGAACGAGCGCCGGTCGTGGCTCGACTCGTTGATCGAGCTGATGTCGGTGCAGGCGGTGCAACCGATGAGGACGGCCGCGGCCAGCGCGGTCAGGGGTGATCGCATGCCGTCGAGCACACCAGCGGTGGGGCGCCGGGGCACGGCGCGTAGGTATCGGGTGGGGGTAGGGCCAGGTCTACCGGGTGGGTGGATCCAGACGGCTGGGGGGCGGGGACTCGGCGAGGTTACCGTCCGCCGGTGACAGTTTTCGGGGCTCTGCGGCGCCGTCGGTTTCTGGTGGGTGCGTGGCCGTGGCGGGCTGGTGCGTATCTGGTGTCGACGGTGCCGGTCGGGGCGGTGGCTGCGGTTCCGTTCGGGGTGTTGGGGTTGCCGTGGCTGGTGCTCGCGGTGCGGGTGTCCCGGTTGGAGTTCGCCGGGGTTGGTGATCTGGTGCTGCTGGTGGTGGGGGGTGTGCTGATCGGTGGGGTCGGGCCGTTGGTCGCGTGGCCGGTCGCGGAGGTCGAGCGGGTCCGGTTGCGGCTGATCGACGACCGGCCGCTCCGGGGTTCGGCACGGGGGCGTGGGATCCGGGCGTTCTACACGGATCCGGCTACCTGGCGGGCGTTGGCCTACGCGTTGGTGCTGCTCACGGCCGGGCCGGTGGTGTACGGGGCGGTGGTGTCGGTGCTCGTGCTGCTGGCCGCGTGGGTGGTGGCTCCGGTGGTCGTGGGCGACGGGCCGATCGCGGTCGGGTTCGACACGGTGGGGAGTCCGGCCGAGGCCGCGCCCTATGCGATCGCGGCCGTGCTGGCGTTGCCGGTCGTGCCGTATCTGCTGGCGGTGGTGGCGGGGGCGCATGCGGCGGTCGCGCGGGTGCTGTTGCAGCCGCCCGGGGAGGTTCGGCTGCGGGCCGAGCTGGTGGAGGTCTCGCGCTCGCGGGCGCGGCTGGCCGACGCGTTCGAGGCCGAGCGTCGGCGGATCGAGCGTGACCTCCACGACGGCGCCCAGCAGCGCCTCGTCAGCCTGACCCTCCAACTCGGCCTGGCCCGGACCCTCCTCGCCGAGGTCCCGCCGGCGACCGAGCCGCCCGCCTCGTCCGCGGCCCCGGCCTCTGCCGCGGCCCCGGCCTCTGCCGCGGCCCCGGCCTCTGCCGCGGCCCCGGCCCCGGCCTCCACTCCGGCGTCTGCCTCCGCTGCGGCCGAGTCGGACCCGACGGCGACGGCGATCGCCACGGCCGAGTCGGCGGCCGCCGTAGCGGTTGCGCATCGGCAGGCGAAGGAGCTCATGACCGAGTTTCGCGAGCTCATACGCGGGATCCGCCCCCAGCTCCTCACCGACCTCGGCCTCCCCGAGGCGCTGCGCGAGCTGGCCGACCGCAACCCGGTCCCGACCCGCGTGCACACGGACCTGCCCGGCCGGCCCTCGGCCCAGGCCGAGACGACCGCCTACTTCGTCGTGGCCGAGGCGCTGACCAACGTCGCCAAGCACAGCGCGGCCGGCCAGGCGACCGTCCACACCGGCCGGGACCGCGACACGCTCGTCGTCGAGGTTCTCGACGACGGGTGCGGCGGCGCCGACGCCGCCAACGGCACCGGCCTCACCGGACTGGCCGACCGCGTCGCCGCGGTCGGCGGCCGGGTCCTGCTGTCCAGCCCGCCCGGCGGCCCGACCCGGCTCCGCGCCGAGATGCCCTGGGGTCCGGCGTGAGCGGCCTCCGGACGCTCCGCGCCGAGCTTCCCCGGGATCCGCTGTGACCGGCCTCCGGACGGTCCTGGCCGAGGACGGCGTCCTGCTGCGCGAGGGGCTGACCAGTGTGCTGGAACGGTTCGGGTTCGACGTGGTGGCCGCGGTCGGTGACGCCGATGCGCTGGCCGCGGCGGTCGCGCGGCTGATCCCCGCGCTGGTGATCACCGACATCCGGATGCCACCCGGGTTCGGCGACGAGGGGCTGCGCGCGGCGATCGCCCTGCGCAGGCGGCATCCGGGGCTCGCGGTGGTCGCGCTCAGTCAGTTCGTCCAGCACGCCTACGCGGCCGACCTGCTCGAGTCCGGCGACGGCCGCGGGGTCGGCTACCTGCTCAAGGACCGGGTCGTCGACGTCGGGGACTTCGTCCGGACGCTGCACCGGATCGTCGACGGCGGCACTGTCGTCGACCCCGAGGTCGTCCGGCGGCTGCTGGGGCGGCGGAGCGACCCGGTCGCCCGGTTGTCGCCGCGCGAGCGGGAGGTGCTCGCGCTGGTCGCCGAGGGCCACTCGAACGCGGCGATCGCCCGCCGGCTGTTCCTGTCCGAGGCGGCGGTCGGCAAACACGTCGGCAACGTGCTGGTCAAGCTCGACCTGCCCCCGGCGACCGACGGCAACCGCCGGGTCCTCGCGGTCCTCACCTGGCTCCGCAGCGCGGCGACGTGACCGCCCCCGACCCGTGATTCCGGGACCGTCGGCACCGGTGCGGCCGACGTGCCGGGCAGGCCTATCCTCGGGCTTGTGGACGGGGAGCGCACGGTCGTCGGCAGCGTCGGCCAGTTGATCGTCCCGACTCGCGGCGCGGCCGGGGCCGGCGAGGTCCTCCTCGTCGTCGGTGGCGCTCCCGAGGCCTACCTGGCCTGGTCCGACGCGGCGATGCCGCGGGGCACCCGGGTCCTGGTGGTCGACGTGCGCGGTGCGCGGACCGTCGACGTGGTCGCGTGGGACAGTCGGCGCGAACAGGCCGCTCGTCCACTTCCTGAAGTTCCCTCTCCGGGCCCCACCGACTGACGCCCGTTTCCGAAAGAAGGTCCGAACCATGTTCGGGTACCGAGTCCCCTCGCCCGACGAGGCGATGCTCATCTCCGGCGGCAAGAACCGCGACGCGGCGCCGTTCCGCGTCATCATCGGCCACGGCGCCTTCGTGCTGCCGTTCTTCCGTAAGGCCCGTTTCCTCACGTTGGCGATGCGTGAGGCCGAAGTCGAGGAGCTCTGCGTCACCCGGCAGGGAATCAGTCTCAACGTGCGGGCCGTCATCGCCTTCAAGGTCGGTACCGACGTCCAGAGCATCGTCGCGGCCGGGCAGCGGTTCCTCTCCGACCAGGACCAGATGGCGGTGCTGACCGGGCGGATCTTCTCCGGTCACCTGCGGTCCATCATCGGCTCGATGACCGTCGAGGAGATCATCACCGAACGGCAGAAGCTGGCCATCGAGATCCTCGACGGGTCGAAGGAGGAGATGTCGAAGATCGGGCTGACCGTCGACGCCCTGCAGATCCAGTCGATCGACGACGGCAAGCTCGGTTACATCGCGGCGATGGCGGCCCCGCACAACGCGGCCATCCAGCGGGAGGCGCAGATCGCTCAGGCCAGGGCGAACCAGGCGGCGGCCGAGGCGCAGCAGGAGTCGCAGCGCAGGCAGTCGGAGTACGCGCGGCAGACCGCGATCGTGCAGGCGCAGTACAAGGCCGAGATCGACACCGCGCAGGCCGAGGCGGCCCAGGCCGGCCCGCTCTCCCAAGCCCAGGCGCAGCGCGAGGTCATCGCGGCCCAGACCGAGCTGGCCCAGCGCGAGGCCGAACTGCGGCAGCAGCAACTGGTCGCGGAGGTCGTGCGGCCGGCCGAGGCGGAGGCCGAGCGGGTACGGATCGTGGCGGCGGCCGAGGCCGAGCAGATCCGGATCCAGGCCGAGGCGGCCGCGTCCTGCGGCCGGGTCGCGCTCGATCGGATGCTCATCGACCAGCTGCCGGAGATCGTCCGCCAGGCCGCGCAGGGGCTCGCGGGCGCGAACGTCACGGTGGTCAACGGCGCCGAAGGAGTCAGCCAGGTCGCGGCCGGCCTGGTGGGCCAGGGGATGGCGATCTTCGACGCGCTGCGCGAGCGCACCCACGCGGACGTGAGCTCGCCCAACGGCTCGGCCGCCACCCCGCGGTCCGAATTACGCCCCTGATCGGCGACGGCGGTGGCTCCCAGCCCGGGGGCGGGATGGTCGGTCAACTGATCCGGCGATCGTGTCCGGTCCAGGCCTTCTCGCGCAGCACGTACTTCTGCACCTTCCCGGTCGACGTCTTGGGCAGCTCGCCGAACGTCACCGATTTGGGCGCCTTGAACCGGGCCAGCCGTCCCCGCACGTGCTCGATGATCTCGGCCGCGGTCACCGAGGCTCCGTCGTGCAGCGTCACGTACGCGGCCGGAACTTCCCCCCACCGCGAGTCCGGCACCGCGATCACCGCCGCCTCCAGCACCGCCGGATGGTCCATGATCGCCTGCTCCACCTCGACCGACGCGATGTTCTCCCCGCCCGAGATGATCACGTCCTTCGACCGGTCGCGCAGCTCCACGTACCCGTCCGGGTGGACGACGCCGAGGTCCCCGGTGCGGAACCACCCGTCCGGGGCCGCGGCCGCGGTCGCCGCCGGGTCGTCCAGATACCCGAGCATCACATTGTTGCCACGCAGCGCGATCTGGCCCGTCGTGGCCCCGTCGGCCGGCACGTCCCGGCCCTCCGGATCGAGCACCCGCACCGCGCACGAGATCATGTTCCCCACGCCCTGCCGCGACTTGAGCTTCGCCTGCTCGTCGACGTCCAAAAATGACCATTCCGGACGCCAGTCGCAGATCATCGCCGGACCGTAGGTCTCGGTGAGGCCGTAGAGGTGGGTGACGTCGAACCCGAGCTCGTCCATCCGGCGCAGGATGGCCGGCGACGGCGGCGCACCACCGACCGCGACCCGGACGGTGCGGCCGGCCGGCAGCGGCGACGCGTCGGAGGCGTAGGCGATCATCGAGAGTACGGTCGGCGCGCCCTCGAGGTGCGTGACCGACTCGGTGCGGACCAGCCGCCAGACCTCGGCCGGCTCCACCTTCGGCAGGCAGACGTGGGTGGCCGCGGCCGCGGTCACCGCCCACGGGAAGCACCAGCCGTTGCAGTGGAACATCGGCAGCGTCCACAGGTGCACCGAGCTCGGGCTCAGCCCGGTGTGCCCGACCATCGAGAGCGACTGCAGGTACGCGCCCCGGTGCGAGTACATGACGCCCTTCGGGCGTCCGGTGGTGCCGGACGTGTAGTTGATCGAGAGCAGCGCCTGCTCGTCGTCCGGCGTCCGGTGCAGTGGCTCGGCGTCGTTCAGCAACTCCTCGTACCGCTCACCCAGGCGGACGCGATGCGGCGGGGCGTCCGCGGCCGCGAGGACCGCGTCGACCAGGTCGTCGAAGACCGGGTGATGGATCAGCACCGCGGCCCGGGAGTGCTCGAGGATGTAGCCGACCTCGTTCGCCGAGAGCCGGGTGTTGATCGCGACCAGCGGCACCCCGGCCCACGGCACGCCGAAGTTCGCCTCGAGCAGCTCGTGGACGTTCGGGGCGAGCACGGCCACCGGGCGGCCGTCGGCCAGCGGTGCCAGCGCACCGGCCAGCCGGGTGCAGCGGTCGTGCAGCTGCGCGTAGGTCCAGCGCCGGTCGCCGTCGACGACGCCGATCCGGTCGCCGTGCGCGGCGGCGGCGCGGTCGAGGTAGGCGGTCGGGGTCAGCGGCTCGTACGAGAGAGAAGCGGCCACGCTGCCCAGCCTGTCCCGCGGAATCCCGGTTCGCAATGCCGCGCCGACGTCCACAAGAGACTCTGCGTCGTATTGGTGACAGTACGGTTGCGCACCGCGACGGGCCACGACAGTAGTAGCCGGCATGGCGTCCTACATCTACGACCAGCAGTGGGAGCAGGAACGGACGAGGGTCGCCGGCCTGGCGGCGATCTTCGACGCCACGACGATCCGCCATCTGAGCACCGCCGGAGTCGCCGACGGCTGGCATTGCTGGGAAGTCGGCGCAGGCACCGGATCCATCGCGAGCTGGCTCGCGTCCGCCGTCGGAACCCAGGGGCGCGTGCTCGCGACCGACCTCGACACGACGTTCCTGCGTGACCTCGACGAACCGCCGGTCGAGGTCGAGCGGCACGACGTGACCGTCGACCCGGTGGAGGAGGGTGCCTTCGACCTCGTGCACGCCCGCGCGCTCCTGATGCACGTGACCGACCCGGCGGCGGTCGTCGCGCGGCTGGCCCGGGCGTTGCGTCCCGGGGGAGTGCTGGTGGTCGAGGACGCGGTCTTCGGCGGACCGTCGACTCGGCTGTGGGAGCCGTTCACGTCGCCGCCGGCCGCGAGCGGTGCGCTGAGCAACGTGATGGACGCGGTGGCGGCCGGGTTCCGGGGCGTGGGCGCCGACCCGGACTGCGGGTTCGCGCTGGCCCCGGCGGTCCGCGCGGCCGGCCTCGGGCACGTCGAGGCCGAGGTGACGCACCGGCTGCTGCACGGGGGCAGCCCGGAGGCCGCGTTCTACGAGCTGTCGCTGCGCCAGCTCGGGGACCGTCTGATCGAGGCGGGCCTGCTCACCCGGGCCGACGCCGACGTGGTCGCCGCGACGGCGGCCGACCCGGGCGCGGACTGGCTTTCGGTCGGACTGGTCAGCGTCACCGGGAGGATCACATGAGTCTGCCCCCGCAAGCCCTCTACGCGGCCGGCCAGGCCGGGCTCGGCCGCCCCGGCAGCGTGTTCCGCTCGCGCCGGGCGTTCCCGGTCCGGCTCGCCGCGGTCGTCGTCGGCGCGGGCTGTCTGCTGGCCCTCGTGCTGGCGCTGGCCGGGGTGCCGTTCGTCGGGCTCGTCGTCCTGATCCTGGCGGTCGCGTCGCTCGGCCTCTGGTTCCTGCTGCCGTCGGCCTCCGTCCGGCGGTGGTTCGCCGACCACGAGCACGGCTTCGTCGACGTCGTGGAGCCACCGGTCGGGGGCCCGGTCGTGCAGGTCGTCCGGTGGACCGAGGTGGCCGGCGTCGAGCTGACCCGGTATCCGGCCGAGACGTTCACGCTGAAGCTGCTGCCCCCGCCCCGGGTGCTGCCGCTGGCCGGGCTGGGCCCGCGGGGCCGGCTGATCGACACGATCGAACGTCACCGGCCGGGCTCGATCGACCCGGTCGCCCGGCAGAGCTGGTTACGTCACGACCAGCAGAACCTCGGGGCCCTGGGCGGGCTCGGCGTGCTGGTGCTGATCACGCTGCTGCTGCTCGCGGTGATCCCGGGCGTCGGGTCGGCCGACCCGTCGGTGGCCGGCTCGTTCGGGCCGCCGCAGAGCCCGCGCAGCTACTCGACGGTGATCGACTCCCCGCTCCCACCGGTCTACAGCGAGCCCGAGCCGACGCTCGAGCCGACCGTGGACTCCGGCATCGCGACCACGACCTCCGACTACGCCGACGTCTGTGAGGGCAAGGTGTTCCCGGACGCCCCGGCGTTCGCCGGCCCGCCCCGCCACCACGTCTACGTCGACGTCCGGGCGGCCGGACACGCGGCCGAGTACTACCTCGGTGACCTGAGCGCCTGGGAGTCCGACAACCCGGCCGAGATCCAGATCGTCGCCTGCGTGAAGTACACGCTGGGCAGCGTGCTGGCCAGCTGTGCCTACCGCGGCTCGAAGGGCCCGGTGCTGCGCCAGACGCTGCGCAACGCCACCTACGACGTGACGGTCCGGCAGGCGAGGACCGGCAAGCTGGTCGGACACAGCGCGTTCCGGGGCAACGTGCGCAGCTGCGAGGAAACGATCATCACGTTCGGCGGCAAGGCGGACGCCATCCAGATCGCCCGGCCGAGCCTGGCCCAGCTGCGCAGTTCGATCGGGAGGTACGTAACGGGTTAGGGAACGGGTCAGGGGATGGGTTAGGGGACCCTTGCCTGCCTGCGGATATAGGTAGGCTAACCTAACCCGCGTGAGAGCCCGGGTACTCGGACGACAGCTCACGGTCTTCCTGGCGGCGGTCGCCGCGCTGGCCGTGGTCGTCGTCGTGAGCTTGATGGTGGGTCGCCAAGCGATCTCGCCGCTGACCGCCGTGCGCGCGTTACTGCCCGACGCGCACGGCGACGCCGTCGACATCGTGCGCGGCCTGCGGCTCGAACGGACGGTCGTCGCGGTCGTCGTCGGCCTCGCGCTCGGCGGGGCCGGCGCGCTGATGCAGGCGCTGACCCGCAACCCGCTGGCCGACCCGGGCCTGCTCGGCGTCAACGCCGGAGCCGCGGCCGCGGTCGTCACCGGGTTCACGTTCTTCGGGATCTCCAGCGGGTTCCCGCAGGTCTGGCTGGCGCTGCTGGGCGCCGCGTTCGGCTCGGTCGCGGTCTACCTGCTCGGCGGCGGGGGACGGGCGGCCACCACCCCGGCCCGGCTCGCGCTGGCCGGGGCCGCGCTCACCGCGGTGCTGTTCGCGTACATGAACGCGCTCGCGATGCGCGACCAGAACACGTTCGACGAGATGCGGTTCTGGGTGGTCGGCTCGGTGGTCAACCGGGGCTACGACGGGTTGCTCGCCGCGATGCCGTTCATCGTGGTCGGCGCCCTGCTCGCGCTGGTCGTGACCCCGGGGCTGAACGCGCTGGCGCTCGGCGAGGACAGCTCGCGCGCGCTCGGGCTCGGCGTCGGCCGGACGCGGGCCGCGACCGGCGTCGCGATCACGCTGCTCTGCGGCGGCGCGACGGCGGTGGCCGGGCCGATCGTGTTCGTCGGGCTGACCGTGCCGCACGTCGCCCGGTGGTTCGTCGGGCCCGATCAGCGGCGGGCGGTGCCGCTCTCGATGCTGCTGGCCGCGTTCTTCCTGGTGCTCTGCGACACGCTCGGCCGGGTCGTGTCGAGCGGGGCGGAGATCGAGGCCGGGCTGATCGCGTCGATCGTCGGCGCTCCGCTGTTCATCGCGCTCGTGCGCCGTCGCCTGCTGGCCGCGGCATGACGGTGATGCCCGTCCTGGCGGCGGGGTCGTGGTCGGTGCGGCTGCACCGGCGGTCGCTGCTCGTGTGTGCCGGGCTGGTCGTCGCGCTGATCGCCGCGGTCGTCGTGTCGCTGGCCGCCGGGGCCAACTCGTTCGCGGTGTCCCGGGTGCTCCCGGCGATCGTCGGGAACGGCACCCCCGCCGAGCAGCTCATCATCGGCGAGCTGAGGCTGCCCCGGGCGATCACCGCGGTGCTGGTCGGCGCCGGGCTGGGGATCTCCGGCGGCATCTTCCAGTCGCTCACCCGCAACCCGCTCGGCAGCCCGGACGTCGTCGGCTTCGGCCAGGGCGCGACGACCGGAGCGCTGGTCACGATGCTGATCCTGCACGGCGGCTTCACCGCCGCGTCGGTCGGCGCGGTCGCCGGGGGCGCGATCACCGCCGCGCTGGTGTTCGTGCTCTCCGCGCACCACGGCGTGGCCCCGCTCCGGCTCGTGCTCGTCGGACTCGGCGCGGCGCTGATGCTGAACTCGATCAACTCGCTGCTGATCGTGCGGTCCCAGCTGTACGACGCCCAGAGCGCCTCGGCCTGGATCGTCGGCAGCCTGGCCGGTCGCGAGTGGACCCAGGCCCGGCTGATGGGCGCGGTACTCCTCGTCGGTGTGGTGCTGTGTGCGGCGCTGTACCGGCCGCTCAGCCTGAGCGAGTTCTCCGACGAGCGGTCGACGAGCCTCGGCCTGAACGTCGGGCGGGCGCGCCTCGGCGCGGTCGCGGTCGGCGTGCTGCTGTCGTCGGCGGCGGTCGCCGCCGCCGGTCCGATCCAGTTCGTCGCGCTCCCGGCGCCGCAGATCGCGCGCCGGCTCACCGGGGCGGCCGGGCCCAACCTGGTCGCGTCCGGGCTGGTCGGCGCGCTGCTGCTGGTGCTGGCCGACTTCGCCGCGCGGGAAGCCTTCCAGCCCCGGCAACTGCCGGTAGGCGTCATCACCGGGGTCGTCGGCGGCCTCTACCTGGCCTGGCTGCTGAGCCGCGAGTGGAAGAAGGGCCGCACATGACCAGGCTGAAGGCGGAGGGCGTCGCGCTCGGCTACGACGGGCGCCGCGTCGTGCACGGCCTCGACCTGACGATCCCCGACGGCTCGTTCACCGCGATCGTCGGCGCGAACGGCAGCGGGAAGTCCACGCTGCTGCGCGGGCTCGCCCGCCTGCTCAAGCCGGAGAACGGCTCGGTCGTGCTCGACGGCAAGGCCATCGGCGGTTACTCGTCGAAAGAGGTCGCCCGGCGGCTGGGCCTGCTGCCGCAGTCCCAGACCGCGCCGGACGCGATCAGCGTCCGCGACCTGGTCGCCCGCGGCCGGTACCCGCACCAGACGCTGCTGCGCCAGTGGTCCCCGGCCGACCAGACCGCGGTCGACGCCGCCCTGAAGCTCACCGGGACGACCGAGCTGGCCACCCGGCTGTTCGACGAGCTCTCGGGCGGGCAGCGTCAGCGGGTCTGGCTGGCCCTGGCGCTGGCCCAGGAGACCGACATCCTGCTGCTCGACGAGCCCACCACGTACCTCGACCTGCGTCACCAGATCGACGTGCTCGACCTGTGCGCGCGGCTGCGCACCGAGCGCGGCTCGACGCTGGTCGCCGTGCTGCACGACCTCAACCTCGCCGCCCGCTACGCCACCCACCTGGTGGCGATGAAGGACGGCGCGATCGTCGCCGAGGGCGAGCCGGCCGAGGTCATCACGCCCACCCTCATCGAGGACGTCTTCGGGCTTCCCTGCCGGGTCATCGACGACCCGGAATCCGGCACCCCGCTGATCATCCCGCGTCTCACCGTCAACACCCGGAAGGAATCCCTCCTGTGAAGCTCCGATCGACCCGCGTCGCCGGCCTGGCCGTCGCCGTCGCCGCGTCGCTGATCCTGGCCGCCTGCGGCGGCTCGGACACCGACTCGTCGTCCTCCTCCAGCGCGGCGCCGGCCGGTCCGTTCGAGTTCAAGGACGCCCGCGGCAAGACCGTCACGATCGAGAAGACGCCGACGACCGTCGTCGCGCAGAGCAGCGTCGCGGCCGCCCTCTGGGACGCGGGCTTCCAGGTCAAGGGCGCCTACGGCGAGCTGACCCCGGACGCCGGCGGGAAGCTCAGCTTCCAGGCCGGCAACCTCGACCTGAAGAAGGTCGACGTGATCGGGAAGACCTACGGCGAGTTCGACACCGAGAAGTACGCGCTGCTCGACCCGCAGCTGCTGATCGACTACACGTACGACGCCAAGGCGCTGTGGTACGTCCCGCAGGCCCAGGCCGACCGGGTCGAGAAGCTCGCGCCGACGCTCGCGGTCCCGGGCAACTACCAGACCACCGACGAGGCCATCCAGACGTTCGTCGACCTGGCCGGCAAGCTCGGCGCCGACACCGGCAGCGACGCGCTGAAGACCGCGAAGACCCGGTACGACACCGCGCTGAAGGACATCAGCGCGGTCGCGAAGACCTCCGGGCTCAAGGTCGCGATCATGTCGCCGGGCAAGGACTCCCTGTACGTCGTGAAGCCGGCGATGGTCCCCGAGGGCAACACGCTGAAGGCCCAGGGCCTCGACCTGATGGACGCGACCGGCAAGTCGAAGGACACCGACGTCTTCGCCCAGCAGAGCTGGGAGGAGGCGCCCACGTACAAGGACGCCGACGTCATCCTGGTCGACGCCCGCACCTACGAGGGCTCGAAGGCCGACCTGGCCAAGGTCGCGACCTGGGCGAACCTGCCCGCGGTGAAGGCCGGGCAGGTCTACCCGTGGTACGCGGCGGCGCCGTACTCGTACGCGTCCTACGCGAAGATCTACGCGGAGCTGGCCGCCGACCTGAAGGCGGCCAAGAAGCTCTGAGCGGCTTCGTCGAGATCGGAGACCGTCGCCTGCACTTCCGCACCGGAGGTGCGGGCGACGTGACCGTGGTGTTCGAGGCCGGCCTGGGCATGTCGGGCGTGTGCTGGGGGCTGGTCGCGCCGGGGGTGGACGAGTTCGCGCGCACGGTCGTGTACGACCGGGCCGGGTACGGGCGGAGCACGTTCGACGTCGCTCCCCGGACACTGCCTCGGCTGGCTTCCGACCTGGGTGTTCTGCTGCGTTCCCTGGACGGGCCGTTCGTGCTGGTCGGGCACAGCTGGGGTGGCCCGATCGTGCGGGTGCTCGCGTCCCGTCGCGAGTTCGACGTGCGCGGGCTGGTGCTCGTCGATCCGTCGGACGAGCTCGACGTCCCGCCGACGGCCGGCCGGATGCGGCTGGCCGGGCCGGTGACGCGGACGCTGGCCGGGCTCGGGATCTACCGGCTCGCGGCCCGGATCGGGTCGGCGTTGCCGGATTACGCGCAGTTCCGGGAGGAGTGTTTCAGCCGCCGGGGTGCGCGGGTCTATGCGGCCGAGGTGCGCGAGTTCGTGCCCGGCCTGGCGTCGCTGCGGGCTGCGCCGCCGTCCCTCGGCGACCTGCCGGTCACGATTCTCTCGGCCGGGGCCGGGCCCGCGTCGCTCCGGGCGGCCCACGCGGCCTCGGTCGCCGCGGCCGGCGGACGGCTGGTCGTCGCCGACGGGGCGGGCCACAACCTGATGTTCGAGCGGCCCGCCCTCGTCGTCGAGGAGATCCGCCGGCTGGTCAGCCGCCGGTGAGGTCGTCGGAGCGGCCCGCGGCCAGGCGGGTCCACTGCGGGATCGGGCGTCCGTTCAGGCGCTGGTAGTCGCCGTCGCCGCCGCGGTACTCCGGCCAGCCGGCCGGCGAGTCCTCCCACGGCTCCTGACGTCCGTACACGGTGACGTCCATCAGCCGGTACGTGTAGTCCATGTGCTCGACGCCCCGCCGGGTCGTCCAGTACGTCTCGAACACCCGGTCGCCGTCGCGGACGTAGTTGATCAGGTGCATCATGCCGACGGTCCGGCCGACGAGGAGAGCCTTCAAGCTTTCTTCTCCGGCGGAGTACCAGGGCATCTCCCAGCCCATGAAGTCGCGGTAGCGGCGGCTCTCCGGGTAGGGGCCCTGCGCGACGACGGCGTAGGTGATGTCGCGGGAGTGCAGGTAGGAGAGCTCGGCGACGCTGCCGCCGCACCAGGTGCAGCCCTCGCACTGCTCGGCGGCGGGCCTGCCCGGATACCACATGTAGTAGTAGGCGAGCAGTTGCCGTCGGCCCTCGAACGCGTCGAGCAGGGTGATCGGGCCGTCCGGGCCGGTCAGGCGGGTTTCCGCGGGGACTTCGACCATCGGGAGCCGCCGCCGCTGCGCGGCGATCGCGTCGCCCTCGCGGGTGTGTGCCTTCTCGCGGACCCGCAGGCGGCTGATCTCGGCCTCGAACGCTGTGCGCTCGACGACGGGTGGCAGTGCGGCCGTGGCGACGTCCGGACGGGTTCGCGGTTCGGCCTGGTGGTGGCCGCAGCAGTGGTCGGTCATTGTGGCGTTTCCTCCGTCGCTCAGTTGGATCGCCCCACCGACGAACGGTTCGGTTTCAGATCGACACGGGTTACGAGACTTCTTTCCGGCGGGCCGCGAGGTACCTCCGCTCGGGGTCGGTGGGGGCGAGCGCGATGGCTTCGTCGTAGGCGGTGCGGGCCTCGGTGTCGCGGCCGGCGCGGCGGAGGAGGTCGGCGCGGGTGGCCGGGAGCAGGTAGTAGCCGTCGAGGCCTTCGATGTGCGCCATCAGTGCCAGGCCGGCCGGGATGCCCTCGGACATCGCGACGGCCACGGCCCGGTTCAACTCGACGACCGGCGACGGCGCCAGCTCGCGGAGCGTCCCGTACAGGGCGGCGATCTGGGCCCAATCGGTGCTCGGGGTCCCGTCCGCCGTGGAATGACAGGACGCGATCGCGGCCTGCACCTGGTACGGGCCGGGGCGTCGCTTCGCGACGGCGCGGTCGAGGACCGCGACCCCCTCGGTGATGAGCGTGCGGTCCCAGCGGGACCGGTCCTGGAGTTCCAGGGGGACGAGGACGCCGTCGGCGATGCGGGAGGGGCGGCGGGCCTCGCTGAAGAGCATCAGGGCGAGGAGGCCGAGCGGTTCCGGCTCGTCGGGGAGGAGGCGGGTGAGCATGCGGGCGAGGTCGAGGGCCTCGCGGGTGCGCCCCGAGTTTCTGTCGTAGCCCTCGTTGAAGATCAGGTACAGGACGGCGAGCACGGAGGCGAGGCGCTCGGGGAAGTGGTCGGCCCCGGGCACCTCGTAGGGGAGGTTCTTGATGGCGATCGTGCGTTTCGCGCGCACCAGGCGCTGGGCCATCGTCGGCTCGGTGGTGAGAAAGGCCTGGGCGATCTGGGCGGTGCTCAGCCCGGTGAGCGTGCGCAGGGTGAGCGCGACCCGGGCGTCGAACGAGAGCGCGGGGTGGCAGCAGGTGAAGATCAGGCGGAGGCGCTCGTCGGGGAAGTGGTCCTGGTCCGGCGGCTCGGGGGAGTGGGCCAGCAGCGCGGCCTGGCGCAGTTTGCTGCGGCCGACCGCGTCCCGGCGGAGCCGGTCGGTGGCCCGGTTGCGGGCGGTCGTGGTCAGCCAGGCGCCGGGGTTGGCCGGGACGCCATCGCGCGGCCAGGTGGCGAGCGCGGCCGCGAACGCGTCCTGGGCGCAGTCCTCGGCCAGGTCCCAGTCGCCGTAGAGGCCGATCAGCGTGGCGACGATTTGAGGTTTTTCGGCGCGGTAGGCGGCGTCGACGGCGGTTGTCACTCCCACATCGGGCGGATTTCCACGCTGCCCCACTGGGCGTAGGGGTGCTTGGCGGCGAGTGCTACGGCCTCGTCGAGCGTGTCGCAGTCGACGATCGCGAAGCCGCCGACGAAGTCCTTGGTCTCGGCGAACGGACCGTCGGAGACGAGCGTCTCGGCGTTCCGGACGCGGACGGTCGTGGCCTCGGAGGTCGGGCGAAGGCGCGCGCCGCGGCCGGTGCCGTGGTGGGCGGAGAGGGCGTCGACCCAGGCCTGGTGCTGCGGATCGGTGGCGAGGTCTTCGTTGGTGGGGAGAACGGATTCGTCGTCGCAGATGAGGAGGACGTACTTCATGGGGGTCAGTTTGGCATTGGTGTTCGGGGGGTGGGGGTGACGCTGGTCTGCGGGCCGGGCGAGGTCGGGCGGCCGGGCTAGGTCGGGCGGGCTGGGCCGGGCGGGCTGGGCCGGGCCAGGGACGGACGGGCTTGGGCGGGCCAGGGAGGGCCGGGCTTGGGTGGGCCTGGCTAGGTCGGGTCTGGGCGGATTGGGCCGGCCGGGTCGGCCGGGTCGGCCGGGTGGGCTGGGGCGCGCGGGCTGGGCGGGTTCCGGGCCTGGCTGGGCTTGGTCCGGGTTTGGCTGGGCGGGGTCCGGATCTCGCTGGGCGGGGTAGGGACCTGGCTGAGCCTGGCCGGGTCGGTTGGGGCATGCCCGGGCGCGCGGGTCTTGTCGGTCGGGCTTGGCCGGGTCGCGCGGGCCGGAGCGCGCGGGTCTGGCCGGCCTGGCCGGCCAGACCGGGTGGGCGCGCCGGAAACAGGCGGGAGGGAGCGCCGCAGGTCGGGGCGCCGCAGGTCGGGCGGCTGGACCGGCTGAGCGGGCCGGAGCGGGTGGATCGTGGCGTGCAGATCGGGCGGGTGGCCCGGTTGGGCGGGCCGGAGCGGGTGGATCGTGTCGCGCAGGCCGGGTGGTGGACCGGTCGGGCGGGTGGACCGGTCGAGCGGCGGACCGGCACGCGCAGGCCGAGTGGGTGGACCGGTCGGGCTGGTGGACCGGTCGGGCGGGCCGGAGCGGGTGGACCGGGGCGTGCAGGCCGGGTGGGTGGACCGAGGCGGGTGCCGCCCGAGCGTGGGCTCGGGCGGCGAGGGGCCAAATCAGGCCCGGGCGCCCTCGGCCTCGACGTCGATCGAGTCGACCCGGCCATCCCAGAACGCAACGTGCCCCTTGATCGGCGCCACGGCGTCATACGGCGACTGGTACTCCCACACCGCGTCGGTCGACTTGTCGCCGCCGAGCGGAATCGAGTAGTAGCTCGCGTCACCCTTGTACGGGCAGTACGTCTCGGTACTGGTGCGCTCGAGCAGCGACTGGTCCACGTCCTCGAGCGGCACGTACTGCACCGGCGGATAGGTAGATTCCTGAAGCGTCAACGCGTTGCGGGTATCCGCGACCACCTTGCCGGCGACCGTCACGATCACCCGGTTGTGGTTCGGCGTGACCGTGATCGGGTGGTCGGGTCCGGGCTGGAGTACCGGCTTGTCAGCCATGCCGCCTTCTTCCGTCGAGGTCTCTTCAACGGCTACAAGTCTGGACGCCCGGAGATATTCCTGCCCGCCGAGCACCCCGCCTCCGGCGTCCGAGCGCCGCCCCGCGAGCGTGCACCCCCACGGCCGAGCGCCGCTCGCAAGCGTGTGCCTCGCGGCCGAGCGCCGCTCGCGAGCGGGCGGTCTCCGACCTGCTCGCCCGCAAGCGCCTCCGGCGCGGCTGCCCGGCGTGGGCGGCGGCGCGAGTGGGGGCGTCGTGTCCGCAGTGCGCCCATAGCTATGCGGACCGTTCCTGCTCGCGCCCGCCTCGCCTCGGCCGCGACCCTGCCTGCCCGCATGCGCCCGTTCGGGGTGGCCGCCCGACCTCGCCGTGCCAGAGCCTGCCGTCTCGCGGCCCCGCCGGGGCGGTGGACGGTCAGGATGGGGCTGTAGGGGCGCCGCCCGGCACCCGGCCGCCCGGCACCCGGCCGCCCGGCACCCGGCCGCCTGGTTCCCGCCCGGCCTGCCGCCCGGTGTCCGGCCGCGGGGCGGCCAGCCGTCCGGTTCCCGCCCGGCCTGCCGCCCGGTGTCCGGCCGCGGGGCGGCCAGCCGTCCGGTTCCCGGTCGCGGGGGCCAGCCGCCCGGTTCCCGCCCGGCCTGCCGCCCGGTGTCCGGCCGCGGGGCGGCCAGCCGTCCGGTTCCCGGTCGCGGGGGCCAGCCGCCCGGTTCCCGCCCGGCCTGCCGCCCGGTGTCCGGCCGCGGGGCAGCCTGCCGTCCGGTTCCCGGTTGCGGGGGGCCGACCGCCCGGTTCCCGCCCGGCCAGCCGCCTGGTTCGCGGTCGCGGGGCGGCAGCCGCCCGGTTCCCGGCCGCCCGGTTCCCGGCCGCCCGGTTCCCGGCCGCCCGGTTCCCGGCTGGCGGCTAGCTGCCTGGCGCCTGCCCGCTCGGCGGCGGGCCGCCCGGCGCGCGGCCGCCCGGCGCGCGGCCGCCCGGGGCTGAGCCGCCTTGCGGCTTCGTCCTGGTGTCTACCGGAACCTTCAGGCTCACTGCGTAACCCGCCGTCGCGTCGCCGGTCACCGTGCCTAGCTGATGAACCCCGCCGTCATCACCGAAGACGTTGTCTCCCTCCAGGGAGACCGCGGCCAGATTCGTCACCGACTGCGAATACCCGTCCGCCTCGTACGCGGCCTCACACACCGCCTTGGGCAGCGCCACCTGGGACGTCGCTATCGCCTTCGTCGCGTCGGTGATGCTCGCCGTGTCGGGGTACACCTCGAAGTGAACGTGCGGCCACCGACCGGCGTAGCACGCCGGGAAGACGCTCGTGAAACGCACGATCCCGGCCGCGTCCGCGACCTGCACACCGCGCAGATAGTTCTGGTCCGTGACCCCGTCCGAGTACAGCGAGTACCTCCCGTCCCGGTCGCAGTGCCACACGTACACGGCCACGCCCGGGAACGGGCCGCCGCCGTTCGCCAGATCGACGATCGACAACCCCAGCGTCATCGGAATGCCCGACGCCGTCCCCGAGGCCGACCCGAAGCTCGAGCGGATGTCGCTGCGCACGATCCCGCTCTGTTCGAGCACGTCGGGGCCGTTCGACCCGTCTCCCGGGTACGGCCCGGCGGTCTCGTCGGGGATCTCGGTCAGCTCACCGGCGTCGGCCGTCGACGACGAGTCCGGGCTGCACGCGGCCGCACCGACCACCACCGCGCCCAGGCCGAGCACGGCCAGCGCGCGACGCCGACTGAACAGCGTGCCCAGGTCGAACCCCAACCCCTGGTCGACGACGTCCTCGTCGGGCCGGGGGAGCGGTCTGCCACGGTACGTGCGGTCCACAGCCATGGTCCCAGCATCGCCCCGCTTCCTGAGCGCCCGCCCAGAATTCCCGTGCTACCCCACCAGGAACGCTTCCACGGCGCGCGCCTCGGCGTCCACCGCCTCCGCCTCGGACGACGTGAACGGGCGCAGCGGTGTCACCTGAACCCCGCCGTCGAGCCTCCACGTCGCGCTCACCCGCCCGTCCACCAGCACGACCCGGATGCCGGCGACCGACAGCCCGCGGTGCTCGTCGTCGATGATCCGGGTCCGGTCGTCGTAGCCGAGGATCGCGTTGTCGAACGCGGGCAGGAACCGTACCGGCGCCTCCACGTCCGGATCCGGGCGCGGAGCGTCCGGCAGGTCGAGCAGCTCGCGCCCCCGCGAGTCGCGGAACGCGACCAGCTCCGGACGGACCTGCGCCACCGCCTTCGGCAGCCCGGCCAGCCCGCACCACGCCCTGAGGTCCGCGGTCGCGGCCGGACCGTACGCGGCCAGGTACCGCCGCACCAACACCACCCCGACCGGGTCGGTCCCGTCCGCGTCGAGCGGCGGTACCTCCCGCCCGAGCCACGTCGCCAACGGCAAGTTCTTCACCCCGGCGGTGACCCGCCACAGCCCCCGCGGCGGCAGCTGCACGGTCGGCACCAGGCACGCCACCACCGCCTCCCCCAGCACCCGAGCCCCGACCCCAGGCCAGCGCGCCACCAGCGCCCGCCCGACCTCGCCCATCGACCGCGGCTCGCCGTCGGCCATCAGCGCGACGCCGGCCGCGGCCAGCTCGTCCAGATCGACCCCGGCCAGGTCACGCCGGTAGACGCCGAGCATCCGCTGGCGCAGCATCACGTCGTGCCGGGACCGCCAGGCCAGCGCGTCGTCGGCCGTCACGAGGTGGACGGTCCGGCGCATCAGGTGCATCCGCACCACCCGGCGCTCGGTCAGCAGGCCGGACAGCACCGCCGGGTCGAACGTCCGGAGCCGGGACCAGAGCCCGACGAACGGTTCCTGCGGCTCCTGGGCCTGCAGACCGCCGAGGTGCGCGACCGCGGCCTCGACCGGAAGGTCGGCGCGGTCGAGAAGCAGCTGACGGGCCAGTGTCGCCCGGTTCAACGCCCGGGTGCTCAGGATCATGGACACACCCTCCCGGCCATAGCGGTCAGGTACGGGCCGCTATCGAGCGCATTATCAATGCCATGCTTCCTACCTCATCCCGGCTGCTCTCGCTGCTCTCGCTGCTGCAGGCGCGCCGCGACTGGCCCGGGATGCTGCTGGCCGAGCGTCTGGACGTGAGCCCGCGGACCGTGCGCCGGGACGTCGACCGGCTGCGCGAGCTGGGGTATCCGATCCAGGCGACCAAGGGACCGGACGGCGGCTACCGCCTCGACGCCGGATCCCAGCTGCCGCCGCTGCTGTTCGACGACGAGCAGGCGGTCGCGCTCGCGGTGGCGCTGCGGCTGGCGGTCACGTCCGGAGCCGGGATCGAGGAGGCGGCGGCCCGGGCGCTGGCCACCGTCCGCCAGGTCATGCCGTCCCGGCTCCGGCACCGGATCGACGGCCTCGAGGTCACCGCGGTGTCCCCGGGGCCGGCCCCGCAGGCCGAGACCGCCGTGCTCCTGGCGATCGGCGACGCGATCCGCGCCCGCGAGATTCTCCGCTTCGACTACGGCGCCCCGGCGGAACCGACGCCCCCGCGCCGGGCCGAGCCCCACCACCTGGTCACCTGGGGACGGCGGTGGTACCTCGTCGCCTGGGACCTCGACCGCGCCGACTGGCGCACGTTCCGCGCCGATCGGATCACCCCCCGCACCCCCACCGGCCCGCGCTTTCCTCCCCGCGAGCTCCCCGGTGGCGACGTCGCCGCGTTCGTCGCCCGCCGCTTCCGCGGCGCGGACGAGACCCCCTCCCGGGACGGCGGGTTCGCCGGCTGGCCCCTGCGGGCCGAGGTGATTCTGGACGCCCCGGCCGCGCGCGTCGCGACGTTCGCGGGCGACGCGCTCGTCGAGGAACTCGGCCCCGACCGGTGCAGGCTGACGCTCGGCGGCTGGTCCTGGACGAGCATCGCGTCCTCGCTCGGCCGGTTCGACGTCGACGTCGAGGTGATCGGCCCACCCGAGCTGAAGGAGGCGTTCGCGCAGCTAGCCGGCCGTTTCGCGGCGGCGGCGGGCCAGTAGCGAGAACGAGTTCGGGAGGCGGCCGTCCCAGGACGCGGCCGACACGTCGGAGTACCGCCAGAACGGCTCCGGGTACTCGGCCAGGTGCACGACCTCCAGCCCGGCCCCGGCCACCGCGGTCACGACCTGCCCGAGCGTCCACTGGAACTCCACCGCCCCGTGCCCCGGGAACGTGTCGTCCCCGACGTAGGACCGGGCGAAGTAGCTCCGATCGGGCCGGACGCGCGGATGGTCCTCGTCCCACGTCCAGATGGCGAACGCGGGGTGGCCGTCGTAGAGGAAGAGGTGGCCCGACGGTCGCAGCAGCCGGGCGACGTCCGCGGCCCACGCGTCGAGATCCGTCATCCAGATGAGCGCGCCCTTGCCGGTGTAGACGAGGTCGGCGCAGCCGGCCGCCAGCGGAGCGCCGGGCAGCGCGCCGACGACGTACCGGCAGGGGAGGCCGAGCTCGGTCGCGCGCCGCTGCGTGGCCCGGACCGCGACCTCGCTGAAGTCGACCCCGACGACGGACCTGGCTCCGGCCGCCACCAGCGCGGGATCGTCCATCGCGTCGCCGCTCTGCAGGTGGACCACCTCGGGGGAGCGCCGCAGGAGGTCGCCGAGCACCGCGCGCTCGACCTCCAGCAACGTGCCACCGGCAGCCGCCCGGTCGCGCAGGTCGTCGTACTCGCGCTCGTACTTCTCGCCCGCGGCGTGCCACGCCGCCCGGTTCGCTCGCGTCGTCGGATCCACGTCCCGATCCTATGATGGTCGACATAGTCGAGTGGAGGTGTCGTGGCCGAGGGCGTGCGCGAGCGGATGATTGCCGGAGCGATGCGGCTGCTGGCCCAGCAGGGTCCGCAGGCGACCTCGTTCTCCGAGGTCCTGAAGCTGACGAAGGCGCCGCGGGGGTCGATCTACCACCACTTCCCGGGCGGGAAGAACCAGCTCGTGCTGGCCGCGGTGGATGCGGCCGGCGAGAACGCGCTGCGCGCGCTCGGTGATCTCGACGACGCGGACGCGGTCGCGATCACCGAGGCGTTCCTGGGGATGTGGCGGCTGCTGCTCGAGCGCAGTGCGACGTCGATGGGGTGCGGTGTGCTCGCGGTGACGGTCGCGCCGCCGTCGGACGAGGTGCTCGACCGGGCCCGGGACGTGTTCCGGTCGTGGCGCGCGCTGCTCGAGGAGCGGCTCACCGCGGGCGGGATGCCGGCCGGATTCGCGCCGACGCTGATCGCCGCGGCCGAGGGTGCGGTCGTGCTGGCCCGCGCCGAACGCGGCCTGGAGCCGTTCGACGCGGTCGCCGGCTACCTACTGGCCCACGTCCGCGCGGTGACCGGCTAGCTCAGTTTCTGGCCTGCGTCCGCGCGGTGGGCGGACAGCTCGGTCACCGGCCTGCGTCCGCGCGGTGGGCGGACAGCTCGGCGCGGGCTGCGGCCACGAGCTCCGCGTTCGTGTGCGCGTGTCCCTCGAGGCCCCAGCCGCCTTCCGGCGCCTCGGTCAGCAGCACCCAGACGCGCTCGGCCGGCACGCCGGCCTCCGCGATCAGGTCGGTCAGCTGCCGCACCACCTCGATCTGCTTCCCGCGGTCGAGCGCGCCCGCGTTCGTCAGTACTTGGACGCGGACGTAGTCGCGGTCGCCGTCGACGTTCGAGATCGCGCCGGACGGGAGCTCGTGGACGAACGCCGCGGTGTTCTTCCGGAACATCGCGATGTCGGGCACCTGCTCCACCGCCATCACCGCGTCGGCCAGCGACCGGGCCAGTCCGTGCGGGTCGGTGAACGTCCCCGCGGTTGCGTACACGTCGATCATCGGCATGCCGCGACACTATGTATGACGACCTACATAGTCAAGAGAGCCGCCGGAGGACGCTCACGACGCGGCCGAGGATCTCGGCGTCGTCGGCCGGAATCGGTTCGTAGTGCTCGTTGCGTGGGAGTAACCGGACGTGCTCGGGGGTGAGGTCGAGCACCTTCACGGTCGCCTCGCCGTCGAGCATCGCGGCGACGATCTCGCCGCTCTCGGCCGTCGCCTGGCGCCGTACGACGACGATGTCCCCGTCGCAGATCGCCGCGTCGATCATCGAGTCGCCGCGGATTCGGAGGGCGAACAGTTCGCCGTGCCCGACCAGGCTCGTCGGCAACGTGAAGTTCTCTTCGAAGTCCTCGGAGGCGGGGATGGGGGCGCCCGCGGCGATGGCGCCCAGGAGGGGGACCGTGGTGCTGGCGTCATTGCCGGTGTCGCGGGCGGTTTCGTTGTCGGGGCCGGCGTGGGCGGAGCTGGTCGGGTGCTGGGCGGGCCGGCCGGCAGGCCGGTCGGTGGACCGATGGGCGGACCGGTCGGTGGGCCGGTCCTCGTGCCGGTCGGTGGGTCGGGCGTCGTGCCGGTCGTTGGGCTGGCGGGCGTCGAGGGCGCGCGCTGCGCGGTTGCCGCGGGAGAGGAGGCCGCGATCCTCCAGGATCGCGAGCTGCCGGGCGACGGACGACGTCGAGGTCAGGCCGACCTCGGCGCAGATCTCCCGGATCGACGGCGGATAGCCGCGCTGCCGGGTCGATCGCCGGACCACGGTGAGGATCTGCCGCTGCCGCGGGCTCAACTCGGTCGCCATACCACGACTGTACGACATTTCTTCGATCACATGTACGAACAGGAAGCCGGCTGGCGTTGTGTGACCCTGGACACAGGGTCGATAATGGAGAAATGAGGAGTCGGGTCGGGGTCGTGCTGCTCAGCGGGTTGCTTTTCGTCGTCGCCGCCTGCTCGAGCGACCCGAAACCCGCGCCGCCGGCCCCGTCGCCCTCGGCGTCGGCGTCGGCGTCGGCGCAGGTTCCGGCTTTGCATCTGCCGACGGTGGCCCAGGGTGCGCCCTGCCCGATGACCGGCGAACGCGCGGTGAAGAGCTCGATCGCCTACGACGACGGCCAGAAGGTCCTCGGCCGCGGGCCGGTGGCCCCGATCGCGTACTACTTCGACGGCGCCGGCGCGACGCTCACCCTGACTCCCGAAGACAAGAACCCGGACGGCACCTACAGCAAGAAGGTGCGCTGGCTGGGCGTCGGCTACACCGGGCCGCTGCTGGTGCGGGCGGCCCGGATCGACGGCGCGGGCACCGCGTTCGCCAAGCTCTTCGACATGGCCGAGCACGTGGCCGGTGGATACCGCTTCGTACTGACCGAAAAGGACAACGACTTCCCGGCCACGACGATGGTGAGCGGCCCCGGCTGCTACGCGTACCAGGTCGACGGAACGAACTTCTCCGACGTGATCGTGTTCCAGGCCGCCCTGGCCAAGTGAGCCGGCGCCACCGCGGGTGCGGGCGTTCGGTCGGGCCGCGCCGGACATCGCCGTGTCGGTTCACCCGGGGGTGCGCAGCACCTCGACCGGCGGCCAACGACTCCAGCGCCTGAAGCCCGGCCGGAGCGGCCGTCCCGGCGGTGGAGGGGGGCCCGGGATCCGGCGGAGGTCCGCGCCCCGCAACGCAAGCGCTGATCGCCCAGCGCGGGCCGCGCACAACACCGGCCACTTCCCGAGGCGATCGGCCGTCGAGCGCGACCGGCGAAGGCCCGCCGGCGGCGAGCGGCGAGGGCCCGGCGGCCGCGGTCGCGAGGGCCCGGCGGCCGCGGTCGCGAGGGCCCGGCGGCCGCGGTCGCGAGGGCCTGGTGGCCGTGGTCGAGAAGGCCCGGTGGAATCAACCCGGCCGCGCAGTCAGGTTCCTCCGTCGACGTGGGTCCGCCGCGATCTCCGGCGCGCTCCCGAAATGATGGAACCGCGCTGAGCGGAGGTCCGCTCCGGCTGTCCGCAGTGGATCGACCACCGTCCGGCTCGGGTCGGCCGCCCGCCGCATCGACCATGGGCGGCCCGTCGAGTGGGCAGAAGCCGCGCGCCGAACCCGCGCCGAACCGCGCCGCCCGGACGGGTGTTCGGGCCTCTGTCGCCGAACCCAGCCAGCACCCCCACCCGTCGGTTTATAAAGTATGCGTGAAGCTCGACGTCATGCTCTCGGACTCGGTCATGCAGGCGGCCGAGCGGGCCCGGGCGCTCGAAGCGGCCGGCGTCGACGGCGTCTTCACGTTCGAGAACTCCCACGACGCGTTCTTCCCCCTGGTAGCAGCCGCCCCGGTCTGCACGCTCGACCTGATGACCAACGTCGCGATCGCGTTCCCGCGCAGTCCGATGCACCTCGCCCACGCGGCCTACGACCTGCACCTGCTCTCCGGCGGCCGGTTCCGGCTGGGGCTGGGCTCGCAGGTACGCGCGCACGTCGAGAAGCGGTACGGCGCCCGCTGGGGCAATCCGGTCGAGCACCTGCGCGAGTGGGTCCTCGCGACCAAGGCGATCCTCGACCACTGGCAGCACGGCACCCCGCTGAACTTCCGCGGCGAGTACACGACCCACACGCTCACCACGCCGACGTTCGACCCCGGCCCGAACCCCCACGGCGTCCCCAAAGTACTGGTGGGAGCCCTCGGGCCGCGGATGACGCGGATGGCCGCGGAGGCGGCCGACGGGATCCTCGTGATGCCGTTCAACTCGGCCCGGCACATGCGCGAGCGGACCTGGCCGGCGATCCGCTCCGGCCTCGGCGAGCGCGACCGGACCGCGTTCGAGGTGACCGCGGAGGTCATCGTCGGCGTCGGGCGTACGCCGGAGGAGCTGGCCGCGGCCCGTAACGTGCGGTCGCTGCTCGCGTTCTACGGATCCACCCCGTCCTACCGCCCGGTGCTCGACGTCGAGGGTTGGGGCGACCTGCAGCCGGAGCTCAACGCGCGCTCGAAGCGGGGCGAGTGGGCGACGATGCCCGCGCTGATCACCGACGAGATGGTGGACACGCTCGCGGTCTGCGGCACGCCCGACGAGGTCGCGGCCGAGATCGTCCGCCGCTTCGGCGACTGCGACCGGATCTGCGCGTACTTCCCCGGCTACCCCGCGCCGGACGACCTGATCGCCGACTTCGCCGCCGCGCTGAAGAATTGCCGCGAGCAACCATCTCCGATCTAGTAGGGGAATGGGAAAACTCGGCAACAGCGGCATCGACGTGTTCCCGCTCGCCCTGGGCGGCAACACCTTCGGCTGGACCAGCGACGAGGCGACCTCCCGCGACGTGCTCGACGCCTACGTCGCGGCCGGTGGGAACTTCATCGACACCGCCGACAGCTACACCGCCTGGATCCCCGGCAACTCCGGCGGGGAGTCCGAGACCGTGCTCGGGTCCTGGCTGGCCGACCGCGGGAACCGCGCCGAGATCGTGCTCGGCACGAAGGTCTCGGCCCACCCGGAGTTCAAGGGCCTCGCCCCGGCGACCGTCGCGGCCGCGGCCGACGCCTCCCTGACCCGCCTGAAGACCGACTACATCGACGTCTACTACGCCCATTTCGACGATCCGGAGACGCCGCTGGCCGACACCGTCGCGGCCTTCGACGCGCTGGTGAAGGCGGGCAAGGTCCGGACCGTCGGTATCTCGAACTACAGCGCCGACCGGATCCGGGAGTGGGTCGGCATCGCCCGGCGCGAGGGTTTCGACGCGCCGGTGGCGCTGCAGCCGAACTACAACCTGGTGGCCCGGGCCGCCTACGAGCGGGACCTGGCGCCGGTCGCGGCCGCCGAGGGCCTCGCCGTCGTGCCGTACTTCGCGCTGGCCAGCGGGTTCCTGACCGGCAAGTACCGGACGAAGGACGACCTGGAGGCGGGTGCGATCCGCGGCCGGCTCGCGACCCGGTACTTCTCCGACGAGGGACTCGCGGTCGTCGACGAGCTCGACAAGATCGCGTCCGCGCGTGGGGTCGAGATCGCGACGGTGGCGCTGGCCTGGTTGCGGGGACGTCCGGACGTGGCCGCGCCGATCGCCAGCGCCCGGACGCCGGAGCAGCTGCCTGCTCTGATCGCGTCCGCGACCCTCGACCTCGACGCCGAGGAGCGGGCCACGCTGGACGAGGTCTCGGCCCGCATTCCGGAGTAAGCCCCGGCAACGAATCGGGGCTACGCGAGCGTCGCGTAGCCCCGATTCGTCGTCGTCGGTCGGTCGGTCGTGCTCGGGCCCGGGGCCTCAGGCCCGGGGCTCGGGCGGGGAGCGTTCGCGGTCGGGGGCGTTCTCCGGGTCATGGCCCGGAGGCCGTGCGGGCGGGCCCGCATCACACCACAGAACCGGCCCCGGCGGCGGTCGGCTCGCGTCTCCGGGCTGATCCGGGGGCCTGGCGTCCGGGGGATCGGTTGACCCCCACCCGGCCGCGATCAGTTCCTCGAACTCCGCCCGGACCAACTCCGGATCCGCCGTCACCAGCGCGACGAACGCATCCTCGAGGACAGCGCTCATGGCTGCCGGCCCGGTCAGGCGTCGATCTGTTTGCGGGCGGTCTCGCCCGGCGAGATCGTGATCCGGCGCGGCTTCGCCTGCTCCCTCACCGGGATGCGCAGCGTCAGCACCCCGTTGTCGTAAGACGCCCGGATGCGTTCGGTGTCGAGCGCGTCGCCCAGGAACAGCTGCCGGGTGAACACACCCAGCGGACGCTCACGAACCTGCATCTCGGCCGGCTGCTCCACGGTGGGCCGCCGTTCGGCCCGGACCGTCAGTACGTTCCGCTCGACGTCCAGCTCGACCGCGTCGGGCGTCACGCCCGGAAGGTCGAAGTCGACGACGAACTCGTCGCCCACCCGGTAGGCGTCCATCGGAATGACGGCGGGCTTGGACCAGGTGCCCGGTACGCCGGCGAAGAGCTGGTCGAGCTGCCGGAACGGGTCGGTGCGCATCAACATGACGACCTCCTCGATTCGTTGTCCGATTCGTCAACGCGCACCTCTGTTATAGCCCGTCGTCGTTCCGATGACAAGCGTCCGGTCGTCGGAAAGATGACGTTATCGGTCCTGGGATCGTCGACGTCGGGTGTCACCGCGCAGTTCATCCGTGCGGTCGATGACGTCGTCGATAGACTTCGCGAGCGCCGGATGGCTCGGGCCGAGCGACTCCCGGACGGCTCGGAGCGGGGCGATCAGCGCCGACGTGTCGTTGCCGCCGAGCGTGTCGTGCACCTCCTCGACGGCGCGCCGGGTCGGCTCGTCGAGGTCGGGCCGGCCGCGCAGGTCGGCCGCCCGGGCCGCGACCCGGCGCAGCGTCGCGGCGTGGGCGCGGGCCCAGTCGACGACCGCCCGGTCCTCGGCGCGCCGGTCGCGCTCGTTGCGGACGCGTTCGTCGCGGGTCGATCCGGACTCGTCGTCCCGGGCCGGGCGGGACCGCAGATAGCGCCGCTCGGCCGCCTGCCGGCTGGCGACGCCCAGCGCCGGTGCGAGGTCGTGCCAGCTCACGCCCAGGGCTCGGGCCGCGTCGACGAGCAGCGGCTCCCAGCGGGCGAGCTCGGCCCGCACCTCGCGCAGCGTCGCCAGCGCCGACAACACGGTCGCCGCGTCCACTCCTGCCCGGGCGGCCTCCCCGCCCGCGCCCTCCGACCGAGCCCCCACCGCCCCCGCGCCGGCCGCCCCCGCGCCCGCCGCTCCTGCGCCCGCTGATCCCGCGCCCTCCGGGCGAGCCCCCACCGCTTCCGCGCCGGCCGCTTCCGGGCCGGCCGCTTCCGCGCGGGCCGCTTTCGCGCCGGCCGCTCCTGCGCCCGCTGATCCTGCGCCCTCCGAGCGAGCCCCCACCGCTCCCGCGCCGGCCGCCACCGCGCCCTTCGGCGGGGCGTCCACCGGTGGAGCGTCCGGCTCTCTGGCGTCCGGAACGTCGGCAGGGAGGACGTCGGAATGAGGCAGGAGTCCGTGGACGAGGCGGACGAGGTCCGCCGCGGCGGACTCCGGCGCTCCGCCCTCGCCGAAGTGATCCCGCAGCGGACCTTCCGTCACCGCTCCTCCTCCGTCGTCGTTGCGATGACAAGCATCCCTCACCGGAACACTTCGCTCGGAGATGGAGCCGCCGATGGAGCGGGTATGAAACCCGACGTGCTCTCGGCACTGCGCGGGTGGCTCCGGCTGCGTGGATTCCGGCGGCCGGTGATCGCGACCGGCCGGGCGATGGCGGCCATCGCCGGTGCTTCGTACCTGGTCGGCGGGCTGATCGGCGTGGCCTGCGCGCTCGTGCTGGGGGAGCGGGGACGGACCCCGGTGCTGCTGCTCGCGCTGCTGGCGAGCCTGTTCGGGGTCGGGCTGGGCGTGGTCGCGGTGCGGGGGATCCGGATCCCGCCGGCCGTGTACTACGCGCTGACCGCGGTGGTGATCGGCGTGATCGGCATCGGGGTGCGGGCCGAGCGGGGCGAGATCCTCGCGATGGCGCTGGCCTCGCAGCTCACGTTCGTGACGATCTTCGCGTTCGCGTTCTTCACCTGGCCCGCGGCCTGGGCGCTGCAGCTGCTCTGCGCGGCGACGCTGGTCGTGAGCAAGGTCGAGTGGGACGCGATGCCGTGGGCGGCGGTGATCGCGATGTCCGGGCAGAACGCGATCCTCGGGGTGATCCTCGGGTGGCTGGTCCGGGCGGCGGCACGGGCCGAGACCGACGACCTCACCGGCCTGCCCGACCGGCGCGGGTTCGACCGGGCGCTGGAGTCGGCGGCCGGCCGGGCCGCCCGTTCCGACCGGCCGTTGAGCGTCGCGTTTCTGGATCTCGACGACTTCGGTGCGTTCAACGTCCACCACGGCGAGGCGGCCGGCGACCGGTTGCTGGTCGCGGTCGGCCACGACCTGGCCGC